>CAMHDJ010000067.1 GCA_946183915.1 uncultured Bacteroidales bacterium | reverse complement strand
GGTTCACCGAGAAGTCGGCCACCGGCAAGTTCGATTTCGACATCACCGACTTCACTTCTATTTCTTGTATCTTGAGCATGGCTTGTTCACTGTTTGTTAGCCATCTCTACCAGGCGGCGACCCAGGTCGCGGGCATTCTGCAGGTCGGTGGCAAAGTGTTCGTCGCGGTAGCAGCGTTTGTCCTCCTCGCTGAAGAGGTTGAAGTCGTAGCGGCTGTAGTCGTTGAACTGGTAGGTGTTGCAGGCATAGAGCGTCTCGCTGTAGCCGAAGATGTTGGCCATCACCTTGGTGTTCTCCTCCAATAAAGTGGGATAGCCAATCTGCTTCATGTAGTCCTCCGGGCAGTTCATGGTGAAGATCATGGCCGTGGGTATCACCTTGTCGCGAAGCGTGACGGGCTTCCCGTTCTCGTACATATAGGTGCCGACGGGGAAGGCCAGGCGCTCCATGAACGAGCGCAGGTCGCCCGTGGGGTAGCTGTAGTATACCGGCGAGCCGAGCACCAGCACATCGCACTGACGGGCGCGCTCCAGCACAGGCCGCAGGTCGTCCTTGATGGCGCAGACGCCGTTGGTCTTGCTGTTCTTCAGCTTGCAGGCGAAGCAGCTCTTGCAGCCATGGAAATTAATGTCGTAGAGATGCACCATCTCGCACTCTGCGCCGGCCTCCGTGGCCCCCTGTATAGCGCTTTCTAGCATCTTGGCGGTATTCCAGTTCTTCCTCGGACTACCGTTGACAAACATTGCTTTAACAGTATTGCTCATATCCGTTTTGTTAGTTGTTGAGAGTGCAAAGATACACATTTTTTCTACATATGTCTGGCCGATATACCGATAATTTCCGCCGTATGGTTTTTTTTTGTATCTTTGCAGTCACTTTGTACAGCAAAAAGATACCTGGCGACACCCAGATCCGCAAGGTTGAAACCTAATAATTATATTGTAAAATAAACCAAAATGAGAACCTCTTTCATACGGATGTCGGCAGCCATCCTCTTATGCAGTCTGGCGGTTGTAACCATGTCCTGCAGCGACAAGGAGACCCCCAGGCAGGAGAAAACGCCCTTCCAGCAGATGCTCAGCGAGCTGGATTGGGGAACCGACACATGCTATATCTACGGACACAAGACCCCCGACGTTGACGCCGTCACCTCGGCGCTGGCCTACGCCAAGCTGATGCGCAAGCTGGGTTACAACTGCGAGGCCAAGGTGTCGAGCCCGATGAACCGCGAGACAGATTATATCTCCCGGGTGTTCGGCATCGAATTGCCAGCTCTGAAGGACAGCGTGGTACCGCAGACGCGTCTCATCCTGACCGACCACACCGACTATGCCCAGTGTGTCAACGGCGCGCGCCAGGCTGTCATCCTGCAGAAAATCGACCACCATGTGGAGGGCGACATCCGCGATGCCAACATACCCTTCGTGCGTCGCGAAATGGTGGGCTCGACGGGCACCATCATCTATGAAATCTACCGCGAAGAGGGCATTGCTATCGACGATGAGACGGCCCGCATCCTGCTGGCCGGCATCATCAGCGACACACGCAACCTCTCCAAGAGCTCCACGCGCGCCATCGACACCTCGGCGTGGCTGGCCTTGACCACCCAGCTGGGCATCAGCGCCGACTCGGCCGCCCGCCTCAACCGCGCCATGGCCGATGCCGCCTACGACTACTCGGGGATGACCGACGCCGAGATATTCCTCTCCGACTACAAGGAATACGACATCAACGACCACCTGCTTGGTTTCGGCAGCCTGGCCTGCAAAGCATCGGAGATGGATGCCTTCATCGATCGCATGCTGGCCGTGATGCCCATGCTGATGCAGCAGCAGGGACGCCAGATGATGGTGGCCAAGATTGATAATCTGGTACCCAACACCAGCGATGACCGCGAGGAGACCCCATACGTCGACAACGGTCTCTACTTCCTCTACTACGGTGAGGGCGCCCGTGCCGTCGCCGAGGCCATCTTTGGTCCCTCGCTGCGTGAAGGCGTATGCTACACCCCGGACAACTACTCCCGAAAGCAGATTGTCCCCCTTCTTACCGAGCAGCTGAACTGACGCCTGTCGCATCATTCATTCACCAAATACATTCAAATTTGGTGATTATGCAAAACCCGATTGACCAACTGCGCGAGAAAACGGAGTATGACAAAGATTGACAGAAAACAGAAACGGGGGCCGAGGCCCCCGTTGTCTTAGTAGTTCTGCTTGTTGATTTCGAAGTAGGACTGCGGATGGTTGCACACGGGGCAAACCTCCGGGGCCTGGGTGCCCACCACGATGTGGCCGCAGTTGCGGCACTCCCACACCTTCACCTCGCTCTTGGCGAAGACCTCGCGGGCCTCCACGTTGTGGAGCAGGGCGCGGTAGCGCTCCTCGTGGTGCTTCTCGATGGCGGCCACGCCACGGAAACGGGCGGCCAGCTCCGGGAAGCCCTCGGCCTCGGCGGTGCGGGCGAAGCCCTCGTACATGTCCGTCCACTCGTGGTTCTCACCCTCGGCGGCGGACAGCAGGTTCTCGGCAGTGGTGCCGATGCCGTTCAGCTCCTTGAACCACAGCTTGGCATGCTCCTTCTCGTTCTCGGCGGTCTGCAGGAAGAGGGCGGCAATCTGCTCGTAGCCTTCCTTCTTGGCCTTCGAGGCGAAGTAGGTGTACTTATTGCGGGCCTGGCTCTCGCCGGCAAAGGCCTCCATCAGGTTCTTCTCGGTCTGCGTGCCAGCATAGGGGTTAGCCTTCGGAGCCTCCTCCATCGGGGCGAACTTCTCCTTGCCCTGCTTGCAGCGGGGGCACTTCCAGTCGGCGGGCAACGCCTCGAAAGGCGTGCCGGGGGCTATACCCTGCGTCGGATCGCCCTTGGCGGGGTCATACTCATACTTGCATACGGTGCATTGGTACTTCTTCATGTCTCTATATGTTTTAGGGTTAATAA
>CAMHDJ010000066.1 GCA_946183915.1 uncultured Bacteroidales bacterium | reverse complement strand
GGGTCTCGTGGGTGACACCGCTCTTCTGACCGCCGAAGACACCGGCGATGCACATAGGCTCCGCCTGAATTGTGTTATTGCTTGATTGCGTTATTGTGTTAGTGGCTGGCGCGTCAGCACTCACGCATTCACGCGATAACGCATTCCCACATTCACAGCATATCATCAGGTCGCGGGCGTCGAGCTCGCGCTCCACACCGTCGAGGGTGGTGAACTTGGTGCCCTGCGGCAGGCGCTTCACTATCACATGGCCGCCACCGATGCGGTCGGCATCGAAGGCGTGCAGCGGCTGACCGACCTCCATCATGACGAAGTTGGTGACGTCGACGATATTGTTGATGGGACGCAGGCCCACGGTGCGCAGGCGTTTCTGCAGCCACTCGGGGCTGTCCTTCACCTCGACGCCACGCAGCGTGATACCCGTGTAGCGCGGGCAGAGCTCCGGTTCCTCCACGGTGACGCGGACGGCCTTGTCACTCTCCGCTTTCCACTCTCCACTTTCCACTTCCGGCCACCGGATCTTCAGTTGTTTCCCCTCGCGGGTATTGCGGACCGCCACCACGTCGCGCGCCACACCGATGTGCGAGCAGGCATCCATACGGTTGGCGGTGATGGCCACCTCGAGCAGATGGTCGTCCTCGACGTGGAAGTACTCCTTGGCAGGCATGCCCACCGGAGCGTCGTCCGGCAGGACCATGATGCCGGCGTGGTCGGAGCCCAGCTGCAGCTCGTCGGCCGCGCAGAGCATACCCTCGCTGACGGCGCCGCGCAGCTTGCCCTTTTTGATCTCGTAGTATTCGGTGTCCGAAGTATAAATCTTGGTGCCGATCTGGGCGCACACCACCTTTTGGCCGGCGGCCACGTTGGGGGCGCCGCAGACGATGTTCAGCGGACGCTCGCCGCCCACGTCGACGGTGGTCAGGTGCAGGTGGTCGCTGTCGGGGTGCGGCTCGCAGGTCAGCACCTGGGCAATCACCACGTGCTCCAGCCCGCCCTTGATCGATTCCACCTTCTCCATGCTGTCCACCTCCAGACCCGAGAAGGTCAGCAGGTCATCCAACTCCTGAGGAGTCATGTCCTCAATATCCACATACTGTTTAAGCCAATCGAATGATATATTCATAATAGAGATTCCTTTTTGTCATTAAACTATTTGATCTTCGCCCAGCTGTCCTTCAGGGTGCAGGTGCGGTTGAAGACGGGGTGGCCATCGGTGCTGTCGCGGTCGGTGCAGAAGTAGCCCATTCTTTCAAATTGATAACGGACTATTCCGTCTTTCCACTTTCCGCTTTCCGCCTTCCACTCGGCCAGGGCCGGCTCGCATTTGGCGGTGACCACCTTCAGCGAATTGGGGTTGAGGTTCTCCAGGAAGGTGTGACCCTCCTCGACATCGTCCGGTGCCTCGACGGCGAACAACCTGTCAAACAGTCTCACCTCGGCGTCCACGGCGCTGTGGGCCGCCACCCAGTGGATGGTGCCCTTCACCTTGCGCCCGTCGGGGGCGTCGCCGCCGCGGGTCAGCGGGTCGTAGGTGCAGTGGATGCAGTTGATGTTGCCCTCGGCGTCCTTCTCAACGCTCTGGGCCGTAACGAAGTAGGCGTAGCGCAGACGCACCTCCTGGCCGATAGCCATGCGGAAGTATTTTTTGGGAGCCACCTCCATGAAGTCCTCGCGCTCGATCCAGAGCTCGCGGCCGAAGGGCACCTCGCGCGTGCCGTCGTCGGCGCACTCGGGGTTGTTGACGGCGGTGAGCATCTCGGTCTGCCCCTCAGGATAGTTGTCGATAATAACCTTTACCGGATCCAAAACGGCCATGCGGCGCTGGGCCACCTTGTTCAGGTGCTCGCGGAGCGAGAACTCCAACAGGCTGTAGTCGATGATGTTGTCACGCTTGGCCACGCCGATGCGCTCGCAGAAGGCGCGGATGCTCTCCGGCGTGTAGCCGCGGCGGCGGAAGCCGCAGATGGTCGGCATGCGCGGGTCGTCCCAGCCGCTGACGTAGTTCTCCTTGACCAGCTGGAGCAGCTTGCGCTTGGACATGACGGTGTAGTTGATGTTCAGGCGGGCGAACTCGTACTGGTGCGAGGGCCAGATGCCCAGCTGCTCGATGAACCAGTCGTAGAGCGGACGGTGGATGTCGAACTCCAGCGTGCAGATACTGTGTGTGATATGCTCTATGGAGTCGCTCTGGCCGTGGGCGTAGTCGTACATGGGGTAGATGCACCACTTGTCGCCCGTGCGGTGGTGGTGGGCATGCAGGATGCGGTACATGATCGGGTCGCGGAACATCATGTTCGGGTGACTCATGCTGATCTTGGCACGCAGCACCTTGGCGCCGTCGGCAAACTCGCCGGCGCGCATGCGGCGGAAGAGGTCGAGGTTCTCCTCCACCGAACGGTTGCGGTAGGGGCTGTCCGTGCCCGGCGTGGTCACCGTGCCGCGGCCGGCGCGGATCTCGTCGAGCGTCTGGTCGTCGACATAGGCCAGACCTTTCTGTATCAACAGCTCAGCCCACTCGTAGAGCTGCTCGAAGTAGTCGGAAGCGTAGTGTTTCTCGGCCCAGTCGAAGCCCAGCCAGTGGATGTCCTCCTGGATGGAGTCGACATATTCGGTGTCCTCCTTGACGGGATTGGTGTCGTCGAAACGCAGGTTGGTCTTGCCGCCGTACTTCTTCGCCAGTCCGAAATTAATGCAGATCGACTTGGCGTGGCCGATGTGCAGGTAGCCGTTGGGTTCCGGCGGAAAACGGGTCTGGATGCTGGTGTACTTGCCCTCATTCAAGCCCTGCTCGATGATCTCCTCCAAAAAGTTTAACTGCTTCTCCTGAGCGTTGATCTCTTCCATAACGATTTGAAACTATTAAAATTATATATTTATTTATACAAAAATCAATCTGCAAAGTTACATCTTTTCGCCGACATGGCAAAATTTATTTCACCGCCACCCTCTCATCCGCCCCTCTCGCCCCCCCTGAAACCCTGTCTGCTCCCTGATGGCTCCCTGATGACTCCCTGATG
>CAMHDJ010000065.1 GCA_946183915.1 uncultured Bacteroidales bacterium | reverse complement strand
ATCTAGCACTTCGCAAGTGTGCAAACCATGCTGGAAAACTCGCAAAACGCTGACAGGGCAAGGGTTTTGCCCTGGTTTTAAGAGAGTCATCAGGGAGTCATCAGGGAGCCATCAGGTAGAAGATAGGGAATCAGTGGGGTAGGAGAGGGGTGGCGACGGGGTGGCGAGGTGCAAAAAAATCCCGCCGGCGCATACTAAACCGGCCCCGGTGCCGTTATAAAATCTAAAAAAGATAATAAAATATAGAGACTATACGCGATGAAAATACATATCGTTCAGCATGATGTCCGCACGTTGCGGATGGAAGAGAACCGGGAGTGGATCGTGGCCGAGCTGGAGTCGGAGGCCTCGCGCGAGGCGCTGCTGACCGTGTTTCCGGCGTGCACCGTGTGTGGCGCACCGCTCTTCGCGGCGGCGGGCTACACCGACGTGCAGAAGGCGGCGCAGGCCGTGCTGCAGGAACTGGTGGCGCGGTCGGAGCACCGGGCCTTCCTGGTGGGTATGCCGCTGCAGCTGCAGGACAAGGGGCTCTGCAATGCCCTGGTCTTCGTGCAGAACGGCGCCATCCGTGCGGTGGTGACGAAGAAGTATCTGACGGTCGACGAGCAGAAGTACTTTGTGCGCGGCGAGGGGGTGCAGGTGATCGACTTCCACGACCAGCGCCTCGCCATCGGCTTCTACGAGGACCTGAAGGAGCTGTCGAAGGGCTACGTGGAGCAGCCCGACGTGGTGATCTGCTGCGGCAGCCAGGTGTTCGACTACCAGCGGCCCTACCGCATCCGCTACCGCATGACCAAGATTGTGGAGACGCTGAACGCGTCGCTGGTCTACGTGAACCGCGTGGGCGGCGAGGGTCCCTACCTCTACGGCGGCGGCTCGCTGGCCATGAACGCCGCGGGCGGGGTGCTGGCGCAGCTGCCCTACTTCCAGGAGGCGTGCCGGACGGTGGACATGCAGAGCCTGGACACCGAGGCCGACGAGAAGCCGGAGGCCGTGGAGCTGGTCTACGAGGCGCTGGTGTGCGGCCTGCGCGACTACTTCCGCAAGAACGGGCTGCAGCGGGCCGTCCTCGGCCTGAGCGGCGGCATCGACTCGGCCCTCGTGGCCACCCTGGCGGTCGACGCCCTGGGCGCGGAGAACGTGCACGGCCTGCTGATGCCGAGCCAGTACAGCACCGACCACTCGGTGGCCGACGCCATCGAGCTGGCCAACAACCTGGGCATGTCCTACGACATCGTGGCCATAGCGCCCCTCTTCGAGGCCTTCCGCCAGTCGCTGGCTCCGGTCTTCGACGGGCGTGCCGAGGACGTCACCGAGGAGAACCTGCAGGCTCGCATCCGCGGCGTGCTGGTGATGAGCTACGCCAACAAGTTCGGCGCCCTGGCGCTGAACACCACCAACCGGAGCGAGGCCGCCATGGGCTACGGCACGCTGTACGGCGACTCGTGCGGCGCCCTGGCCGTCATCGGCGACCTCTACAAGACCGAGGTCTACCAGCTCAGCGAGTGGATCAATCGCAACGGCATCCGCATACCGCAGAACAGTATCGACAAGGCGCCCAGCGCCGAGCTGCGGCCGGGCCAGAAGGACAGCGACTCGCTGCCCGACTATGCGGTGCTGGACGCCATCCTCAACCTCTACCTCGACGAGGGTATGTGCGAAGACGAGATCGTCGAGGAGGGCTACGACCGCGACACGGTGCGCCTCGCCATCCGCAAGACGCGCCAGAACGAGTGGAAGCGCCTCCAGTTCGCCCCGCAGCTGAAGGTGAGCCCGATGAGCTTCGGGCTCGACCGCCGCTGGCCGATCTCGTAAGGGGTGCGGAATGAGATGAAAAACATAACAACTAAAACGACAAAGATATGAAAAAGACCAGTCTCCTGCTAGCCCTGCTGCTTGCGGCCGCGGGTTTTGCCCAGGCCCAGATGCAAGCGCTTTTCGGCTATTCGCGCTACTTCCTCGTGGACAAGGCGCAGCCCTATGTGGAGACCTACCTCCAGTTCGACGCCTGGACCATGCACTTCACCCCCGCGCCTCAGGGCGGCTACCGCGCCGAGGTGGAGGTGTCGCTCGTCGTGCGCCAGCAGGATTCCGTCTGCTTCGCCAAGCGCTACGACCTCAGCAGTCCCACGGTGCCCGACCTGGAACACCTCGACTTCAGTTTCCTCGACGTGCAGCGCTTCTCGCTTTCGGACGGCATCTTCGACCTGGACATCACGCTGCGCGACAAGGGTAGCGACGCCGAACCCGTCAGCCTCAGCCAGAAGATCTACATCTCCTTCGGCCGTCGCCAGCCGACGCTCAGCAGCCTCCAGCTGCTGGCTTCGATCAAGCCCACTGTGAATGAGAACATGCTCTCGCGCGGAGGCTACGACTTGGAGCCCTACGTCAGCGACTTCATCCCCGAACAGGTGGACCGACTCAGCTACTACTACGAAATCTACGACATCGACAAGTACTTCTACCACGAGCTCTTCAGTAACGGGACCGACATGCAGCATCGCCGCAGCAGTGGTGCCGACGAGCGCGCCGAGTTGCTGACGGTGGCCTACATCGAGGACCTGCAGACGGGACGCCGCATCAGCGAGGAGCACATGAGCCGCAAGACCTCGGCCCCGATGATCCCGGTGGTGGGCAGCATGGACATCAGCTGGCTGCCCTCGGGCAACTACAACCTGGTCTGCGAGGTGCGCGACCGCGACAACCGCACGCTGCTCTTCTCCAAGCTCCCCATCTTCCGCTCCAACCCCGGTGTCAAAGCACCCGAGGTGAGCGACTTCGCCACCACCTTCGTGGGCCGCTACAGCGAGGCCGAACTCAACCTCTACCTCGACGCCCTCTATCCCATCGCCTCCGAGAGCGAGAAGAGTGTCGCCTCCGCCCTCGTCAGGCAGAGCAACCTGGAGGAGAAGCAGGCCTTCCTCTACCGCTTCTGGTCGGTGCGCAACGCCATGGCTCCCGAGGCGGAGTGGCTCAAGTACAAGGAGCGCATCGACTACGTGCAGGAGCACTTCTCCTACCCGCGCACCCGCGGCATCATGACCGACTTCGGGCGCGTCTACCTGCAGTACGGTCCGCCCGACTATGTGCGCGACGAGAAGAACTTTGCTGTCGTGGGCCGCTCGAGCTCCATTGGCAACGAGCAGCAGACCCTCAACAGCCTCGGCAACCGCGGCATGGACAGTGGCGAGGTGGGCGTCGGCCAGACCTTCTACCTGCCCTACCAGCTGTGGCGCTACAACAAACTGCCCGACGACAACGAGAACCG
>CAMHDJ010000064.1 GCA_946183915.1 uncultured Bacteroidales bacterium | reverse complement strand
GAGATGCACTCGGCCAGTATCTTCAGCTGCATCAGCGAGAAGGGACCGCCGTTGATCTGGCTGCCGATGCGGTTGGCGGGTATCATGAACGAGTACTCGAAGAAGGCCACGCCCCACGAGGTGAGGATGATGAGTATCAGCGGCCAGCTGGTGTTGATCTTCATCTCGGTGAGCTTCAGGTTGCCGTACCAGGCGAAGGTCATGAAGATGTTGCTCACGATGAGCAGCAGTATGGTGATCAGTGCTTTTGGCATATTATGTGTATTAGCATTGAGAAGGCTTGGTTGACCGTGCGGTCGATGTTCTGCTGGCGTCGACGGCCGGGGAAACTCAGCAGCTGGGCCTCCGTGTGTGTGGCGTTGGCTACGGCGATCCACACCGTGCCCACGGGTTTTTCAGGGGTGCCTCCGTCGGGGCCGGCGATGCCGGTGGTGGCGATGGCAAGGTCGGAGCCGAGGCGTGTGCGAACCCCTTCGACCATTTCGCGTGCCGTCTCCTCGCTCACGGCGCCGTGGGCCTCCAGTGTGCTGTGCTGTACGCCGAGGGCGCACACCTTCACCTCGTTACTGTAGGCCACCACGCCGCCCTTGAAGTAGGCTGAGGCTCCGGCCTGTGCCGTCAGGCTGCTGGCAATGGTGCCGCCGGTGCAGCTCTCGGCGGTGGCTAGCGATAGGCCGCGCTCCGTAAGGGTCTTGTGCACCAGCTCGGCCAGGGTTTCGCAGTCTTCGCCCACGATGTATTGGCCGGCAATCTGGTAAAGGCCACGGACGGCATGGTCGATAGCCTCCCGCAGGCTGGACTCCTGCGGCCCACGGGCCGTCAGGCGCAGCTTTGTCATGCCTGCCACGGGCAGGTAGGCCAGCCGGATGCACTCGGGCAGCGCCAGCTCCCAGGGCTCGATGAGGTCGCTGAGGAAGCTCTCGCCGATGCCTTGGGTGAGGATGTTCTTGTTGATGATCACCTCCGTGCGGAAGGTCTCCCGCAGCTTGGGAATGACGCGGTTCGCCATGAGCCACTCCATCTCGAAGGGCACGCCGGGCAAAGAGACAAACACCCGGTTTTCATGTTCGAACCACATGCAGGGGGCGGTGCCGAGGTCGTTGTTGAGTACCTCGCAGCACTTCGGCACCAGGGCCTGGGCGCGGTTGACGGGCGTAAGCTCGAAGCCGCGCACAGCGAAGATGCGGCGCACGTTCTCCAGCGCCACCTCGCTCTCCACCAGCTCGGAGTGGAAGTAGTCGCAGAGCAGTTTCTTGGTGATGTCGTCCTTGGTGGGGCCCAGGCCGCCGGTGATGAGCACGACGTCGTAGCCCGCGTGGTCGTCGAGGGCTCGCTCGATGTCGTCGCGCCGGTCGCCCACCACCTCGACACAAGCCACCTCGAATCCCGCCTCGGTAAGCATACGACTCATGGTCGAGGCGTTGGTGTTGACGACCTGCCCCAGCAGCAGCTCGTCGCCGATATTGATGATCTTTACGGTGTTCATAGTCTGAATTTCCTCTCGTATTCCTCGTAGGCGTAGTCCAGGCCGCTCTCCTCGTCCAGCATCGGCTCGCCGAGGTCCACGAGGTTGAACTCCGACATGTCGATGGTGGGGAAGTAGACGTCGGCCTCGTAGTCGCGGTAGACGCGCGTGATGTAGAGCCGCTGGCTGAAGGGCAGCAGGGCCTTGTAGATGGCGGCGCCGCCCATGACGAAGACCTCGTCGTCGCAGTCCTTCAGCACCTTGAAGAGGTCGTTGATGCTATGCACCACCGTGGCGCCGTCGGCCCGGAAGTCGGGGTTGTTGGTCATCACGATGTTCTGCCGGCCGGGCAGCGGGCGCTTGGGCAGGCTCTCCCACGTCTTGCGCCCCATGACGACGGGGTGCCCGGTGGTGAGCCGCTTGAATCGCTTGAGGTCGCCCGAGAGGTGCCACAGCAGGTCGTTGTCCTTGCCGATGGCGCCGTTCTGCGCGATGGCCACGATGATGCTAAGGTTGGGTTTCTTGTGGAGGTCAACCATTGGATTGTGTGCTTCTTTCTTTGATGATATACTCCAGCGAGCGGACGATCGAGTCGGGGTCGATGTGCGACACGTTGCACACCAGGTCGTAGTTGCGGGCGTCGTAGCGCGACACGCCGGCGAAGGTCTTGGTGAAGGCCTCGCGCTCTTTGTCGACCTCGTCGATGACCTTTTCGGCCTCTTTGCTGCTGATGTTGAGCTTTTTGCCAATGCGCTCTATGCGTTTCTCGCGGTCGGCGATGATGAATATCTTGATGGCGTTGGGGTCGTCCTTGAAGATATGGAAGCCGGCGCGGCCCACGATGATGCACGACTCCTGGGCGGCCAGCTCGCGCAGCATCTTGGCCTCGGTGTGGTAGAGCTGCATGGGCGTCACCTCGCGGTCGATGGCCAGCGGGTCGCTGCTGGCGGCAAACTGGCGGTGGAAGCGGCACACCTCGTCCCACCAGCTCTGCTTGCGCGACCGTATGTGCTCGATCTCTTCCTCGGTGAGGTCGAAGTGCTTGATCAGCCCGTCGATGGCTGCTTTGCTGTATACGTTGATGTGCAGGAGCTCGCCCAGCTTTTCGGCGATCTCTTTGCCTCCGGAACCGGCTTCGCGGTTGATCAAAATAATAAATTTGTTCATGATTGAGGTATTAGTTGTTGTGATTGAATATTCGGGTTGCCCGGTCGAAGATGCCTGTGCACCAGGCCAGAGCCAGGCCGTAGTTGCTCACCGGCACGCCGGCCTCGAGGGCGGGCAGCAGGCGGGCCTTGACCTGCCGGGCCGTGATGACGCAGCCGCCACACTGGATGACCAGCGCGTACCGCGCCAGGTCGGCCGGCAGCGGCGACTGGCCACCGATGACCTCGCAGCTGAGCTCCTTGCCGGTGGCCCGGCGCAGGGCGGCGGGAAGTTTCACGCGGCCGATGTCCTCGCAGGTGACGTTGTGGGTGCAGCTCTCCAGGAGCAGCACACGGTCGCCGTCGCGCAGCTGCCCGATGGTGCGGGTGCCGCGCAGGTATTCGTCGAAGAGCCCCTTCTGGCGCGCCAGCACGACGCTGAACGAGGTGAGGGGCACCTCGTCGGGCACCGTCGCGGCCACCTGCCGGAAGGCCTGGCTGTCGGTCACCACCAGGCGCGGCGCTTCGCCGAACGCGGCCAGCGTCGCCGCCAGCTCGTCGGGCTGGCAGAAGGAGGCCACGGCGTGCAGGTCCATCAAGTCGCGCAGCACCTGCACCTGCGGCAGGATCATCCGGCCCTCGGGAGCCGACGAGTCGATCGGCGTCACCAGCACCACCCGGTCGCCGCGGCCCACCACGTCGCCCAGCAGACTCGGGCTGCGGTAGGCGCTCTCGGGCATCACACGCCGGATGGCGTCGATGAGCACGTCGCGCGAGCGGGCGTCGAAGACCGAGAAGCTGACGTCGGGCATGCCGCTTGCGGCCGCGAGGTCGCTCTTGGAGGCTACCCGCAGCAGCGCCGTGTCGTGCTCGCGGCACCAGCGCTCCACCCGCTCTTCGGGCTCGCCCCACTCGGTGTAGAGCAGCAGCGCCAGGTCCACCTCGGCCAGGGCCGCCATGCTCTTCGCCACGCGTTGGGCTCCGAGGCTGCCCTCGTCGTCGATACCGGCGGTGTCCACCAGCACCACTGGCCCGATGCCGCCGATCTCCATGCTCTTGCGCACGGGGTCGGTGGTGGTGCCGGCCGTCGGGCTGACGATGGCTATCTGCTGGCCAGTCAGGCAGTTGACGAGCGAGCTCTTGCCCACATTGCGCCGCCCGAAGAGGCCGATGCGGGGTTTCAATTCGTTGTTTTTCATGCGGCAAAGATACGAAAAAACAATGTTCCGTAGTAAAAAATTTATCAACTGCCTGTCAGTAGCGGCTCTTCAGCGCCGTCGCATCGCCCGTCACACACTGCACCGGGCAGGCATTTATGCAGAGATGATGCAGAGATGATGCAGAGGGGATGCATGGTTGATGCCTAGTTGATGCCTAGTTGATGCCTAGTTGATGCCTAGTTGATGCCTA
>CAMHDJ010000063.1 GCA_946183915.1 uncultured Bacteroidales bacterium | reverse complement strand
CCAGCCAGGCGGTGACGGCCTGCCAGTAGCCCTCGGAGGGCATGGTGTAGCCCAGCACGGGATGGTCCAGGCGCCGCCGCATGGCCTCCAGCACGAAGTCGGGCGAGCGCCAGTCCATATCGGCCACCCACATGGGCGTCAGGTCGTTGCGGCCATACATGGCGGGCAGGGCGTCCCACTTGAAGCAGTCGCTCCCGTGGCGGTCGATCGGGGTGTCGAAGTCGTATTGTGTCATTGTATCCATGCGTTTTAGCGTTGCCGTTGGGGTCTGAAAAACGCTGCAAAGATACAACAAATTGCCGACACAGACAAAAATACTTGGCTCCCGAGCGACAAAAACCTTCTCCAACAGCTCTTTTCCTAAAGTCTACTCGACCGGATGCACCAAGCGCACCGAACATCCACGATGCCTTTCTTCGGCAGAGGATGTTTGAATATAGTCACCTCCGAAATGTATCATACA
The DNA here is from genome assembly GCA_946183915.1 of uncultured Bacteroidales bacterium. GTDB lineage: Bacteria > Bacteroidota > Bacteroidia > Bacteroidales > P3 > Colimorpha. The sequence goes on along the minus strand of CAMHDJ010000063.1, from coordinate 3,962 downwards.
TCATACGGCGTAGTTAGAACCATAATAAGCCGCCGACGAATCTGTCTGTGTGATTGACCGACGTCCCCTGTCACTGACCGGTGGACGGCAGGAACACGGCGCCTCAGTCGGCCTTCAGGGTTTCATTGCAGCTGCCGCAGTTCGGCCTTGTGCGCGTCGCTGACGCGGAAGCTCTCGCAGGCTTTGCGGACGGTCATGCGGCGCAGGGGCTCGGGCAGGGTGGCGACGAGGGGGCGCGTGGCGTCCCACTGCTTGGCCAGGGCGGTGGCAAGGTACCAGGCTTGCATCATGGTGATGTAGTACTCGTCGCGCCGCAGGGCGGTGACCCAGCCGAGGTGCTCGGTGCGGAAGTCGGCGTCGAGGAAGTGGCGGAGCAACATGCCGATGCCGAAGCGCACGGTGTACTCGCGGTCGGAGTCCATCCAGCGGCGCAGGTGCGGCAGCAGCGCGGCGCGGTGGCGGCCGAAGCAGGCGGGCGACAGCTGGTCGCAGGTGGCCCAGTTGTCCACGTGCGGCAGGAAGGCCTCCACCCGCGCCAGGCAGCGGTCGAAGTCGCGCTCCAGCGCGATGATGAAGGCATGCAGCTGGTTCTCCTCGAAAGTGCTGTGGGGCAGCGCCTTGAGGAAAGCCTCGGCCTCCCCCTCCTCGACCAGGCGGCGGGCCAGCGCACGCAGCGCAGGGGTGCGCACCCCGACGATGCTCGCCGGCGGCAGGGTGGGGATCAGGCGGCGCTGGAAGGCGGCGTAGCGCTCGTCGCGCAGGGCGTGGAGTTCGGCGGTAAGGTTCATGGGGTGAGGGTTTTAAGCAGGTTCTTTCTCGTGCAGCGCACGCCGGCGCCCAGTTCCGACGGCTCGAGCAGCAGCAGGCTCCGGCGCAGCTCGCCCAGCAGCTCGGGGTAGGGGAGCGAAAGGCGGTAGGCCAGCTTCATGCAGAGCGCGCGCACGCCGTACGACTCGTCGGCGAGCATCATGTGCTCGAGGCAGAAGTCGAGCAGGCGCAGGTAGTGCTCCGGCGGCTCGTCGTCGGGCCGCGCGGATGCGCTCCAGGGCATGCGCTCGAGGAGGGCCAGCGTGAGGCGGCGCAGCGAGGTGTCGTCGGTCGCGAGTGCCTTGAGGCTGAGTGCCTTGCGGTGGGCGGCCAGCCGCTCGTTGTCGGCCTTGGGCAGGTGGGTCAGGGCCCAGGCGGCCTGCACGGCGGCGCCGCGGTCGGCCCCCAGCACGTCGGCCACCAGGCGCTCCCGCACCGCGGGGTCGTCGTGGGCCTGCCGGGCCAGGGCCTTGATTTCGTCTATGTGCACCGTTGCCATACTGTTCATGATAACGCCGGCGGCACGTTTTTATTGCCGAACGTGGCCACGAAATAGCCCCACCTTCCAGGCATCCTCCAGGCATCATCTAGGCATCATCTAGGCATCAACTAGGCATAAATGCCTTGCGGAAGCATTTTTTTTGCTTCGACGATGCACAATAAAAACCGTCTTCTGCCGTTACAGGTAAGGATTATGGACATAGAACTCGCGGGCCACTATGGCTACAGACGCATTGTGAAGTCGGTGCTTCCCAGCATCGGCATGGTCCTTATTACCTCTATCTACAGCATTGTGGACGGCTTCTTCGTGAGCAATTTTGCCAGCAAGAGCGGCTTCGCGGCCGTCAACCTGATGTGGCCGAGCATGATGATTCTGGGGTCGCTGGGCCTGATGGTGGGCAGCGGCGGCGCGGCGCTGGTGAGCAAGGTGAAGGGCGAGGGCTATGCGCTGAAGGCCAACCGCATCTTCAGCCTGTTGGTGAAGTTCCTCGTGGTGATGGGGGTGCTGGCGGGAGCGCTCTACGCCCTCTTCGCGCCCACCCTGGCACGCTGGTTTGGGGCCGACGAGGCGATGATGCGCGAGTGCATCGTCTACGGGCGGCTCTGCATGATCGGCATGCCGGGCTTCGTGCTGCAGATGGCTTTCCAGTCGTTCTACATGGCCGCCGAACGGCCCCAGCTGGGCACGCTGATGAGCGTGGTGGCGGGGCTGGTCAATGTCGCCCTCGACGCGCTCCTGGTGTGGGGGCTGGGCATGGGGGTGGCCGGTGCGGCGTGGGCCACGTCGGCCTCGCAGCTGGTGGCCGGCATCTTCCCGGTGCTCTACTTCGCCTCGTCGCGCAACCGCAGTTCGCTGTCGCTCCATCGGTTGCCGAGCCAGGGGCGATCGGCGCGCCTGTGGCGCTCCGGACTGCTGCCCTACCTGGGCAAGGCCTGCGGCAACGGCCTCTCGGAGTATGTGAGCAACATCGCCATGAGTATCGTCAGCATCTGCTACAACCTGCAGTTGATGCGCCTGCTGGGCGAGGACGGGGTGGCGGCCTACGGCATCCTGATGTATATCTCCTACATCTTCGCCGCCGTCTTCATCGGCTACAACATCGCCATCACCCCCATCATCGGCTACCACTACGGCGCGGGCGACCTTCGCGAACAGCGGTCGCTGCTGCGCAAGTCGCTGGTGATCATCGGTATTGCGGGGCTGCTGATGACGCTTCTCTCCGAGGCCTTCGCCTCGCCGCTGGCGCGCCTCTTCGTGGGCTACGACGCCCAGCTGTCGGCCCTCACCACGCGCGCCATACGCCTCTATATGCTTTGCTTCCTCATCTGTGGCTGGAGCATGTTTGCCTCGGCCCTCTTCACGGCCTTGCAGAACGGGGTGGTGAGCGCCGTGGCGGCCTTCGCGCGGTCGCTGGTGTTCGAGTTGGCGGCCGTGTGGCTCCTGCCCTTGGTGTTGGGCACCGACGGCATCTGGCTGGCCGTCGACGTGGCCGAGGTGCTCACACTGGTGCTTTGCGCCTTCCTCGTCGTCCGCTACGCTCCGCAGCTGCTCAGGAATGACGGTCGAGCTGCATGATTCTCACCGATAGATTGTTGCCTGCCTGCAGGTGGCTGAGGCGGTTGACGCGGCCTGTGTCGCGGAAGCCGCACTTCTGTAGCACGCGACCGCTGGCGGGGTTGGAGGGCTGGTAGTCGGCCCAAAGGGTGTGAAAACCTTTGGCGTCGAGGCAGTAATTGATGATGGCAAGCAGCGCTTCGGTGGCGATGCCGCGGTTCCACCAGGGGCGTGCCACCCAGTAGCCTACCTCGGCGTCGTGGGGGCCGATGCTGATATTGCTCTCGCTGTGAGGGTAGTAGCAGATGCAGCCAATGGCTTCATTGGTGGCTTTCCATACGATGGCCCACGTGTGGCCGTTGCTGAAAAGGGTGCGGATCACCTCGCGGCTCTCGTCGACACTGCGGTGTGGTGGCCAACCCGCCCGGGGCCCCACCTCGGGGTCGGAGGCCAGGCGGTAGAGCGCCTCGGCATCCTCCTCGCGCCAGGGGCGTAACAGTATCCGTTCGGTCTCCATTTTTTCACTGTTCAATCTCCACGGCGGGCCAGCCGTAGTCCTGGTAGTGGCGGTAGGGGAGGTTGTGTCGTTTGAGGTAGTAGCGCAGCTGCTCGCGGCGGACGGCCTCCTGGACGTCGTGGTTGGAGTGAATGTTCTGGTAGATGTCGTAGTGGGTGCCGAAGATGCGGCGGGCGCTGGGTTCCCAGCCGGCACCGTCGACGGTCTGCTCGAAGGTGGTCACCCGTAGCTTGCCCTCCTCCTGCACGAGGGTCATCTGGCCGCTGTGGTTGCCGCCGGAGACGCACTTCAGCGTGTCGCCGCTCGGCGTGTACCAGAACACCCAGCAGTCGCACCACACCTGCGCCACGGTGTCGCTCTCCTCCTCGCCGGCCACGATCATCAGCGTGGGGATGCAGAGGTCTTGGCGCGCGGTGTCATGCAGGTAGTGCACGCCGATTTCGTGTACCAGGTAGTCGCCGATGGCGTCGCGCACGGCCTGCTCCTGGCGGTTGATGGCGATGTGGCGGATGCAGTCGGCTTTGTGTCCGTCGAAGTCGGCCATCAGCCAGCGACCGTCGACTTTTTGCATGTAGAGCTTGT
>CAMHDJ010000062.1 GCA_946183915.1 uncultured Bacteroidales bacterium | reverse complement strand
CAATCTGGGGACCCACCTGGGCGGTGTCGCCGTCGATGGCCTGGCGGCCGGTGATGACGAGGTCGAAGTCCATGGTGCGCAGGGCGCCGGCGATGGCGCTGGAGGTGGCCAGGGTATCGGCGCCGCCGAGCTTGCGGTCGGTGAGCAGGATGGCGCGGTCGACGCCCATGGCGAGGGCCTCGCGGAGGATGGCCTCGGCCTGGGGCAGACCCATGGTGATGACGGTGACGTGGGCGCCGAATTTATCCTTCAGCTGCAGGGCGTACTCGAGGCCGCCCTTGTCGTCGGGGTTCATGATGGAGGGAACGCCCTCGCGGATCAGGGTGCCGGTGACGGGGTTGATCTTCACCTCGGTGGTGTCCGGCACTTGTTTTATGCAAACTACGATGTTCATTTTTCTTGATTGTGTTATTGTGTTATTGTGTTAGTGCTACGCAATCGTACAGCGCCAGCCACTCACACATTTACGCATTCACGCATTTACGCATTATTTAAACAGTTTACCGGCGATAACCATGCGTTGGACTTCGGAGGTGCCCTCGTAGATCTCGGTGATCTTGGCGTCGCGCATCATGCGCTCGACGGGGTACTCGCGGGTGTAGCCGTAGCCGCCGTGGAACTGGACGGCCTTGGTGGTCACCTCCATGGCGGTCTCGGCGCTGAAGAGCTTGGCCATGGCGGCGTCGGCGCTGTAGGGCATGCCGTGGTCTTTCTTGTAGTGGGCGCTGCGGCAGAGCAGGCGGGCGGCCTGCACCTTGGTCTCGAGGTCGGCCATCTGGAACTGGGTGTTCTGGAACTGGCTGATCGAGCGGCCGAACTGTTTGCGCTCCTTGGTGTACTTGACGGTCTCGTCCATGGCGCCTTGGGCGATGCCGAGTGCCTGGCAGGCGATGCCGATGCGGCCGCCGTCGAGGGTCTTCATGGCGAGGCCGAAGCCCTTGCCGAGCTGGCCGAGCTGGCGATCCTTGGGGATGCGGCAGTCCTCGAAGATAAGCTCGGTGGTGGCGCTGCCGCGGATACCCATCTTCTTCTCCTTCTTGCCGATGGAGAAGCCGGGGTCGGTCTTTTCGACGATGAAGGCGGAGATGCCCTTGGTGCCGAGGCTCTTGTCGGTCATGGCGATGATGATGAACACGTGGGCGTAGGAGCCGTTGGTGATGAAGATCTTGCTGCCGTTGAGGACCCACTCGTCGCCGTCGAGGACGGCCGTGGTCTGCTGGCCGGCGGCGTCGGTGCCGGCGTTAGGCTCGGTGAGGCCGAAGGCGCCGATCCACTCGCCGCTGGCGAGTTTGGGCAGGTACTTCTGCTTCTGCTCCTCGGTGCCGGCCTCGAGGATGGGGGCGGCGCAGAGGGAGGTGTGGGCCGAGAGGATGACGCCCGTGGTGGCGCAGACGCGCGAGAGCTCCTCGACGGCCATGCCGTACATGATGTTGGTGCCGCCGGCACCGCCGTACTGGGTGGGAATGGGGATGCCCATGAGGCCGATCTTGGCCATTTTCTGGACGGTCTCCATGGGGAAACGTTCCTCCTCGTCCACTTCGGCGGCGAGGGGTTTCACTTCCTTCTCTGCAAACTCGCGAATCATCTGCAGGAAGAGTTCTTCTTGTTTGGTGAAGCTAAAATCCATTGTTTCTTTATTTAGTGGGTAGTGGGTAGTGGATAGTGGGCAGCAGTCGGGGCGCATCGTGTGCTACCCACTACCCACTGTCCACTATCCACTAGAAATTATTTCACTGCGATAGTCTCGATTTCGACCAGGACGCCCATGGGGAGGCCCTTGACGGCGAAGGCGGCGCGGGCGGGGCAGTCGTGGCTGTAGTACTTGGCGTAGACCTCGTTCATGGGTTTGAAGTACTCCATGTCGGCCAGCAGGCAGGTCGATTTTACCACGTCGTCGAACGAGAAGCCGGCCTCGTCGAGGATGGCCTTGATGTTCTTGAAGACCTGCTCGGTCTGGGCGGTGATACCCTCGGGCACCTCTTTGGTGGCGGGGTTGATGGGGATCTGGCCCGAGATGTAGAGCGTGTTGCCTGCCTGTACGGCCTGGCTGTAGGGGCCGATGGCGGCGGGAGCGTTGGGGGTGTTGATGATTTTCTTCATGTTATGTTGTTTATTTATATTAATTTATGAAAGTGCAAATATACGATTATTTTTCTATATATACCCATCTTGTTGATAAAAAAAGTTACATGCGGCTGAGTGTCAGCCTTCTGTGGGGTGCCTTCCGGTGGCCTTTCGCCCTTCTTTTTGGCCTCGGTGCCCCCGGTTGGAGGCTGTTTTCCCCTCTGCCGGCGCCGTGGTCGCCTCCTGCCCGGCAGGCATCCGGCAGGCATCCGGCAGGCATCCGGCAGGCATCAACTAGGCATCCCCTCTGCATCATGTCTGCATGCAAGCGAGGGGGATGCATGGAGTGGGGTGGGTGTAAGGCGTTGTGGAACAGCTTGATGTGGCTGTTTTGTGGGCTTCCGGGGCGGCTGCGGAGGGGGAGGAACGGGACCGAGTGGGGCCGAAGGGGGCCCGACGGAGGGTTCGGCAGAGGGAAAAAACGGGCTGAGGAAGCGGAAAACGACGGTGTAAACCGTTGGAATATCGGCGGTTGCAAAAATTAAGAAAATTTAGTTTCATTATATCGGAATTATTTTATATATTTGCATCCGAAATGCGGACTATGTCCCGGACTAAAAACAAGTAAGAGAAATGCGTACCATGAAGCGCCTGATGATTGCCCTGCTGGCCTGCACCCTCGTGTTGGGTGTGGCGCCCGACGTGCAGGCACAGACCAAGAAAAAGACCACGAAGACCACGAAGACCACCAAGAATGGCAAGAAGAAGAGCGGCACGAGCAAGAAAGACGCTGCGCCCAAGCCGGTGGAACCCACCACGATAGAGCTGCCGGCCAGTTCGAGCGACTGCCTCTTCGCCATTCCGCTGATGCTCGACAAGCCCTACGGGCCGACGAGCGCCCCCGACGGCAGCGGCCGCATGATGGAGGTGGTGGCCGACAAGGCCCACCCCAACCTCTTCGAGCGCGAGCACAACTCGGTGTGGTACAAGGTGGCGATCCCCTACAACGGCAACCTGGTGATCGACATCGTCCAGGAGGACATCTGGGACGACTACGACTTCCTGGTCTACAAGAACACGGGCCAGTACTTCTCCAACCACGTGATGCTCAACAAGGTGCTGCCCGTGGCGGTCAACCTCTCGTGTGTGGACAGCGTCTCGCTGGCCGAGGCGGCTCGCAACCCCAAGGCCCCCGCCAAGGCGAGCCAGCCGAACAAGAAGAAGAACGACGACGAGCCGGTCCTCGACCTGCCCGCCGCTCCCAAGTCCACCATCGGCATGAATCCCGACGCCACCGACAAGATGCTCACCAAGAAGCAGAAAGGCGGTTTCATCAAGTCCATCCCCGTGCGCATGGGCGAGGAGTACTACATCGTGCTCGACAACTGCGCGCCCAACGGCAAGGGCCACACCATCCGCGTCAGCATCCAGGTGGATGCCTACGAGCCGCTGGTGCTCTTCTACGACAAGAAAGGCAAGCGCTACGTCGACGTGGACCTGATGATCCTCGAGAAGGGCGGCCAGGGCGGCGAGCGCCCCGTGATCCGCAACGAGCACTACCGTGGCGGACGGGTGAAGTTCGTGCCCGGCTTCAGCTACACCCTCTACGCCAAACGCGAGGGATACTTCTCGGTGTTCCGCGAGTTCAACGCCCAAGACCTCATGATGCGCGACACCATCATGCTCTACCAGATGGAGCGTACCGAGCGTGGTTCGAGCTTCCAGATCAAGGACATATACTTCGAAGACGGCGAGGCCAAGCTCATCGAGGGCTACGACACCGTGCTGATGAACTACGTGGCCATGTTCCGCAACCATCCCGACGTGACCTTCCTGGTGAAGGGCTACGTGCAGAGCTACGGCGTGGATGCCGAGGCCGACATGCTGCTCTCGCTCGAGCGCGCCAAGACCGTCAAGGAGTACTTCGTCAACCACGGCATCGACGCCAAGCGCATCACCACCGCGGGCATGACCAAGAACGAGATCAAGCGCGCCGCCGCCGCGGCCCTCGACAAGGGAGGCGGATTCAGCGGTATCCGCGTGGAACTGATTATCACCGGTAAGACCACCGACAAATAATGTAGTTGGAACAGTAGGGACGCGGCGTGCCGCGTCCGCAAGCGAGGCAACCCCTTCTGCGGACGTGACGCGCCGCGTCTCTACATAAACGATATCTTATGAAACGGTTATTAGGACTGCTGATATTCGCTATTACTATAAGCGGTTTTGCACAGGGACAGACCGATTGGAGCCGCTTCGACCGCCTGATGGCCGACGGCTCGTACAAGAGCGCCTACGCGCTGGCCGAGGGCGTGTATGACAAGTGTAAAGCGGAAAGCGGAAAGAGCGGCGAGGCGCTGCTGGCGGCGTACAACATGACGCTGGCGGCGGCCAACTACCAGGAGGATGTGCGCGACAGCGCCGAGGCGCGCTACCGCGAGTTGCTGCCCGTGTTGGAACCCCTCGAGAAGGCCCTCTGCCATGCCTTCCTCGGCGAGTACGACTCGGCACTGGTCTACAGCGAGGTGCTGAAAGCCACTCCGGTGGAGAAGATAAAGCACTTCTGCGACGGCGGCAAGACCATGAATATGACCCCGACGGCCTACGACGTGGTGGTCACCATGATGCAGGACCGTGGCGAGTTGACGCCCCGGCAGCGCGTGGAGTGGCAGCAGCGGCTCTGCGACTTCCATGCCGCCGACCAGGACGACGGCCTGCGCATCTGGCACGACTGGCGGCTGCTCGACTACATGGAGCAGGTGCCCAACCACAAGCCCGGCCTGGCTGTCTACCAGCAGTATATCAACAAATACCGTGGCACGAAGAGCGGCCAGTTGGCGGCGCTCTACCAGAAAGCGGCTAACCACTGCCGTTGGCAGCGGAAAGACCTGGTGCAGGCGGTGCGCTACTGCGACACCGCCCTTGCCCGCTGGCCCAAGAGCCAGGGGGGCGTGGAGTGCGCCAACATGCGCAGTGCCATCACTTCGCCACGCATCGAGTTCTCGCGCGAGCAGCACTTCCTGGTGCCGCAACGGGAGGAGCTGATGGGTGTCGGCTATGCCAACCTCGACCGCCTCCACCTGCGCATTATCAAGGAACCGGCTGAATATATGAACAGTGCCCAGCTGGCCAAGCAGAAGGCGCTGCGCGAGTGGACCGTCGACGTGCCGC
>CAMHDJ010000061.1 GCA_946183915.1 uncultured Bacteroidales bacterium | reverse complement strand
CGGGATCCAGACAGCGGCATAACTAATGGAAGCCCCGCAAGGGGCGACACACATTCTAAAGTCATGGCGAACGCCTACATCCAAAATATCATGCACCTCACCTTCCATGTGAAGAACAACTGCTATATCGACAATAACGATTTGCCACAGGTTATCAAATACATCGGTGGTATCGTACACAACCTGGGCGGCATCCTCATCGCTGGCGGAGGAATCCACGACCATATCCACCTCCTCGTCTCAGTACCAAAGAGCATCTCGTTGGCAGATTATTTAATGAAAATCAAGGCCAATAGCAGCCGATGGCTGAAGACCGTCGGAAGCCAATACCGAGTCTTTGCCTGGCAAGATGGGTACGGTGCTTTTTCGGTTAGTGCGTCGAAGATTGAAACGGTGAAGACCTATATTGCCAATCAAGCCGAACATCATCGCAAGAAATCTTACACAGAAGAGGTGGAGGATTTCTTCCGATCCTATGATTTGGGGCAAGTGCCGCCCCTACGGGGCTCGGACCATTGACATTGTTATCCGTCCGTACCGTGGGCTCACGCCCACGGCTAACAAATATCGCCCCCAAGGGGGCTATCCACTGCCACCACCGCAGCCCCGAAGGGGCGACACCTACCAGCCCGTGCCAACGGGCGACACACATTAGCCGTGGGCATGAGCCCACGGGGTACAATACAGACAAAAACAAGGAGCCCCGAAGGGGCGACACACAAATAAATGACAACAGACAACAATACCGACACCACCTGGACCACGGTCATCAAGCCGAAGGAGAAACTGTTGCAGGTGGACCTGAAAGAGTTGTGGGACTACCGCGACTTGTGCATGCTCTTCGTGAAGCGGAACGTCACCACACAGTACAAGCAGACCGTCCTCGGGCCGCTGTGGTACATCATACAGCCGGTGATGACCGTGGCGATGTACATGGTGGTCTTCGGCGGCATCGCCAAGATACCGACCGACGGGCTGCCCGAGCCGCTGTTCTACCTTAGCGGCGTGTGCCTGTGGCAGTACTTCAACGACTGTCTCACGAAGACCTCGTCGACCTTCGTGGCCAATGCGGGCATCTTCGGCAAGGTCTACTTCCCGCGGCTCATCGCGCCCCTCTCGACCGTCATCAGCAACCTGGTGCGCTTCGGCATCCAGCTGGCGCTGTTCCTGGTGGTCTACGCCATCTATCAACTCTTCATCATCCCGGGACAGATCCACACCAACTGGTACGCCTTGCTGCTGCCGGTGCTGGTGGTGATGCTGGCGGGCTTGGCGCTGGGCTTCGGCATCCTCTTCTCGAGCTTCACCACCAAGTATCGCGACATGCAGCTCCTGCTCGACTACTTCGTGCGACTGTGGATGTATGCCACGCCTATCATCTACCCGCTGAGCACCATCACCAACGAGAAGCTGCGCTTCGTGATGAGCCTCAACCCCCTGACGGGTATCGTCGAGGCCTTCAAGTACGGCTTTCTGGGGGCCGGCGAGTTCAGCTGGGGCATGCTGGCCTACAGCTTCGGCTTCATGGTGGTCCTGCTGGCCGTGGGCATAGTGATCTTCAACCGCGTGCAGCGCACCTTCATGGACACGGTGTGAGCTATCGGAACCTTCCAAAACCGCCTAAAACCAACCTAAACGAAACCGACATGACCCATCTTGATGAGATAAGCCACAAAGCCCAGATGGACGACATGCGCTCCTTCGACGAGCCGATGCCTGCCGTCGGCATCTTCTGGTACGACCCTGAAGATCACACACTCTTCGGGGTACGGAAGAAAGAGATAACCCCACGCGAGGTGGAAGAGGCTGCCGAAGAAGGGAAGCCGTTCATCAACTACCCACACCTGCATCGTCAAGTATGGGCCAAGGAATATTTCCGTGCCCAGGCCAAACACTTAGCCACCAAGTTTAAAGGAGACTACACACAGATACCGCGTGGCCGTGTGGCATGGACGATAGACAAGTTCATCGTCCTTGTAGGCCATTGGGCCGAACCCATCCAGGAGGAGCTGAGCGAACTGATTGAACAAGAGTTCGCCCTGCCCTACTTCGAGTTCGTCTACGATGAACATTGGGACCTCGGTCACGGATGGTCGGGAGACATGCCCACAAGCCGATAGTATCGCCGACAGATCCCGCCAATTTAGATAAGGGACACGATGACCGAGATGCAACTGGCATACAGCCTGCTGAGAGCCGCCCTGGACGGGAGCAAGCCCTATCTGGGCATTGACCCGCCCGATGTCGGCCACTGGTGGAGCCTTTTCCGCCTGCTGCAGCACAACCATGTGGCGGCGTTCTGCTACGGGGCGGCGGCAGCGGCCGGAGCTCCCCGACAGGTGCTGATGCCGTGGCTGGCAGAGCATGAGAAGGCCGTCGGCTGGCACCGCTACCAAGAGCAGGTGCAGCAGGAGATCGTCGGCGCCATGGCGAAGCACGGCATCGAGACCCTTGTGCTGAAGGGAACCCACGTGGCGCAATACTATCCAAGGCCGGAGGAGCGTGAGTTTGGCGACCTGGACCTCTACTTCTACGACCGGCACGACGAGGCTGACCGTGTGGCCCGCGAGGAGTTGACGGTGGAGGTCAGCAACGACGCCCACCACCACTCGAAGTATAACTACCGTGGCGTCACCGTGGAGAGCCACTACGACTTTGTCAATACTCATTACCCGCCTAGCAACCGCCGCTACGAGGCGCTGCTGAAGGGACTGGCGCCCACGCCCACTTTCGAGGTACTCTTCCTGATGCGCCACATGGCGTGCCACTTCGCCTCCAGCCGTATCACACTGCGCGACCTCCTTGACTGGACGCTTACCTGCCGGGCACTGCAGGAGCAGGTGGACTGGGAGCAGGTGCAGGAGGCTGTCGACATCTACGGCATGACCGCTTTCGTCAGTGCGCTGGACGGAGTTGCCGAAAGACAGCTGGGCTACCGTCCGCCCCTCCGCTCCACAGAAGGCCCCGACAACGTGGGGAACATCCGGCATCTGGAGCGCGACATCGTCTACGGCAGTCCCGAGACTGCCGACAAGCATACTGACGGGCTGGCCCGCCTGGGATGGAAACTGCGCCGCTGGAAAGCGCAAGCATGGAAGCGCAGGATGGTCTTCTGCGACAGCGAGCCCGCCCTGCTTTTCGCATCGCTCACCTCGCATGCCGAGAAGCCCCATAGCATACTGCACAAAATGTAAATCGACATGAAAAAAGCCCTAATCACCGGCATCACGGGTCAGGACGGAAGTTTCCTGGCCGAATTCCTCATTGAAAAAGGATATGAAGTGCATGGCATACTGCGCCGCAGCTCTTCGTTCAACACCGGACGCATCGAGCATCTGTATTTGGACGAGTGGGTGCGCGACATGCACCAGCAACGACTGGTAAACCTGCACTGGGGCGATATGACAGACAGCAGCTCGCTGATCCGCATCATCGGCGAGGTACATCCCGACGAAATATACAACTTGGCGGCACAAAGCCATGTGAAAGTGAGCTTCGACGTGCCGGAGTTCACCGCCGACACCGACGCCAACGGCGTGCTGCGCCTGCTGGAAGCCGTACGCATTGCGGGACTCACCAAGACATGCCGCATTTACCAGGCTTCGACTAGCGAACTGTACGGGAAAGTGCAGGAGATTCCTCAGAGTGAGACGACGCCTTTCTACCCCCGTTCGCCATATGGTGTAGCCAAACTTTACGGCTACTGGATGATGAAGAACTACCGCGAGAGTTATGGCATGTACTGCTGCAACGGCATCCTCTTCAACCACGAGAGCGAGCGGCGCGGCGAGACCTTCGTTACCCGCAAAATCACGTTGGCAGCTGCCCGCATCGCCCAGGGATTCCAGGACAAGCTCTACCTGGGCAACCTCAACGCCCTGCGCGACTGGGGTTATGCCAAGGACTACGTGGAGTGCATGTGGCTCATCCTGCAACAGCCAGAACCAGACGACTACGTTATCGCTACGGGACAGTACCACACGGTACGTGAGTTCTGTACGCTGGCCTTCAAGGAGGCGGGCATCGAACTGCATTGGGAGGGCGACGGAGTGGATGAGAAAGGCATCGACGCGAAGACTGGCAAGGTGCTCGTGGAGGTGGACCCCAAGTACTTCCGCCCCGCCGAAGTGGACCAGCTGCTGGGCGACCCCAGCAAGGCCAAACGTCTCCTCGGCTGGAATCCGCAGAAGACAAGCTTCGAAGACCTCGTGAAGCTCATGGTGCAGCACGACATGAAGAAGGTCCGCCGCCTGCACCACACAGATTAAGGCACACAGAAACCACAGAAATCACAGAAAAACTATCAACCCTATGACACCAAATGAAATAACATACGAAATTAGGGGTGCGATATACGATGTGTATAAAGAAATTGGGCCAGGACTATTGGAAAGTGTTTACGAGGAGGCATTGTGTTTTGAACTGGAACAACGCGGATTATCTATTGAACGACAAAAACAGGTACCTGTCATATATAAGGGCAGCAGACTAAAAACAGATTTACGACTCGATATTCTTGTTGAGGACAAAGTTATCATCGAGTTGAAATCTGTAGAGGAAATGAAAAAAGTGTTCTCCAAACAGCTTTTGACATACCTTCGTTTGATGGATAAAAGAATTGGGATTCTGGTGAATTTCAATACTGACAACATCTTGACATCAATCACTCGAATAGCCAATTGATTATTGCTCAACAAAATGATGCGTCAGCATAATTTCTGTGATTTCCGTGATTTCTGTGTGACATTTTAAAATAATCTCCGTGAGAAACATCAGCAAGAAATGAACAAAGAATCCAAGATATACGTGGCGGGGCACCGCGGGATGGTGGGGAGCGCCATCGTCCGCGAGCTGCAGCGCCAAGGATACAACAATATCGTCACCCGCACCCACGCCGAGCTGGACCTGACACGCCAGGAGGCTGTGGAAGCCTTCTTCGCGGCGGAGAAACCCGAATACGTGTTCCTCGCCGCCGCCAAGGTGGGTGGCATCGCCGCCAACAACGCCGCTCCGGCCGACTTCATGTACATGAACATGACGTTGGAGATGAACGTCATCCATGCCGCCTGGAAGAACGGCGTGAAAAAGCTGGAGTTCCTCGGCAGCAGCTGCATCTATCCCCGTCTGGCACCGCAGCCGATGAAGGAAGACTGCCTGCTGACCTCGGCCCTCGAGCCCACCAACGAGGCCTATGCGCTGGCCAAAATCAGCGGCCTGAAATACTGCGAGTACCTCAACCGTCAGTACGGCACCGACTACATCAGCGTCATGCCCACCAACCTCTACGGCCCCAACGACAACTACCACCCCGAACACAGCCATGTGCTGCCGGCCATGATACGCCGTTTCCATGAAGCCAAAGAACAGGGGCTGCCGGAGGTCACCTGCTGGGGTGACGGCAGCGCGCTGCGGGAGTTCCTCTATGTCGACGACCTGGCGGAACTCTGCGTCTTCCTGATAAACCACTACTCCGGCAACGAGACCGTCAATGCCGGCACCGGCAAGGAGCTCACCATCCGCGAACTGGCCGAAACCGTAGCCGAGGTAGTGGGCTACAAAGGCACCATCCGCTGGGATGCCTCCCGACCCAACGGCACACCACGCAAACTCCTCGACGTCAGCAAAGCCACCCAACTCGGTTGGACCTACAAGACAGAACTGAAAGACGGCATCCGTATGGCCTACGAAGACTTCAAACATAGCCGCTCAGCATCTCTCTAGGTTTTACTCCCCTTTTACTCAAACACTACTCAAACTTTACCTGACTCCATGATAACCATAGGGTAACACCATAGATACTCTGAGATACATAGCCCACAATAATGCAATATGGCAATTGCAATTGAATTTAACAATATCAGCAAACTCTACCGCCTAGGCGTGGTCGGCACCGGCACCTTGGCCAACGACCTGAAGCGCTGGTGGACGATAAACATACGCGGCAAGGAAGACCCCTTCCTGCGCATCGGCGAGACCAACGACCGCAGCACCAAAGGCGACAGCGAGTATGTCTGGGCGCTGAAGGACATCGACTTCAAAGTCGAGCAGGGCGATGTGGTAGGCA
>CAMHDJ010000060.1 GCA_946183915.1 uncultured Bacteroidales bacterium | reverse complement strand
AGCAGGAAGTAGGGGTCGATGGCGTAGCACTCGCGGCTGGTGTTGTCGGCATACTGCTTGCCCACGTACTTGCCGACGAGTTGCAGCTTGGCGTTCTTGACGGGGGTGAAGGTGGCGATGGCGGCGCCGACCACCGAGGGCGACAGCGAGAGGTCGGTGTTGGCCGTGACGGTCTGCAGCACGGTGTCGCCATCGGCGAAGTCGGTGTAGGTGAAGCCGACGGCCTTGTTGCGGCTCAGGGTCAGGTTGGCATCCATGCGGAACCAGTCGGTCACCTTCACTCCGGCCTGCAACTCGACGCCGATGCGGTAGCTCTTCTCCACGTTCTCCATCAGGGCGTAGCCACTGCTGCTCACGTCGCCGTTGGGGGTCATCTGGTCGCGGTAGAGCATGGCGTAGAGGTTGGCGCTGGCGTTCCAGCGGCTCTGGGCAATCTGGTAGCCCAGCTCAAGGTCGAGCATGGTCTCGGGACGTATGGTGTCGCCACGGCCGATGGCGTCCTTGATGTCGCTGCGGCGCGGCTCGCGGTTGCTGATACCGGCCACGAAGTAGGTGCGCTGGTTGTCGTTGATGCGGTAGTTGACACCGGCCTTGGGGTTGAAGAAGAGGTAGTTGGCGTTGAAGTCCATGTCGAAGAGATCGTCGGCGTAGCCGTAGACCTTATAGTTGACCATGCGCAGCTGCAGGTCGGCGTAGGCGTTGAGGTCGGCGCTGAAGTCGTAGTTGGCCTTGGTGTAGAGGGTGTTGTCCAACTTGTCGCCATAGTTGCGGTACCACTCGTAGGGGGTGTCGACATGCACCGCCGTGTCGCGGAACCAGATGATGTTGCCGTAGTGCTCGCCATCGTAGAAGAGGAAGTTGTCGCCGAACGAGAGGCTGAACCGGTCGCCGCTGTAGCGGGCCGCGAGGTTGGCCGTGTAGGCGTTGTTGTAGAGGTACTTGCGCGTGACGAAGTTGTGCTTCGAGCCGTCCTCGAGGGCGGTGAGGTCGTAGTCCTTGTACTTCTTGCGCTTCATCTGTTCGTAGTAGCCGTCGCCGTGGGTGAAGTCGAAGGCGGCGTTGACGCTCCAGCGGTCGCTGAACAGATGGCTGACGTAGAGCTGGTAGTGGCGCTGCCAGTAGTTGTCGGTCTCGTTGGGGTAGTACATCGTCTGGCCGTCCATCTCGTACTCGCCCGAGGGGTTGTAGGTGGGATCCTCGTCGAGCTGGTAGTCGTAGGCGCCGTCCCAGGTGATGCCGGTGGTCTGGCTGCCGATGATGGCCAGCAGCTTGACCAGCGTGCGCTCGCCGTACCAGCTGGCGCTGCCGAAGAAGCTCTGCTGGTCGGTGCCCCACGAGCGGATGTAGCCGTCGGAGATGAGGCCGCTGTAGGCGAAGTCGAACGAGAGGCCGCTCTTCAGGATGCCCGTACCGGCGCTGACGCTGTACTGGCGCGTGTTCCACGAGCCGAAGCCCAGGTCGGCCTGGCCGTAGGCGCTGCTGTGGGCGTTGAGGGTCTGCATGTTGATGGCAGCGCCGAAGGCGGGCGAGCCGCCGTTCGAGGCACCCACGCCGCGCTGTATCTGCATACTCTGCGACATGCCGCCCAGGTTGGGAATGTTGTACCAGAACACCTCCTGGCTCTCGGCATCGTTGAGCGTGATACCGTTGATATTGACGTTGATACGCGATCCGTCGACGCCGCGGATGCGCAGGGCCGTAGCGCCCACGCCGCCGTTCTCGCCGCTGGCCACCACCGAGGGCTGCGTCTCCAGCATAAAGGGCAGGCTCACCGACGTGCGGGCATCGTCGAGCTGCGTGCGGTCCATGGTGCTCGTGGTCAGCGGCGCCTTGTTGCTCACGCGCACATCCTGGATCATCACCTCGTCCAGCGTGCGGACGGTGTCCTTCGACTGCGCCTGCGCCGAAGTGGCGCCAAATAAACTTGCGATTGCCAGCGCGCAGCAGGCTATCATCTGCCGGCGGCTCCTCCTGGTGGCCTCGAAAATGCGATAGCGGCCACAGCTATTGTTGCGTGTTACCATATTCATTCCTTACGCGGGCATTACCCCGATCAAGTTTTGAGGGTGTAATCTCAGCTGATCATGCACGGCACGATCGCACCCCTTGGTTTGCGGTGTGGCTCTCCACACCTCGGTCTATCGGTGACCCTGCTGCGACTCGAACGCAGGACCTAGAGTTTAGAAGACTCTCGCTCTATCCAGCTGAGCTACAGGGCCATTACCAGTGTCGGGACACCCAGATTCGAACTGGGGATCTCCTGCTCCCAAAGCAGGCGCGATAACCGGACTACGCTATATCCCGTCAATAACAAAGGACGCCGTTTCGGGGGCGTCCTTTTGTTTGGCGGAGAAGGGGGGATTCGAACCCCCGGTACCCTAATCGAGTACGACAGTTTAGCAAACTGTTGGTTTCAGCCACTCACCCACCTCTCCGTGTGTTCGATCAGCTAAAAAGCACCGCTTTCTACCTCTCTCGAAAAGCGGTGCAAAATTACGAACATTTTTAATACTGACCAAATTTTTTTCGCTTTTTGTTTCCAAATGGTCGGAGGCACTTCTAGTTGCGGTTGATTGTCAACCACTTGCAGTACCCCCTCCGACCGCCCTCCGAGCCCCCCGCAGCGCCCGCCCGGCGCCAAAAGAGAGCCCCGCCCGACCCCTTTTCCGCGTTTTTGGCCTCCCCCGCCCTGCGGGGTCCGAACACCCCGTCAGGTCCGCCCCAGGTCCGCCCTTGGTCCGCCCTAAGTCCGCCCTTTGTCCGCCCGCGGGCGGACAAAGGGCGGTTTTTCGACGGTCATGACCGGGCGTTGCCACACCGTCATCCGGGGGTCACGCCGGCGGCGGGGCAAAAAAAATGCCGGCTCGCTTCAGCGAGCCGGCGACTTTACGTGATAAAACACCGCTATTTCATGAAACGTAAAGATTCTACTTCTTCTTGGCCTGGTTGGCCACGCTCTGCATCTTGGCGGCGATGACATCGGGATCGCCAAGCATGCGGTCGCTCACGAGGTTCATGCGGTCGTCAAAGGTGAAGACGTAAGGCACGGCCGTGGGCAGGTTGAATTTGATGATTTCCTCGTTGCTCATGCCCTTGAGCTCCTTGACGATGCCGCGGAGCGAGTTGCCGTGGGCCACCACCAGGAGGGTGTTACGGTTGTCGAACGCCGGCAGGATGGTGCCACGGTAGTAGGGCATCAGGCGGGCGATGGTGTCCTTGAGGCTCTCGGTGAGGGGGATGAGGTTGTCGGGGATCTCGTTGTAACGCGGATCCATGCGGGGCGAGCGCTCGTCGTGCAGGTCGAGGGCCGGGGGCTGCACGTCGAACGAGCGGCGCCAGAGGAGCACCTGCTCGTCGCCGTACTTGGCGGCGGTGTCGGCCTTGTTGAGGCCCTGGATGGCGCCGTAGCTCTTCTCGTTGAGGCGCCAGCTCTTCTGCACCGGCAGCCAGTCCATGTCCATGGCGTCGAGCATCTGGTTGAGGGTCTTGACGGCCCGTTTGAGGTAGGAGGTGAAGCAGAGCTCGGGGCGGAAGCCCTCGGCTTTGAGCAGCTTGCCGGCCTCCCAAGCCTCCTGGAGGCCAGCCTCGGTGAGGTCCACGTCGGTCCAGCCGGTGAAAAGATTGAGTTTATTCCACGCGCTTTCGCCGTGGCGTACCAAAATAAGGGTTTTCATTGTCGTTCTTGCTTTTATTTGCCTTGGTTACTATTCTTTTTGGCCAACTCTTTGCGGCGCTTCTTCTCCTGCTCCTTGCGCTCTTTCTCCTTGCGCTCGGCCACCACCTTGGGGTCTTCGCCGTGCGGGAAGGCTCCCTGCGGCAGCTTGCCCTTGGCGGCCAGCCAGGCGATGACCAGACCGCCCACGATGAAGGGGATGCTGAGCCACTGCCCCTTGAGAAGCACGCTGCCCTCGATGACGCCGTTGGTCTTGACGAACTCGATCAGGAACCGGGCGCCGAACAGGGCCACCAGCCACCAGCCGAAGATGGAGCCGGTCTTGAACTGGCCCTTCTTGCGGTGGTAGTAGACGAGCGATACGGCGAAGATGAGCAGGTAGGCCACCGCCTCGTAGAGGCCTGTGGGGTGCTTGGGCACCGTCTCGCCCTCGCGCTCGAAGATGAAGCCCCAGGGGAGGGTGGTCTCGCAGCCGTAGATCTCGCTGTTGAAGAGGTTGCCGATGCGCACGAAAGCTCCGCCGAGAGCGACGACGATCACCAGCCGGTCGAGGAACCACCAGGCGTTGAGCTTGTAGCGACGCTGGTAGAGCCAGAGGGCGATGAGGATGCCGATGGCGGCGCCGTGGCTGGCCAGACCGGTGAAGCCGGTGTACTGTCCGTTCTGGAACGGCCAGAAGATCTCGGTCCAGTGCTCGGAGGTGAAGAAGTAGTCAGCGTCGTAGAAGAGGCAGTGCCCCAGACGGGCACCGACGAGGACGGCCAGGAAGATGTAGACGACCATGCTCTCCAGGTAGTCGGTGTGTACCCCCTCGCGCTTGAACATGCGCGACAGGATGCAGTAGCCCAACAGGAAGGCCAGCAGGAATCCCAACGAGTAGTAGCGGATTCCGAACGAGCCAATGTGGAAGATAACGGGGTCGACGTTCCAGTGGATGGCTGAAAGTATCATAGGACTTATAGGACTTATGAGACTTATATGACCTATGGGCTACTTGGCGTAGTTGATGGCGCGGGTCTCGCGGATGACGGTCACCTTGATCTGGCCGGGGTAGGTCATCTCGTTCTGGATCTGGCGCGAGAGGTCGTAGCTGAGCTTGTTGGCCTCAACGTCGCTCACCTTGTCGGCACCGACGATGACGCGCAGCTCGCGGCCGGCCTGGATGGCGTAGGTCTTCACCACTCCGGGGTAGGTCATGGCCATCTGTTCCAGCTTGTTGAGGCGGTTGATGTAGGCCTCGACCACCTCGCGACGGGCGCCGGGGCGGGCACCGCTGATGGCGTCGGCCACCTGGATGATGGGGCTGATGAGGTTGGTCATCTCGATCTCGTCGTGGTGGGCACCGATGGCGTTGCAGATGTCGGGGTGCTCTTTGTACTTCTCTGCCAGGCGCATACCGAAGATGGCGTGCGGCAGCTCGGGCTCGGTCTCGGGCACCTTGCCGATGTCGTGCAGCAGACCGGCACGCTTGGCCAGCTTGGGGTTGAGACCCAACTCGGCGGCCATGGTGGCGGCCAGGTTGGCCACCTCGCGGCTGTGCTGCAGCAGGTTCTGGCCGTAGCTCGAACGATACTTCATACGGCCCACCATGCGCATCAGCTCATGGTTCATGTTGTTGATGCCGAGGTCGATGCACGTGCGCTTGCCCACCTCGTTGATCTCCTGCTCGATCTGGCGGCGGGTCTTGGCGACCACCTCCTCGATGCGGGCCGGATGGATGCGGCCGTCGGTGACAAGCTTGTGGAGCGACAGGCGGGCGATCTCGCGACGCACGGGGTCGAAGCCGCTGATGATGATGGCATCGGGCGAGTCGTCGATGATGATCTCGACGCCGGTGAGGCTCTCAAGGGTGCGGATGTTGCGGCCCTCACGGCCGATGATACGGCCTTTGACCTCCTCGTTCTCAAGGTTGAAGACGCTGACAGTGTTCTCGATGGCGCTCTCAGTGGCGGTGCGCTGGATGCTCTGAATGACCACCTTCTTGGCCTGCTCGGCGGCGGTGATCTTGGCCTCCTCGACGATGTCCATGATGGTGGTCGAGGCCTCGGCGCGGGCCTCCTCGGTCATGGCGTCGACCAGCTGCTTCTTGGCCTCTTCGGCGCTCATGCCAGCGATGTGCTCCAGCTTCTCCACACTCTCGCGATAGACCTTCTCCACCTCGGCCTGACGCTGATGGAGGGCGTCGATCTGCTTGTTGAGGTTCTCGCTGACGCCTTTGAGTTCGTTGCTCTTCTTCTGCAACTCGTCGACTTTCTGGTTGAGGGTGTTTTCGCGCTGCTTGAGTTTGTTCTCCTGGTCGCGGAGCTTGTTGTTCTGGTCGTTGACGCGCTTGTCGTGCTCACTCTTCAGCTGCAGGAACTTCTCCTTGGCCTGAAGTTCTTTCTCTTTCTTGATGACTTCGCCTTTCTCTTCGGCGTCTTTGAGCACCTGCTGGCTCTTACTCAGGAGTTTGTTGCGCAGCACTCCGCTGGTGAGCCACATACCCACGCCGGCTCCGGCAACCACTCCGATGACAATCCATAATACTATCATTGTGTGTTAATGAGGTTTTGGTGTGGGAACGGTCTGCTGTGTCGGACCGACTGCCTGTCGTATGTAAAAGACTGCATCCGAGAAACCCTCCGAGAGTTGTGGTAAACTCTGAACTTGTAGGATTTGAGCGCCGGGCGTATCAGCCATACAACTTACCCGCCCCTGAGCCGACTCGGTTTGTAAATGGTGTTGAGTTTACAAACTGTTTTGGGTCTCTTTAGCCGGATGCAGTATACCTTCCAGCACGCTGTCTATGGATTGCAGACGCTCCGCCAGGTCGGTGTCCTTGAAGCGGAGGGAGTCCTGCATCTTCGTCAGTTGGGTGATCTGTGTGAGCGCCACCATGGCCAGGAGATCCTGATGGTCGTTGTAGGCATACATGTTGCCATACTGTTTGGCCTGCGACTCGATGGTCTGGGCCGCCTTGCGCAGCGAGGCCTCGTCGCTGGCCGCCACTCGCAGGCGGTAGGTCCGCCCCAGTATGTTCACCGATACCGATACCGTTTCCATCACATTCCCTTCAATATCTCCAGACTCCTGTCCAGGGTGCGTATCATTTGATTGATCTTTAGCTTCAGTTCAGCACTGTCGTTTCCTTCTGTCAGCCTGTTCCCTAATTTTACTAATTTGTTTTCTTCCTTTAAATTATTTATTGTTATTTCACTGTTTTTTAGTGCTTCCTCCAGCTCGCGGACGCGGTCTTCACGGGCTTCCACAAGGCGCCGCAGCCGGTCGACCTCGTCGGCCAACTGCCTCACCTTGAATTCGATGCCACTCACGGTTGTCTCAAAGTCGAACATCTTTCTTCGCGTCAGTTACACTATAAAAAGCGGTGCAAAAGTACAAAACTTTTCTGAAACACACAAAAAAACTTTTTCAGCTGCGTGTTTCAGAGAAGTGTCATCGACTTCGGGGAAGATCAGCGCACCACGGCCAGCCGCTTGTGGGTGGTGCCGTTGTGGGTGTGGATGCTGACGATGTA
>CAMHDJ010000059.1 GCA_946183915.1 uncultured Bacteroidales bacterium | reverse complement strand
CCGCGCCGAGGTGATGCCCACCGAGGGCAACCCCGTCGTCTACGGCGAGAAGACCGTCGACCCCGCCAAGCCCACCGTCCTCGTCTACGGCCACTATGACGTCATGCCCGTCGCCCCGCTCGACCTCTGGCGCACCCAGCCCTTCGAGCCCGTCGTCAAGGACGGCCGCATTTGGGCCCGCGGCGCCGACGACGACAAGGGCCAGTCCTTCATGCACGCCAAAGCCTTCGAATACATGGTCCGCTCCGGCAACCTGCCCTGCAACGTCAAGTTCATGCTCGAGGGCGAAGAGGAGATCGGCTCCGGATCGCTCTACGGCTTCTGCGAGCAGCACAAAGAGCTCCTCAAGGCCGACATCATCCTCGTCTCCGACACCTCCATGATCGCCCCCGACGTGCCCTCCATCACCAGCGGCCTCCGCGGCCTCTGCTACTGGGAAGTCGAGGTCACCGGCGCCAACCACGACCTCCACTCCGGCATCTTCGGCGGCGCCGTCGCCAACCCCATCAACGTCCTCTGCCGCATGATCGCCGACCTCCACGACGCCGACGGCCACATCACCATCCCGGGATTCTACGACGACGTCCTCGTCCTCAGCGACGAAGAGCGCGCCCTCATGGCCCAGGCTCCCTTCGACGAGGAAGCCTACAAGCGCGACCTCGGCGTCCGCGCCCTCAAAGGCGAGCGCGGCTACTCCACCAAGGAGCGCACCGGCATCCGCCCCTGCCTCGACGTATGCGGCATCTGGGGTGGCCACACCGGCGAGGGCACCAAGACCGTACTCCCCTCCAAGGCCTACGCCAAAATCAGCACCCGCCTCGTCGCCAACCAGGACTTCGAGAAGATCGCCAAACTCTTCCAGCAGTACTTCGAGAGCGTGGCGCCCGACTACGTCACCGTCCGCGTGACCCCTTGCCACGGCGGCGCCGCCTACGTGGCACCCCTCGAACTCAAAGCCTACCGCGCCGCCGAACGCGCCATGCAGGACACCTACGGCCGTCGGCCCATCCCCACCCGCAGCGGCGGCTCCATCCCCATCGTGGCCGGATTCGAGAAAATCCTCGGTCTCAAGAGCATCCTCATGGGCTTCGGACTCGCCAGCGACGACATCCATGCCCCCAACGAGAACTACCCCCTCGAGCAGTTCTTCCGCGGCATCGAGACCATCCCCCTGTTCTACAAGTACTTCGCCGAACTGATGGAAGGCGACAAGTAAGATGTAAAAAGTGAATAGTGGGTAGCGCCCGACCATGAGTGCTACCCACTACTTTTTTCCACTGGTATGCCGTCGGCTCAGCCGACAACCTACAAATTAACTTAATTTAAGTCAAAAAATTAGATCGTGCACGTGAAGGGAGCCTCCAGTGGAGGCTTCCGATAGCGAAGCGGAGAACGGCACCCTCCGCGGTGCCGTCGGCGCAACGCGCCGATGCTGCGATCCGAAAACGCAGCCCAAAACAGCCAATTTAAATTAATTTAGGTTAAAAAATTAGATCGTGCACGATCTATTTTGCACATTTAAACCATTCAGAACGAGATATCTAGCACTTCGAAACTGTGCCAACCATGCTGGAAAACTCGCAAAACGCTGACAGGGCAAGGATTTCACCCTGGTTTTAAGAGAGTCATCAGGGAGTCATCAGGGAGTCATCACGGAGCCACCTAGGAACCATGGGCGTTTCGGAGGGGTCGACCTGCCGATGCGAAGCGGTCAGAGTACCTTGATGAGCTCGACGGTGAACACCAGGGCCGCGAAGGGGGGGATGTCGGCACCCGCGCCGTGCTCGCCGTAGGCCAGGCGGTAGGGGATGTAGAACTTGTAGACGGCGCCTTCCTTCATCAGCTGCACGCCCTCGGTCCAACCGGCA
This sequence comes from uncultured Bacteroidales bacterium, assembly GCA_946183915.1. Taxonomy (GTDB): domain Bacteria; phylum Bacteroidota; class Bacteroidia; order Bacteroidales; family P3; genus Colimorpha. The sequence continues at coordinate 5,329 of CAMHDJ010000059.1, read as the reverse complement.
ATCACCTGACGCAGACCGAATTCGGCGGGCTGGTTGCGGCGGTAGCTCGAGTCGAACACCGTGCCGTCGATCAGCGTGCCCTCGTAGTGGCAGCGCACCGTGTCGCTGGCCTTGGGCTGGCGGCCCGTGCCGGCTTTGACCACCTCGTACTGCAGTCCGCTGGGGGTGACGGTCACCTCGGGGCGCTTGGCGTTGGCGGCCAGGAAGGCCTCGCCCTCGGCTTTGGCAGCCTTGCCGCGCTCGGCGGCCTCGGCCTGCTGGCGCTCCTCAAGCTCGGCGAAGTAGTGCTCCAGCACCTGGTGCATCTCCTCGGCGCTCATCTGCGCCGGACGCCCCTGCAGCACGTCGGCGATGGCGGCGGCATAGTCGTCCACATTCAGGCACTTCTGGAGGCCCATTCCAATCAGTTGATGGCCAATGTTATGGCCCAATGCATAGCTAAGTTTGTCCATGGGGGTTAGTTGTTCATTCGTTTTCTGATATACAATACGGCGTCGATGTTGCGGGGCACCTGCAGGTCGAAGGTGCCGCTCTCGATGCCTATCACACGGCCCTGGCGCACAGCGCGGAGGGTGTTGTAGGGCTTCATGCCGCAGAAGGCGGCCGAGTCCTCGCGGCGCACGATGATGTAGTCGGGGTCCTCCTTCACGAGGGCCTCCAGACTGTAGCTCCAGCCCTCGACGTCGGCGGCGATGTTGCGGCCGCCGGCCATGCGGATGATGTCGTTGATGAAGGTGTTGCCGCCGGCGGTGAAGTTGCCGGTGGGTCCGAAACCGACCACATAGTAGACCGATGGCTCGTGACCGTCGGTGGCCGGCAGCTGTTCGACGCGCTCGCGGAGCAAGGCATTGAGCGAGTCGGCGGCCGCCTCCTTGTTCACCAGCCGGCCGATGGCGGCGATATTGTCGTAGAGCGCCTCGAAGTCAGGCTTCTCCACCACGCAGACCATCGGCGTGCCCATCTGGTCCATCTGGTCGGTCACCTTCTTGCCCACCATGGAGCCGCTGATCACCAGGTCGGGCCGTAGGCTCAGTATACGCTCGATGTTGAGGTTGCTGATGCCGCCGATGGTGGGGATCATGGCCGCCTCGGGCGGGTAGGCGCAGAAGTCGGTGCGGCCCACAAGGAGGCTGTCGGCCCCGAGGGCAAAGACGATCTCGGTGACAGCAGGGGAGAGGCTGACCACGCGCTGGGGGTGGCTGGGGACGACGACGGTGCGGCCGTAGTCGTCGGTAACGGTGTCGGTGGTGGAGGATGGCTGCTGAGGACCGCCGCAAGCGGCCACGAGCAAGGCCATACAGATGAGAATTGTGTTGTGCTTCAAACTCTCGTTTCTTAAATCTTAGTCGTGAATTCTTACGCGTCTTCCATGCCGCCGCAGATGGGCAGCACCACGCTGGTAATGTAGGGGCACATGTCGCTGGCCAGGAAGACGCAGGCCTGCGCCACCTCGTCGGCGGTGCCAGGCCGCTTCATGGGGATGCGGCTGCACCATGTGTCCATCAGTTCCTTGGGTACTTCGGCGGTCATCTCGGTCTCGATGAAGCCGGGGCAGACCACATTGACGCGTATGTTGCGGGCGGCGAACTCTTTGGCACAGCTCTTGCTGAAGCCGATGATGCCGGCTTTCGAGGCTGCGTAGTTGGCCTGGTTGTAATTGCCGGCAATGCCCACCACGGAGCCGATGTTCACAATCGAGCCGTGACCCTGGCGCCACATGGCGGGCTGGATGGCCTTCGTCATGCAGAACACCGAGCCGAGGTTGGTGTGCATCACGCGGTCCATCTGCGCTTCAGTCATGCGTTTGACGGCGGCATCGTCGGTGATGCCGGCGTTGTTGACGAGGATATCCACCTGCCCAAAGTCGGCCAGGACCTCCTTGACGAAGGCTTGAGCCTGGGTGTAGTCGGCCACATCGCAGGCGTAGCCCTTGGCCTTCACACCGAGGGCAAGCAGTTCGGCCTCGACAGCCACCATGGCCTCGCTGCGCGAACGGCCACAGAAGGCCACGTTGGCACCCTCGCGTGCGAACCTTATAGCAATAGCGTGACCGATGCCACGGGTGGCACCGGTCACGATTGCAGTCTTATTTTCCAGTAACATCGCTTAGAGAAGCTTGGCCAGTTTGGCGGCGAGGTCACCCACGCGGGTGCTGTAGCCCTTCTCGTTGTCGTACCAGGAGACGATCTTGACGAAGTTTCCGTCCATGACCTGGGTCAGGAGGCTGTCGAAGATGCTGCTGTGGGTGTTGTCGATGATGTCGATGCTGACGATGGGCTCTTCGACATACTGGAGGATGCCCTTCATGGAGCCTTCGGCGGCCTCCTTGACGGCGGCGTTGATTTCCTCCTTGGTGACGTTGCAGTTGAGCTCGGCGGTGAGGTCGACCACGCTACCATCGGGGGTGGGGACGCGCATGGCGAAGCCATCCAGCTTGCCCTTCAGCTCGGGGATCACCAGGCCGACGGCCTTGGCAGCACCGGAGGAGGTGGGGATGATGGAGACGGCGGCAGCACGGGCACGGCGCAGGTCGCTGTGGGGCTGGTCGAGGATCTTCTGGTCGTTGGTGTAGCTGTGGACGGTGTTCATCAGACCACGCTTGATGCCGAACTTGTCGTTCAGAACCTTGGCCACGGGAGCCAGGCAGTTGGTGGTGCAGCTGGCGTTGGAGACGAGCTGCATCTCCTTGGTGAGGACGCAGTCGTTGACGCCCATGACGACGGTGGCGTCGACATCCTCAGCCTTGCTGGCGGGGACGGTGAGGATCACCTTCTTGGCGCCGGCGTTGATGTGCTTCATCATCTGCTCGTGCTTCTTGAACAGACCGGTGCTCTCCACCACGATGTCCACACCGAGTTCCTTCCAGGGGAGGTTCTGCGGGTCGCGCTCGGCATAGATCTTCACCTTCTTACCGTTGACCACGAGGCAATCGCCGTCGGCGCACACTTCGCCGTCGAAGTTGTCGTGCACGGAGTCGTATTTGAAGAGGTAGGCGAGGGTTTTAGCGTCGGTGAGATCGTTGATAGCGACGATATCCAGCTCGGGGTGAGCGAGCATAGCGCGGAAGGACATTCTTCCGATTCGGCCGAAGCCGTTGATAGCAACTTTTGCCATAAGTATTGTTTTTTAATGTTTTGAATGTTTGTTTGACACTTTTTTCTGCCCGCAAAAATATGAATAATTTTCCACACTGCCAAATCTTTTTATAAAATTTGCTAAATTTGCAGCCTGGAACAAGGCTCGAAGAAGAGCGGTAACAATAAGATAATCAAGATGAAAACCGAACAGCAGTGGCGCAAGTGGAGGCGTGATTTCGAGGCATGGCTCCGCCTGGAGAAGGGGTTGGCCGGCAACAGCGTGGCGGCCTACCTGACCGACTATGACCACCTGGCACGGTATATGACCAACCAAGCACTTGCTCCCGAAGAGGTTACACTTGATCACTTGCAGCAACTCTTGAACACCGTCGACAGCCTTGAGATCGCCCCGACCACGCAGCGCCGCATGATTGCTGGATGGCGTACCTTCTTCAAGATGCTGGTTATCGACGACATACTCAAGGACAACCCCGCCGAGCTGCTCGACCTTCCAACCCGACCGAAACACCTGCCGGATGTACTTACAGACGAAGAGATTACAAAGATCCAATCAACTATTGATTTAAGTCTACCAGAGGGAATGCGGAACTACGTGATCATCGAGGTGCTCTACGACTGCGGACTGCGGGTGTCGGAGTTGGTAAACCTCCGGATGTCAAACATCTACGCCGACGAGGAGTACCTCCAGATCATCGGCAAGGGGGACAAGGAGCGGTGGGTGCCGATCGGGAGGCGGGCGTTGGAGCTGCTGACGACCTACATCGAGACCGTGCGCTGCCACCTGACCCCCAAGCCCGGCGAGGAGCGCTACGTCTTCCTCAACCGGCGGGGGCACCACCTGAGCCGCCAGATGGTGTTCATCTTCCTGCAAAACGCTGTGCGCGAAGCCGGTATCAAGAAGAGCGTCAGTCCGCACTCGCTGCGCCACAGCTTCGCGACCGAGCTGGTGGAAAACGGGGCCGACCTGCGGGCGGTGCAAGAGATGCTGGGGCACGCATCGGTCTCGACGACAGAGATATACACCCATCTGAGCCGCGAGACGCTGCGGGAGACGATCGCCACCTACCACCCGCACTACAAGATCGGCTGAACACGGGCCGCCGGACCACAGCATCATCCAGGCATCATCCAGGCATCATCCAGGCATCATCCAGGCATCATCCAGGCATCATCTAGGCATCACCCAGGCATAAAACCGACTTTTTTCCCTGCATCATCTCTGCATCCCCTCTGCATCATCTCTGCATCATCTCTGCATCCCCTCTGCATCCCCTCTGCATCATATCTGCTTGCGACCAGTTTTTACGCCGCGTGTCCGGGGCGTTGCCGCGATACTCTGCGGGCCATTCCGGGGCCAAACTGAGATTTTTTTTTGTCGGTTGCGAAAAAAAACGTATCTTTGCAGTCTCAAGTTTTTAGGAAATAATTAATAATAAACTAATAACTAACATTTTATTGAAGATGACTAAGTACGTTTACACGTTCGGCGGCAAGACTGCCGAGGGAAAAGCCGACATGAAGAACCTGCTGGGTGGCAAGGGTGCCAACCTCGCCGAGATGTGCCTGCTGGGCCTGCCTGTGCCCGCCGGCCTGACGATCACCACCGAGTGCTGCACGGCCTACTATGCCAACAACTGCCAGCTGCCCCAGGGCCTCATGGACGAGGTGTGGAAAGGTGTGGAGAACATTGAGAAGATCATGGGTATGAAATACGACGACGCCGAGAACCCGCTGCTCGTCAGCTGCCGCTCCGGCGCCCGTTCCTCCATGCCCGGCATGATGGACACCGTGCTCAACATCGGCCTCAGCAGCAAGACCATCCCCGGCATGCTGAAGAAGACCGGCAACCCCCGTTTCGTGTATGACTCGTACCGTCGTCTGATCATGATGTATGCCGACGTGGTGATGGAGAAGAGCGAGGGCATCGAGCCTGCCGACGGCAAGGGCATCCGCAAGCAGCTGGACGACATGCTGGACGAGTACAAGGCCGTGAAGGGCTACAAGAGCGACACCGACCTGACGGCCGACGACCTGAAGAAACTGGCCGACGCCTTCAAGGTGAGAGTGAAAGAGGTGCTGGGCACCGAGTTCCCGGACGACGCCCGCGCCCAGATGGAAGGCGGCATCAAGGCCGTCTTCAAGAGCTGGAACGGCAAGAAGGCCGTCAGCTATCGCAAGATCGAGGGCATCCCCGACGACTGGGGCACCGCCGTCAACGTGCAGGCCATGGT
>CAMHDJ010000058.1 GCA_946183915.1 uncultured Bacteroidales bacterium | reverse complement strand
AAACCAGGGCAAAACCCTTGCCCTGTAAGCGTTTTGCGAGTTTTCCAGCATGGTTTGCACACTTTCGAAGTGCTAGACGTCTCGTTCTGAATGGTTTAAAGGTGCAAATTAGATCGTGCACGATCTAATTTTTTGACTTAAATTAACTTAATATTGATGTTTAGGGCTGCGTTTTCGGATCGCAGCATCGGCGCGTTGCGCCGACGACCCCGCGGGGTGGGTCGTTCTCCGCTTCGCTATCGGAAGCCTCCACTGGAGGCTCCCTTCACGTGCACGATCTAATTTTTTGACTTAAATTAACTTAAATTTTAAATAACGGCGAATGACTCGAATTTAACGAAGCTACGCAGGTCGCTAGGTTATTTTTTTGTTTTGCGAATTACTCGAATGCTTGCGCAGGCCCTTCGAGTAATTTGCTGAAATCAGCCTGCGTAGCATTCGAGTAATTCGAATAATTCGCCGTTATAACAGTCTGCGTAGCTTCGAGTAATTCGAGTAATTCGCCGTTATTTGCTATCGCTTTTTGTTAATTTCGCCTTCCGGGGGTTGTATGTCGATTATTTTGTGTAACTTTGCCTTGTGCTAAATGTATATATAGGATGACAGAACAGTTTGTTATACAGTCCACTACCGACAGTCTGCCTGAGGTCGAGGAGCGCTTGTTTCACTTTTGTCACGAGTGTCACGTCGGCAATTACTACTCCGCCGTCAGCGTAGCCACGCTGCAAGCTGTGGAGAATGCCGTCGTGCATGGCAATGGCTCCGACCCCGCCAAGCAGGTCGCGCTCTCCTTCGGCACCTGCCGGGGAGGCATCTTTGTCGAGGTGTGCGACCAAGGGGTCGGTTTCGACTTCGATCGCTACGGCGACCTGCCGACGGCCGACCAGTCGACCGGCGAGGGTATCTTCGTCATGCGTCAGCTCGCCGACCGGATGACCTACTCGGAAGGGGGGCGTCGGGTGCGACTCGAGTTCATCGTGGCCGGTATCGACCCGGCCGACGCCCTGGAGCGTATCGCCGTCCTCCGTGCCCATCGAGGGGTCTTCATCGCTGCGTGATGCTTTCCTCGTTTTGCGTCGCTCGGCGGCTACAAACTACCCTACCCTACCCCGTTTGAGCGCCTGATTTTGGGGAAAATATCGCCCGTTGTGCGTGTATCATTCTGTTTGTCAAACAAATAACTATCAACTTATGGCTATTCGGTTTTCTGTTCAATCTGGAGATTTCGAGCTCGCCGAGCCCGAGAAGGTGCGTCGATGGCTCTCGGAAGTCATTCGGCGTCGCGGAATGAGTGTCGGAAACGTCAACTATCTCTTCTGCGACGATGAGTACCTCATCCAGGTCAACCGGCAGTACCTCGACCACGACACCTACACCGACATCATCACCTTCGACTATGTGGCCGGAGGCCTTGTCTCGGGCGATATCTTGATCAGCGTCGAACGGGTGGGGGAGAACGCCGTGCTGTTTGGCGTACCCTTCGAGCAGGAGCTGCATCGCGTTGTGGTGCATGGGGTGTTGCATCTCCTGGGGCAGGGCGACAAGAGCGACTCCGAGGCGGCCGAAATGCGCCGTCAGGAGGAAGAGGCCCTCGCCCTGTGGAACACCATGTTTCGCGTGGAACCGATAGTGTAAATGCCATAGTCTATGCAATTTGAGCCTTATGATATAGTAGTGGTGGGCGGCGGTCACGCTGGCGCCGAGGCAGCTGCGGCGGCAGCTCGCATGGGCTGTCGCACGCTGTTGGTCACTCAGATGCTCGACACGATCTGTCAGATGTCGTGCAACCCCGCCATGGGGGGTGTCGCCAAGGGGCAGATCGTGCGCGAGGTGGACGCACTCGGCGGCTGGAGCGGTATCGTCACCGACCGGTCGGCCCTCCAGTTCCGTATGCTCAACCGATCCAAGGGACCTGCCATGTGGAGCCCCCGGGCGCAGTGCGACCGCATGCTCTTCTCGCAGCACTGGCGTCAGGTGCTCGAGTCTATCCCCAATCTTGCCCTCTGGCAGGACGAGGTGACGGCCCTCGGGGTCGACGGCGGCGCCGTCAGCGCCGTCCGTACCCGCATGGGACACACCATCCCGGCACGCGCCGTGGTGCTCACCAGCGGCACTTTCCTCAACGGAACTATCTATATCGGCACCGACAGCTGGCGTGGCGGTAGGGTAGGGGAGGCCCCTGCCCTCGGCCTAAGCGACCAGTTGCGCGACCTCGGCTTCGAGGTGCAGCGGCTCAAGACCGGCACGCCGGTGCGCGTCGACGGGCGCACCATCGACTTTTCGCGCCTGCAAGAGCAACCCGGCGACGAGCAGCCGGCCAAGTTCTCCTTTGCCGACACCGGGCCGCTGCGCGAACAGCGCTCCTGCTTTCTGGCCAATACCAACCTCCGCACCCACGACATTCTGCGCACGGGTTTCGCCCAGTCGCCCATGTTCACCGGCCGCATCCAGGGGCGTGGTCCTCGCTACTGTCCCTCGATCGAGGACAAGATCGACCGCTTCGCCGACAAAGACCACCATCAGCTTTTCGTCGAGCCTGAGGGGTGGCATTCGCAGTCGTGGTACCTCAACGGCTTCTCCTCGTCGCTGCCCATCGAGGTGCAGCTCGAGGCGTTGCACAGTATCGATGGTTTCGAGCAGGCCCGTATCTTCAAGCCGGGCTATGCCATTGAATATGACTATTTTCCACCCACTCAGTTGGGTTACACGTTAGAGACCAAACGGGTGGAGAACCTCTACTTTGCCGGCCAGGTGAACGGCACCACCGGCTATGAGGAGGCGGCCTGTCAGGGTTTGATGGCGGGTGTCAATGCCGCCCTCAAGTTGCAAGGGCGGGCTCCCTTCGTGCTCTCGCGGTCGCAGGCCTATATCGGTGTGCTCATCGATGATCTGGTCACCAAGGGGGTCGATGAGCCTTACCGCATGTTCACCTCGCGGGCTGAGTACCGCATCCTGCTCCGGCAGGACAACGCCGATCAGCGCCTCACGCCACTCGCCCATGCCATCGGCCTGGCCGGTGACGACCGCATGCGACGCGTGGAAGCCAAGCAACGCCAGCAGGACGACCTCGCCGCGTTGGTTCAGTCTACACCGGTAGTCCCTTCCGAAGCCAACGAATGGCTCGCCGCACAAGGGTCGGCTCCGCTCAATCAGCGGGTGCCGCTGGCCACGCTGCTCCTGCGCCCCGAACTCACACTTGTGCAGCTGGGGCAGTTGGCACCGACGGTAGCCGCGGCAATGGCGGCCCTCCCGCCCGAGGTGGTGCAGGAGGTCGAGACGGCCATCAAGTATCGTCGCTATATTGAGAAGGAGCAGGAGGTGGCCAGCCGCATCCTCAAGTTCGAGGACGTCCCGCTGCCGACCGACTACGATTACTTCCCGCTGCCGGCGCTCAGTTATGAGTGTCGCGAGAAGCTTAATCGTTACCATCCCTCGACCTTGGGACAGGCCTCACGCATCAGTGGGGTGTCACCTGCCGATGTGTCGGTGCTGATGATCGCTTTTGCCCGTTAGGTTTCACATGGAACAGATGATCAATTCCGTTTATACTTCGCTACTTACGCTATGAAACTCTCTCTGCCTGATGAGGAATGCATCGTGGGCCTCTCGCCGATGGACGACATCACTGATCTGCCCTTCCGCCAACTCTGTAAGGAGTTCGGTGCCGATCTGCTCATCACCGAGTTTATCGCCTCCGAAGCCCTCAATCGCGACGCCGAGAAGAGTCTCCGCAAGATGCGTTTCACCCCGGAACAGCGTCCGTTGGGCATCCAGATCTTCGGTGCCGACGAGGAGGAATTGCTCCGTTGTCTCGAGGTGGTGGAGCAGGCCGAGCCCGATTTCATCGACATTAACTGGGGCTGCCCGGTGCGCAAGGTGGCGGGTCGCGGGGCGGGTTCCGGCATCCTTCAGGATGTCCCTAAGATGCTTAGAATCACCGCAAGTATCGTCAAAAAGGCCCATTTGCCGGTCTCGGTGAAGACGAGATTGGCCTACAACGCAGATTCTATGATGGTTACAGACTTCGCCGAGGCGCTTCAGGATTGCGGTATCGCTGCCCTTAGTATCCACGGACGCACTAAAAACCAGATGTATAGCGGTTCGGCAGACTGGCGACCCATCGCTGAGGTGAAGAGCAACCCTCGGATACACATCCCCATCTTCGGCAACGGAGACATCACTACGGCGGCTCAAGCTGTTGAAAGCAAGAGATGTTACGGCGTCGATGGCATCCTTATTGGCCGTGCGGCCATCGGAAACCCTTGGATTTTCGAGCAATGCCAGCGATTGTTTCACGGGGAACAGGAGCGCGAGGTTACGGTGGCCGAACGGGTAGAGGTCTGTCGTCGCCATCTGCAGATGGCCATCGAGTTTAAGGGGGAGCGTACCGCTATCTTCGAGATGCGGAAGCACTACGGCAATTACTTCCGCGGACTGTATAACTTCAAACCCTTCCGTCTGGCCCTCGTGGCCACCCCCACGGCCGAGGCTACCTTCGAGGTACTGAACCGCATTCAAGAGCATTATCAGGAGGTACAATGAATGTGTCTCCTTTAATTATCAATTCTAATCAAAAAATGTACAAACAACACCAACAACCAACACGTGCGTTCCGCTTCCGTCGCTTCTGCCGGGCAGGGTGGGCCGCGTTCCGTTCGATGCACCGCGAGGTGACTATCGGCCGGCTCGCCGTCCGCGTCGCCGACAGCAGCCTCGCCAAGTGTGCCGTTCTGGCCGTGGGGCTAACCCTCGCCGAAGGAGCCTCGATGGCGCAGACCGACGACCGCGAGTCACGCACACTGCCGGAGGTGACGGTTACCGCTGCTACCGACAGTCTGGGCTCCACAGCTGAGCCTGTGGCGGTACTTTCTGCCGCCGATTTCCAACAATCCACTATTCATTCCATCGCCGACCTCGTGGCACAACTGCCCGGGGTGGACATCCGTGTGCGCGGTGGTGGCGACGTGCAGGGCGACCTCTCTATGCGTGGAGGTACCTTTGATCAGACTCTCCTGTTGTTGAACGGGATCAACCTGACCGATGCCCAGACGGGTCACCACACCCTCGACATTCCGATCGATATCACGATGGTGGAACGTGTCGAGTTGCTCTCGCCGGCACAGTGTCTGGCACGGGGTATTTCGGCCTTCTGCGGGGCGGTGAATATCGTCGTCAATGACCAGTATCGTGACCGTCTGCTGGCCGACCTCAGCGGCGGAAGCTATGGCACGGGTAATGCCTCGTTGCTCGGCACCAAGACCATCGATCGATGGACGCTGACGGCAGCGGCGGCCTACCATCGCAGCGATGGCTACCGCCATAACACTGACTACCGCCACGCGAGTCTTCTGCTGCAAGCCATACGCCATGGCGACCGCAGCGACTGGCACCTGCAGCTAGGCGGACAGACCAAGGACTTCGGAAGTGCGGGTTTCTACAGCACCACCTATCCCGACCAGTTTGAGGCTACGCGGACGCTCACGGCGTCGGCAACCCATACCGTCCGCTTGGCCACAGGCAGCCTCCAGGTGGCCGCCTACGGCCGCCTGCACCGCGACCGCTTCGAGCTTTTCCGCGACGGCTGGGTCGACTCGGTCCCGGCCTGGTATGGCGGACACAACCATCATCTGTCGTCGATCGCGGGCCTGAATGTGCGATATCAGCGCCCTCTTCATTTAGGAGGGCGGCTGGTGGCAGGAGCTGACGTGCGTCGGGAAAGTATTTGGAGTAATGTGCTGGGCAAGGTCGACAGCGCCCTTTCTGCCCCGTTTACCCATTCGGCTGCTCGCACGACGTCAAGTCTGTTTGCAGGCTATCAGCTGCGCCGTGGACCTTTCGGTATGGATGCCACCGTGCTCGGGGCTTGGAATACGCAGTTCGGCCCTGACCTGGGGCTGTGTGGAGACGTGTACTACCGCCTGCCAGACCTCAGGCTTTGCCTCTCTGCCTCGCGAACATACCGCTTGCCTACATTTACCGATCTCTACTATCAAGGAGCTAATCAGGTGGCAAATCCGGATCTCGGGCCGGAACACAGCACCATGGTCGAGATGAAGGCGGAGAGCCGGGCCCTGGAGCTCGGGGCGGATGCCTCGCTGCACCTCTTGCTGTCGGCCTATTATCGGGCCGGACGTCAGATCATCGACTGGGTGCGGCCGACGGAGACCGAAATGTGGTATTCGATGAACCATACCGCCGTCGATGCCCTTGGGATCGACGCGCAGGCTGCACTGCGTAGCCCGATCGTCACGCTGATGATGCGCTATTCCTTCTGCCATATTTCGCAGGACGCGGGCGATTGGATCTCTGGGTCGGCATTGGATTATCTTCGTCACCAGCTCCACGCCTCCGCGGAGGTCAGCCTGCTGGGCTTCCGGCTTATGTGGGCTACCTCGTACCGGTTGCGCGAGGGATAGTATATTGCCGTTGGCGCCGCTGTGCCCTACGGTGGCGCATGGCTGCACGACGTGCGTCTGTCGCGCGATCTGGGCGCTGTCACCCTCTACGGCGAATGTCACAATCTGCTAGATGCGTCGTGGCGTGACCACGGCGGGGTGCCACAGCCTGGACGCACATGGTTGGCAGGCTTGCGGTTAGATATGTGAATTATGTATAACTATAATAATTTCAGCGCTATGGCGGCGCAGGCCTCGGCGTCGGCTAGGGCGTGGTGATGGTTCTCTAGACAGTAGCCGCAGGCTTCGCTGACGGTGTGCAACTGGTGGTTGGGCAAGTCGCGGAACTTGCTGCGCGAGGCCCGCAGCGTGTCGTAGAAGACATAACCCGGCCAATCCATCCGGTAGACCTGCATTACCGCCCGTAGGCACCCCTCGTCAAACATCGCGTTGTGCGCCACCAGCGGCAACCCTTCGATGAGGGGTTCTATTTTATGCCACACGGTGGGGAATACCTCGGCGTCGTCGGTGTCTTCATGTCCCAGACCGTGCACCCGCTGGCAGAACCAAGAGTAGTAGTTCGGCTCTGGCTGTATGAGGCTGTAAAACGTGTCCACCACCTCGCCCCCGCGCACCACGACCACACCCACACTACACACGCTACTGCGCTGCCCATTAGCCGTCTCAAAGTCTATCGCCGCAAAATCCTGCATTGTTTCAGTAGTATAATTTCGTTAAACGATTAACGCCAAACATTCTTCGAATGTATTGTTTCTCCTTTATGATACGCAAAGATACACATTTTTTTACAAACAGGCTGTATTTTCAATCTTTTTTTGTATTTTTGCACTTTCGTCAGTCGTGACAGATAGATGTTTATTAACCCTAAAACATATAGAGACATGAAGAAGTACCAATGCACCGTATGCAA
>CAMHDJ010000057.1 GCA_946183915.1 uncultured Bacteroidales bacterium | reverse complement strand
TGTGGGCGGAGGGTACCGCAGGGCTACTGCGGACGCGGCACGCCGCGTCCCTACAGGGGGCGGGCGACGGCAAGGTGTGGGCGGAGGGTACCGCAGGGCTACTGCGGACGCGGCACGCCGCGTCCCTACAACAGCGTGGACAAACGGGGGGATGGGCTACTGCGGACGCGGCACGCCGCGTCCCTACAGGGGGGGTGACGGCAAAAAAAGTCGGGGCCCGATTACGGGCCCCGACGCGCTAAGGGTTAATCACGTAGTTCGAGGGACATTACGACCAGGTGATGGTGTTGTCGTCGAACGTCTGGTCCTCTTGGTCGAAGGACCATGATTCCATGTTGCCGCCGTTGAGGCCGGAGAGGGCGTCGGCCAGCATCTGCAGGGCTGCCAGCGGGTTGTCGCTACTGGCGGAATAACCGCGCTCCGACTTGACGGTCACCACCGTGAGTTCGGGGGCTATATATTCTTTCTTGGTTTCCATAATCATGTAGTTTTTGTTGTTAAACAAGTCCCATTTCACCAGAGATCAGTTCACCTGGATGGCTGCCACGGGATAGATTTTGTTGCGCTCGAGCGTGGCACCGGGCACCGAGCTGGTCTTGGAGAAGACCACGTTGCTGCCGTTGTAGCCGATGACGGTGATGCGGTTCACCGTGGCCAGCGTCACGGGGATGCAGAGCTTCTTCTCGCCGGAGAAGGTCACGCCACTGGTGCCGTTGGTCTTGAGGTTGAAGTTCATCTCGCTGGCATAGCTCACGTTGCGGTCGGTGATGCTGCCCGTCGGGCCCACCGGCACAGCGGGACCCTGCTGGGCCCAGGCCACGGTGTAGCTCACGCCGTCGACGGCATTGGTGACAGGCGCGGCGGGGCCGTTGCCATAGACGATGACCTTCAGCTTGGTCATCGTCACCTCGCTGGTCGCGTTGAGCGTCAGCTGGAAGCCGGCGGTGAGGTGCTTGAAGAGGATCGACGTGGTTTCGCCATCGGCCTTGGCACCCATCGGGAAGGCCACCTTGTGGCCGCCGGTCACGAAGTCGACATCCAGCGTGGTGAGGGTGATGGAGGGCGTGGCGGGGTTGCTGTTGTCGATCGTCACCGTGTTGCCGCCGAAGCTCGAGCCGGGGTAGATGGCGTAGATGGCGTTGTTCACCAGGGCACCGGTGTAGTTGGGCACCGAGTAGCCGTTCGCATCGTCGCCGCTGATGGTGAGCGAACTGTTGTTGACTTTGATCGTCTCGCCGGCGACCCACTTCTCCCCGTTGACGGGTGCGGCGGGGTCGATCATCACCTTGCTGCCGTTGCTGGCGGCGGTCATGTTCTCGGCGAGGATACGGATGCGTCCGTCACCTTCTTTTCCGCAGCCTGCGGCCAGCAGCGCCAGCAGGGCGGTCATCATGATTATCTTGGTTTTCATATCTTTCCTTTCTATTTTCATTATTTATAGGTTATTTTACCACAATCTTTTGGCTGTTGCCGCCGAGGCGCATCACATAGACGCCGGCGCTGACGATGCCGAGGGCGCTACGGTCGAGGGTAGCGGTGCCAGCCACCTGGGCGCTGCCCAGCTGACGGCCCATCACGTCGAAGACCTGCAGCTCGCCCTCACCGTCGACGATGAGGCGGGTGCCGTCGATGTAGACGAAGTTAACGTTGCCGTTCTCGTCCATGCCGGGCATGAGGCGCACCTCGAAGCGGTCGGCCTGGCCGTTTGCCGTGAAGGTGTACTCAGGCGTGGCCAGCAGGTCGATGTCGCGGCCCGTGGCGCGGTCGATGAGGTGGAGGTAGGTGGCGTCGGCGCTGTTCTCCTTGAGGGCGAGGGTATACTTGCCCTGGCCGCTGACGCTCAGCGGGAAGCGCTCCACACCCTGCTCCAGCATGGCGATGGCGTAGCCGTCGATGCTCAGCATCGGGGCCTCGGGGTTGAGGTGGCTGATCTTGGGCAGGCCCTCACCGTCGGCGAACATAGCATAAGCCACATCGCTGTACACGTCGTTGCTCAGGCTGAAGAGGAAGCCCTGGCCGTTTTCCTCGCCGCTGGCGGCGCTCTTCGAGGCCGACTTTCTAAGGGTCAGCGTACCGGCAGTGGTAGCCTTGACCAGGACGGCCTGACCCACGGCGATGTCGGTAGAACTAGTGATAGCGGTCCACATACCGTTGGTGCTCAGCTTGTAGCCACCCGAAGTGAGGACGGCGGTGCTGGACGGGGCCATGTAGGTGGAGTTGAGGCGGATGGGAACCATGAAGGGGTTGCCGATGAGGTTCCAGCCGTCGGCATCCTTGGTGATGGCCACATTGACGTTGCCGGTGTTGGGCTCGCCGTCGACCTCCAGCACAGCGTCGTTGGCGCGACGGTAGATGTAGCCGCGGCCCAGCTCGAGGGTGCTGAAGCCGGTGTGGCCGGCACCGCTCTTCTGGCTCTCCCAGGTGCTGGAGGGCTCGTCGTAGCGCAGGAAGTCGTAGGTGCCGGTGGTGAGCTTCTTCACTTTGGCGACCGATTCATAGGTCTGGCCGGCATCGTGCATCGGCGAGCTGAGGGCATACCAGTTGTTGGCCGTCACGTTGAAGGTGGGCAGGGCCAGGGTGGTGAAGCTGGCGATGTCGCTCTCGGCAGATTCGTCGCAGGCCGGGGTGACTTTCAGCTCATACGTCGTACCATCCCTGAGGCCCTCGAGGGAGGTCTGGGCAGGGGCGGTGGTGATATCCACCTTTTCCCATGTGCCGGCGGCCACGGGCGTGCCGATGGCCACATTGTCGATATGCAGGTCGTTGTCAGCATTGGATACAGTCGACTCGCCGTAGAAAGCGATGCGCACGTTCTGGGTGGCATAGGCCGAGAGGTCGATGTTCACGTTCTCGCCGGCGGTGGCGATGTTGTTGTAGACATAGGTCGAGCCACTGTTGTTCCACTCGCGCAGGATGGTCCAGGAGGCCATGTTGTCGGTCGAAATTAGCACCACAAAGCGATCGTCGGTGCCAGTGGTTGCTGCGGCTCCCGCGCTATTGTAGGCGGTCAGGGCCACGTCGAAACTCAGGGCTGCA
This sequence comes from uncultured Bacteroidales bacterium, assembly GCA_946183915.1. Classification (GTDB taxonomy): domain Bacteria; phylum Bacteroidota; class Bacteroidia; order Bacteroidales; family P3; genus Colimorpha. The sequence goes on along the minus strand of CAMHDJ010000057.1, from coordinate 5,099 downwards.
CTGGCGGGCAGTGTGGTAGCCGGGGCGATGAGCCAGCCGTAGCGGCTTGTGCCATAGATATTGATACGTGCGTGGCTGTTGAAGACACTGTTGCTGGTGCCGAAGGCCCATTGAGTGGTAGAACCCAGTGCGGTGCCTCCCATCACGCTGCTCAGCAGGCCGCTCTTATTCTCCCAGCCGGAGGGGATGCTGCTGGTGGCAAACTCCTCAACCGTGCCGTCAACGGTGGCGGCGGTGCGGTACCACACCGTGAACTCATCACCGTTGCCCGTCCAGGCCACGTCGGCCACATGGGCGCCGACATTGCTCACGGTCACATTCTCGGGACGGCCGCAGTCGGCCAGGGTGGTGACGTTCAGCAGGGCGGACCATTCACTCTGGCCGTCGCCGGCATAGCTGGCCTCGCAGTTGCTGCGCAGCCTCACGATGTATTCAGTCTCTGGCTCCAGGTTCTCGAGGGTGTAGGTCATGTTGTTGCCTTCTTGCACGACGTCGCCGATGTTGACGTCGAAGAAACCAAAGCTTTCACCGCGAGTCTGGTCGTACACATCCAGCTGCCAGTCTTCGGCATAGCTGGTCCAGGTGAGGTCCACCCGACGTGCCTTCACACCGCTGGCAGGAGCTGCCAGTGCGGTGGGAGTGGCACAGGGGATATCGGTGGTGAAGAACGTGGTGGACCAGGTGCTGAAACCGTCACTGCTGGCAGAGCAGTCGCTCTGCACCTGCACTTCATACTTGCGCTCGGCAAGCAGGCCAGCGAGAGAAGCAGTGGTGGAGGTGGAAGTAGTAGAATTCCAGCTGCCGGCAGGCACATCGGTGCCGATGGCCACGTTGTCGATATGCAGGTTGTTGTCGGCGTTGGAGACAGTCGACTCGCCGTAGAAGGCAATCTTCACGGTCTGGCCGGCATAGGCCGAGAGGTCGATGTTCACATGCTCACCGGCGGTGGCGATATCGTTGTAGACATAGGTCGAGCCGCTGTTGTTCCATTCGCGCAAGATGGTCCAGGAGGCCATGTTGTCGGTCGAAATCAGCACCACAAAGCGGTCGTCGGTACCAGTGGTCTGGGCCGAGGCGAGCGTACCGCTATAGGCGGTCAGGGCCAGGTCGAAGTTCATGCCTGCATTGGCTGTCAGCGTGGTGGCCGGGGTAACGAGCCAGTACTTATTGGAACCATAGATATTCATATACGCGTGGCTGTCGAAGACGCCGTTGCTGGCACCGAAGCTCCAACCGTAGGAATAAGTAGTCAGGCTGGTGGTGCCGTTCAGGACATTGTCGGTCAACTGAGTGTTGTAACGGGTCCAACCGGTGGGGATACTGCTGGATGCGAAGGCCTCTTCCGTTCCGTTCACATAGGCGGCGGTGCGGTACTTGACGTTGTAGCTGGCGCTGGTGCCGGTCCAGGTCACGTCGGCGGTGTGGTTGGTGATGTTGCTGGCCGCGAGGGCGGTGGGAGCGAAGCAGGCGATGTCGGTGGTGAAGGCGTTGGCCAGGGTCACCCAGTCGCTATAGCCGTCAACGCCGCAGTTGGCGCGCACGCGCACGTCGTAGGACGTCTCGGACGTCAGGCCGGTGAAGGTATAGCTGGCAGTATTCGCAGCTACGGGGGTTGACCACGAGTCGGCAGCATGCTCGCTGTAGGACACCTCCCAGGCCGAAGCCGAGGAAGTCCAGGTCAAAGTGGCGCCGTGGGCGTCGACCGAAGCGGGCGTGATGGCTAAGTCGGCGGGAGGTATACAGGACGGCACCGCGGCTACACGCAGGGTGTAGTCGTGATACACGACATCAAAGTTGGTACCATAATAGCAAGGAACTTGGTAGGAATTGAAATAGGAGCTTGACGCGCCGATGCGCATACGGTAATCACCCAGGGTCTGGGCATTGTCGATGGGGAAGGAGGCGTTGACTGTGGAGGGATTACCGGCAGGGGAGACCGCGTTATACACCAACTCGCTGGGCTCGAAACTGAGACTGTTATCCCAGTCGACCCAAATCAAGGTTCTGAGGGCGCTGGCTCCAAACGTAATGTCGATATCGGCAGTCATACCCTGATACACGGTACCCACCATGTTGTGGTAGTCGCCGTAGTAGGGAGCTCCGGCCGGTGTGGTGGTGTTGTTCACCGTGTTGGCGCCGTTACCAAAGACGACGGAATTAATGGGGTAACCCGTGCCTGGTGCCGACTGGCAATAGCCAGTGTAGAAGGCAGGTACGTTGACGGGCGACGACTCTTCGGAACCCGAGCAGACGGCTTTCACTTTGAAGCTGCCCAAGGGGTAGTTGGTCTCGGCGGTGAGGCCGGTGATGGTCACACCCGTGGAGGAAAGACCCGTAATGGTGACCACCTCGTTGTCCAAGTCGTCAAGAATCACATAGGTGGAACCGCCCGCGTTGTTGTCGGTCCAGCTGACGGTGACAGTGTTGTAGGTCCAGCTGTCGACAGCGATATCCGCAGGAGCTGCGCAGCTGGGCGCATCCTCAACGCTGATATCATCAATATTCAATTGATAGAGATCCGAGCAGTCATAGTGACGGTAGGCAATCCAGATGGTCTCTCCGCGGTAGGCGGCGAGATTGATGATATGGTTCACGTAAGCGGCGGTGGCTGTGAACATAGGCTGAAGTTCGGTCGTATTGAAATCGGCAGTCGTATTGCCGGTGGTGCTGATATAGACGCTATAAGTCTCATCTGGCCAAGAGGCATCCTGTCCGACCTCCCACCAAGAGAGTTGCATATCGCGGTCATTGGGGAGGGTAATTGCGGGCGAAATAAGCCAGTTGTCGGGAAATAATTCGCCAGAATTATTATCATACGATGCGGATGTAGCAACGTAAGTGCCAGTGTGAGCTGTGAGAGCAGAAATATCCCATCCGTTACCGTCGCCATCAGCATCGACAGTTGTCCAGCAGGCAAGCTTCTCCGCATCGGCGGTCTCGAATCCCATCGTGTAGGGGAACGAGGCGACTGCACCACAGGCAGTATGTCCAGCCACTGTGGCAATCGTGGACTCATCGTCAACGCCGCAGACGGCGGCCACACCGAAGGTGTAGTCCGTGCTGGCGGTCAGGCCGGTGAAGGTGTAGCTGTTGGTGTTGACGGTGGTGACAAGAGCACCGTTGAGGTAGACCTTCCAGGAGGTCTCTTCGCCGCCAGCCGTCCAGGTCAGAGGAGCCTCGGAAGCGGTGATGGCGCCCAAAGTCAGATCCGTGGGCTTGGGACACGAAGGGATGTAGTTGATGCTGACGTTGTCGATATGCAGGTTGTTGTCGCCGCCGGAGACTGTCGACTCGCCATAGAAGGCTATGATGACATTCTGGCCATCAAAGGCACTGAGGTCGATGGCCACAGTTTGACCTGCGGCAGCGTTGGTAATCTCGTCATACACATAGGCCGATCCGGCGTTATCCCACTTGCGCAGCACTGTCCAAGTGGCCATATTGTCGGTGGAGGCAAGAACGATAAATTTGTCGTCAGCCTGTTGGCCGGCAGTGGGGCTGTCACTACCGGAATATTTGGTCAGGGCCAAGTCAAAAGTCAACTGCACGTTATCCTCCATGAGGACGGCGGGCATGATAAGCCATTTCTGATAGTTGCTGTAGATATTGCAACGGGCATGATTGTCAAAGACATTGTTGTTGGTACCAAAACTCCAAGTAGAGCTATTCGACAACGTGGCGGTTCCAGCGGCCTCATTCAACAGACCCGATTTCATTATCCAGCCGGTAGGAGCAGAGGTGCCGAAATTCTCGGTAAGGGGGATACCAAAGAGTGTAGAGAAATTTGCCGTCTTCCAGCCGCTGGTTTCACCGCTGCAGATGCTTTGCACACGGACTTGGTAGTCAGTGGCAGAGGTGAGGCCGGTCAAAGTGTGACTGGTTGCAGTGGTATTGGTGAGGAGGGACGTCCAATCGGCGGCAGCGGCCGTTTTGTATTCCACATTGTAGGTGCCGCTACCGGCAGTCCAAGTGAGGGTAGCGCCAGTGGCGGTCACACTAGAAACATCGAGAGTGGCAGGCTTCTCACAGACAGGGCCGCTACCAGGGACAATACTGATCTGGATATTCGGGCGTGTGCCTGAAGCCGTTTCTGGCACCGTACTGGTAGTATATTCACTATTGTCGTTTTGAGAATAACGAGCCATATTGGATACTGAAGTACCCTGCCACGACTGTCCGCTAAAATAGTACAGATAATCTTTGATGATTCCAATCAACAAGTTCGACGACCCATCATATTCAAAGGGAGTGTCGAGGGTAATGGTAACCCAACCTGCGGTTGTGGTAACAGAAAGATTTCCAGAAAATACTTGATCTGCATCTGCAAGACTGATGCCCGTTGAGAGATCAGCCGCATCCTCATTTTTCATGTAGACAGTAATGGGAAGATCTTTCGCAGCTATACCCATATAGTAGAAACCGATGCTTTGGATGGTACCAGCCATACCTATCTCGGAAGATGTGTACATCTGCTCTGTAATTGAGTAGTTGTAATACGTTCCGATGGGGACCTGATTAGTAGTAGCCGTCCCATCGCCAATCTGGACAAGCGTTGCCTGTGCCTGTACTTGGTTAAAGTACCCCCCCCATGGCGCCGCGAGTAGCACCGCGAGGGTCAAAAAACGGATAATTTTTTTCATGTTGTTGTTTTTTGGTTGAACTTAAAATATGGATATACTTATAATGTTTTCTTTTGGCGGCTGGGGTTTCATGCGTTTTGATCAAAAAATTATTCCAGTAGAATCACGGTGCAAATATACTTCTTTTTTTAAAACTGACAAATTTTTTTTGCAGAGGCACATGGATTTTTCCCGCCCAGCGGACGTAATCGATTGATTCCGTGTGCAGTATGGGAGCGGCGTGGCGCAGGGGCGGGCGGGTGTTTTTTTTCCGTCGCCCCGACGGGGCTCGGGGCGGAGGGGGAACATCGCTACCGTGGGCGGGCGCCCACGGCTACTTTCCGTCGTCCCCTCCGGGGACTTGTGGCGCGGGGGCGGGCGGGTGTTTTTTCCGTCGCCCCGACGGGGCTCGGGGCGGAGGGGGAACATCGCTACCGTGGGCGGGCGCCCACGGCTACTTTCCGTCGTCCCCTCCGGGGA
>CAMHDJ010000056.1 GCA_946183915.1 uncultured Bacteroidales bacterium | reverse complement strand
CCTACTACCAAACCAACTACAGCTACACCTGGGGCAGCCGTGCCGTCGCATTCGGTCTCACCTGGCGCATCGGCAAGATGGAGCTCCAAAGCCTTGCCCGCGAAGGCGTCAGCGCCCCGACATTGTAATTTCCCATCTGAGGAACGAAAAAATAATGAAAATGGGGTGTGCAAGTCTGCACACCCCATATATGGAAAATACACTGTTGACTTTACTTATCGAACTCTCTCACTTTTGTGGAAATATGTTCTTTTATCTCTTCCCATGTCTGGGGTATGAACATTTTAGGCATGGCCTGGGTTTCGGCATCATCGAAATAGGTGAGGCTCAACAGGGCGCGGAATATCGAATAGTTAGGGTATTTCATGGAATAGAAGTCCAACAACTCGCTGAGAGTGTAGTGCTGGAGCAGCATGTAGATGTCTACAAAATCTTTGCGGCTTCCCCGGCCTTCGATGGCATTGATCTTCATGGCGGCTATGTCGCGCGGAGAAGCAAGGACGATGCCATCGTCCACTACAGGAGTGTCAATCCATCCATAGCGACTGTAGTCAATCACGTCCACCTTGATGCCGCGAAGCACCACCTGCAAAATCTTGTCGGTGCGATTGTGAATCGTAATATTCCCTAAGGAGGAAAGCATGTCTATGGTGTCCTCTTGTGAAGCTAAAGGTGAGCCGAAAAAGTCGAGGTCAACCGACTGTCGGTGACCGTACTGCAACGCTAATGCAGTCCCACCCACCAGGCGGAACCCTTTCATTTCGGGTTTGGAAGCAATCGTCTTCAGGAGTTCCAAAGTGTCGGGTGCGACTGTCTGAAGTTGTAGCATCGGTAGTCCTCCTTCTTTGTATCTGTGACGAGACAGACGAACGACAAGGCTTCGGGTCGGAGCGATCGCAATGTTTTGCAGTCATTGGCAATACGATCGAGTCCATAGAAATCTCGTACGGCACACCAGTCGTCCAGCTCGCCATATTCCAGCACACGCTGAATCAACTGCGCCGAGTTGATGTCGGCGTCGAACTGCTCTCTGTCGATGTCCCAGAAAAGATGGGGCGAGAGCCTGTCGGTTAATGTGCGTGTGCGCTCTGTCATCTTTTTATTTATTGGAAGCCGGAAGTCCCTCTCGGGGCTTCCGGCTTGTGAGGGGTGTTGATTGCGTTATTGTGTGATTGCGTTATTGCGTCAGTGGCTGGCGCGTCAGCACTCACGCATTCACGCATTAACACATTCCAGACTACTCTTCCTCGTTGGCGGCTTCCTCGTAGGCTTTGAGGAGGGCCTGCTGGACGTCGGCGGGGACGAGCTCGTAGCTGCTGAAGGTCATGGTGAAGGTACCGCGGCCGCTGGTGAGGGAGCTCAGGGCGGTGCAGTAGCGGTTCATCTCGGCCAAGGGGGCCTTGGCTTTCAGCGTGGTGTACTTGCCTTCGGCATCCATGCCCATGACGATGGCGCGGCGACCCTGCAGGTCGGTCATGACGCCACCCTGTGCCTCGGTGGGCACGGTGACGGCGATGTCGTAGATAGGCTCCTTGATCTTCGGGGCAGCCTGCTTGAAGGCCTCGCGGAAGGCGGTACGGCCGGCAATCTTGAAGGCCGTTTCGTTGGAGTCCACGGGGTGCATCTTACCGTCGTAGATGTTGACGACGATGTCGCGGGCGTAGGAACCGGTCAGAGGACCCTGCTCCATCTTCTCCATGATACCCTTGAGGATGGCGGGCATGAAGCGGGCGTCGATCGAGCCGCCCACGATGCAGTTGTTGAAGACCAGCTTGCCGCCCCACTCCAGCGGATACTCCTGGGTGTCGCGGATGGGGTACTTGGTCTGGTTGGGCATGCCGTCGTAGTAAGGCTCGATGAGCATGTGCACCTCGCCGAACTGGCCGCTACCACCGGACTGTTTCTTGTGGCGGTACATGGCCTCGGCGCTCTTGGTGATGGTCTCGCGGTAGGGGATGTTGGGGGCGGTGAAGTTGACGGCCAGCTTGTACTGGTTCTCGAAGTACCACTTCACGGTGTTGAGGTGCAGCTCGCCCTGGCAGCCGAGGATGACCTGGCGCAGCTCGCGGCTGTTCTCCAGCGTGAGGCTGCGGTCGTAGGTGACGAGGTCCTTCAGCGCGGCGCCGACCTTCTCGTCGTCGTTGCTGTTGGCAGCCTTGACGGCGACGGTGTAGATAGGAGTCGGGAACTCGATCTCGCAGACTGCGTCGTCGGTGTTCTTCGGGGTGGTGAGGGTATGGTTGATCTTGACGTCTTTCAGCTTGATGGTGCAGACGATGTCGCCGGCGCAGGCTTTCTCGACGCGCTGGCGGTTGCTGCCGCTGCACACGAGCACCTGGCTGACGCGCTCCTTGCTCTGGTTGCAGGCGTTGACCACATCCTGAGCCTCGGCCAGCTCGCCGTCGAAGATACGGAGATAGCTGATCTCACCGAGGTTCTTGTCCTTGGCGCTCTTGAAGCAGAAAGCCACGGTGGGGTTGGCACCGTTGCTCTTCAGCTCCTTGCCGCCCTTGGTCTTCTTGCAGTCAGCCACCTCGCAGGGGGCGGGGACGTTCTGGCAGATGAACTCAAGCAGACGGTTGACGCCGAAGTTCTCCTTGGCGCTGGTGCAGAGGATGGGGAAGAGGTCGCGCTTGTCGATGGCAAGCTTCAGGGCCTGGGTGAGTTCCTCGGGGGTCAGGTCGCCGTTCTCGAAGTATTTCTCCATGAGGGCGTCGTCGGCAGCGGCGGCTTCCTCGACGAGGGCCATGCGCATCTCCTCGGCCTTGTCGGCATACTGGGCGGGGATGTCAGCCTCGGTCATCTTGCCGTCGGTGAAGGTGTACATCTTGTTGGCCACGATGTCGACCACCTGGTTGAAGCCCAGACCGGCGTTGGTCGGGAACTGCAGCACGGTGCACTTCTGGCCGAAGAAGTCCTTGAGCTGGTTGACGGTGTCGTCGAAGTTGGCCTTCTCGGCGTCGAGGTGGTTGACGACGAAGATCATCGGGGTGTCGAGCTTGGCAGCGTAGCGGTTGGCAATCTCGGTGCCGACCTCGACGCCGCTCTGGGCGTTGACCACGACGACGGCGGCCTCGACCACGTTCAGCGCGCTCACGAGCTCGCCCTGGTAGTCGGCGAAGCCGGGCACATCGAGGATGTTGACCTTCTTGCCACCGAATTCGGTGTACATGAGGGTGCTCTCCACGGAGTAGCCGCGGTCGTGCTCGATGTCGCGATAGTCGCTAATGGTGTTCTTGCTGTCCACGCTGCCACGGCGGTTGATGAGGCCACCGCAGAAGGCCATGGCCTCTGCCATGCTGGTCTTGCCGCTCTTGGCACCACCCACAAGGGCGATGTTACGAATGTCCTGAGTCTGGTAAATTTTCATTGTTATTGTTATTATTTATTTTGTTTCTATCTTCTTTGTTATGAGTATGCTACACACCGTCGGCACTCCTGTCGGCGGTGGGTAACGAGACGGCAAAGATACAAAAAATTATTTACACGCGAATAGAAAAAATGCTATTCGGCAGAAAAAAAGTTGTCCGAGGTCACGATGCTTCAGCGGATGGTGACGTGGGTATTCCCGTCGACATCGCCTTGTTTGCCACCGCCGAACACGTCGCCTGCCACCTCGGTGTTGCCGGTGATGACAACCTCGATGTTGCCTGAGGCGACCTTGCTTTGTTCGCCGCCACCGTAAACGCTGCCACCCACATGCGAGTTGCCCCCGATGGTGAGGGTGACGTTGCCGTTGACGGTGCCGAGGTGTTCTAAGTCGACGGTAGTATGTACGTAGTTGGTGTCGTTGCTTGAGCTGGTACCGGAACCACCATTGCTGAGCGAGTTGACCTGTTTCCAATGGTATTCGGTGGTGCCGGTGAAGATGCCGGGCTCGAACATACCAGAGCCTTTGTTGTAGTTGGGGTTCTTGGTGAAGCCTCCGTTCCTCACCTGGATGGTGGGCAGCGAGGCCGAGAACCCGGCACCGAAGACATTACCCATGACGGTGCAGTTGTCGAGCATCGAGGTTACCGAGTCGACTACTTTGCCGAGGCTGCCGCCCCCATAGAAGTTGCTGTCGATGGTGCAATTCTTTAGGCTCGACGAAACTTTGTTGCATTGCGCCAGCGAGAAAGCAGCGAACTTGACATATAGTCGGGCACCAGTTGTGCCGGTGGACCACACGAAGAACTCGTAGTCGAAGTCGGTGGCCACACCGGGGCCTTTCTTGCCGTAGTCCTTGCCTATCTGTGAGGACTGCGTGGTGCTTCCGTCAAAGTATTTGCCTCGGTCGGTGGTATAGTAGCCTTGAAGGGTGCCCCAGTTCTGATCTCCGTCCTTGTCGTAATATTTCTTTTTGGCAATAGAGGTGCCGCCGTAACCGGCGCCGAAATAATCGCCGAAGACGCAGCCCTCGGCGCGGGTGGTGACGGTCTTGCCGTCTTGCATGTTGCCGAACTTGGGGCCACCGCAGAAGAGCGTCACGTGGCTGTTGTAGATTTCCGTGGTGATGTCGCCCTTGATGGGTTTGGCGTCGTTGATGCCACCGCCGAAGAAGTTGTCGATGTCGGCGTTGTAGATCTGCCAGCGCACGTTGCCGTCGATTTGTTCGAGAGATGCTCCCGCTGCCTCGTGGATATAGCCGCCGCTGATGTAGCATTCGGCGTTGTCTGTACGTACCGCAGCATCAGCCTTGTAGGTTCCTGTGAGGTAGAAGCCCTGGAACTCGCCTCCCGTCACCGACACCGGCACGTGGGGTGTCGACTTGGCGCCGTCGCTATGGGTGCCCATGCCGAACTCCTTTATCCACACGTTGCCGCCCACATGGATGTAGATGGTTTTGCCTGTGACATCTTTGCTCTGTGTCGACACGAACTGGTCGACCACGCCGCCCTGCAGGATGAGTGGAGCGTCAGTCTTGGTGTTGTTATCCAGATTCTCATACTCTAACTGCGAGGTGTATAAAAGTGCTGTGTTGGTGGTCTCGAACCAACCCCTTGTCTTGAAGATGGTGAAGTTGCAGATGAGGCTGGCGCCGTTGGGCTTCTGCGCTTGGGCGGTGCCAGGAATGTTCAGGAAGTCGAAGCGTATAGGGGTGATGCTCGATCTGCCAATATGGTGATAGATGAGGCTATAGTCAGGCTCATGGTCATTGTCCTCATCCACCGACATCATGGTGAAATGTGTGGTTCCGTTTTGCGGCACAGTGGCCAAATGAAGATTGCCCACGAGCACGAGGGCGTTGTCGTAGACTCTAGGACCCCAGCCACCCATGTTGTTGTTTATGTTGTTTAAAGCTCGCTCAATACTCGTTTCTACTTTTTGCCCATTAAACAGGGTGGGTGTGGCACCCGTGGGGTTCGCCACCTGTGTGCCGGTCTGGCTTACGTTCTGCTTATTTTCGTTTTTATAGTCGGTCTTGTACACCACATCATAATTTTGGTCGGCGATATAGTATGCCTTGCCCCAGTAGGGCTCGATGGTGATGGAGGTGACGCCGTAGGGGACGTCGAAGTAGGCACCCTGCGAGAAAACGCGACCACTTACAGAGTAAAGGTCTTTATTAGAACTCTTGCGGTCGGCAAAATTATAGTTGGGATAATCAAAATAGCTTTGGTTCGAAGCATATGTCTTGGAGTAGTCATAATTGGCCGAGGTGTAGGGGTCGCCGTCGACGGCGGTGATGGCCGTGATCTTCCAGCCCGTCACCACGCGGTTGCCCGTGTAATTGCCCGTGCCCACGTCGTTGTAGTAGGGCAGCTGCACCTTGTCGTAGTTGTAGTTGAAGCGGTCGAAGTCCTTGTCGGTGCGCTGTAGGGTGAGGCTGCCATTGGTGATGCTCGCTCCAGTAGGGGCGTTGCTGCCCACACCGCTGATGGAGACAGACAGCGTCTTGCCCAGCTTGCCGCCATGGTTACGACCTATGGAAGCACTGTCAGGAGCATTGGCTATATCGGGATTGATAATGGAGGGATAATACCCCTGGGCTTTCAGGATGGGGTAGGGCTTGGGGTCGTTGTTGCTGCGGTCGGCGGTCTCGAGCACCCATTTGAGCATCAGATTGGCGTCGGACACATTGCCGGTGACGTAGAAGGCCGCCAGCTTCTTGTTGCTGTTGAGCAGCAGGCGGTAGAACTCGTGGCGTTTCAGGAATTTCTCCTCTACGGCGAGGGCGCTGTTGTACTTGTTGTTGCTGATGGCTGTGGTCTGCAGCTCGTCGTAGGCGTAGTAGTTGAAGGTGTTGAGGCCACCGCTGTTGAGGTTGGCGATGTTGTTGCCGCCGAAGACGGGTGAGACGGTGGTGCCGCCGGTGATGTCGCCGTAGAACATGCAATTCATCACCATCGTCTTGATGCTGGCAGCAGTTGTTGTCTGGTTGTTGTTGCCCACGATGCCGCCAACGTTGGTGCCGCCAGTGATGGTGGCAAAACTGTAACAATTCACCACACGGGCAGTGCCGTCGAGCAGGCCCACCAGGCCACCGGTGTTGCCTGTGCCGCCTACCTCGCCGCTGAGGATGCCCACGTTGTAGATTCTGGCTGCGCCATTGGCTTCGCCGGCGATAGCGCCGGTATTGCCAGTGTTTCCGCTGATGGCCACGTCCTCAAGCACCAGATTCTTCACCGTGCCGGAGAGGGTAGCGAAAAGGGGTGCCGAGAGGCCGCTGATGCGGTAGGGCATGTGGGTCGCGGGGTTGATGGCGGCCTCGAGGGTGCCGTTGAAGGTGGCGACACCGGGTGCGCCGCCGCTGATGTCGGCCGTGATGACATAGTGACCTGCTGCGTTGGTGATGCTTTCAAGAGATGTGATGGAGGTCTGTGCGGTAACCCTACCTGATCCGAGCATCACCACAAGCAGTGCAAAACAAATAGCTTTTCTTATCATACTATCCGATAATTTCCACCCACGATTCCAGCCTGTAAACGACACATTGGTGAGAAATTGTATGTTTCGGGTAGTGCTGGGGGGGGTAAAAGATTGATTGAGTGTGTATTTCTCATATAATGTTTTTTTTAACGAATTGCAAATATACGTTTTCTTTTCGATATGATAAAAAAAACTATTTTTTGACAATGTTTTTTATGGACGTGGACACAATATTTGGAGTGGGGCGGCGTTATAAGGGTTTGATTATGTAGAAGAAAAGAATCATCGGACTGATAGCGCTGCTGCTGGCGGCAAGCGTGGCTTGCACGGCCTGCGGCAGCAGTGTGAATATGCACAAGCACTCGCGCCTTGCGTCCCCGTCTCTTCTGCCGCCCCTACGGGGCTTGCGGTGTGATAATATACCTGCTTTCCGGGGGTTGACACCCCCGGCTATTCGCTGTCGTCCCCTCCGGGGACTATTGCCCTGCCCCCTCAGCCCAGGCGTTTGCGCCGCCGCAGGCATCGCGAAGGGCAACATTATCAGGACCAGTAATATCGCTAATGTACGAATTTTCATTCGTTTAATCCCCTTTTTATATTATTCTCCTCTTTTCTATCAAGATGCAAAGATACACTTTTCTTAATAATCAGCCCAATTTTTTTCAAAAATAAATGAACAGTGAAGGAAACCCCTGGGTAAATGGCCCCAGGGGTGCACCCCGATTCGTCGACGAATTTGCCGTCAAAAAAACACCGACGCCCCCCTGCCTCCCGATTCTGCGATTAAGAGTTAATATTTGTTAAATTAACTTAAATTGAGTTAAAAAATTAGATCGTGCACGATCTAATTTTGGGGTTTAAAAGGTTGGTTTGCAGAATGCTGTATTTTCGAAAGTGGGCTCACCTCCCTAGAAACCGTGCAAAACCCCTGAAAAAATGCCCATTTCACCCCGGTTTTAAGAGAGTCATCAGGGAGTCATCAGGGAGTCATCAGGTAGAAGGCAGGGAGCCAGGGGGATGAATTAGTTTTATGAATTCATATTTATTGTGTATATTTGCAGCCGGTAACAAAAGAAGTGTATATGCGCTACGAAGTTGATTTCCTGGTTGTTGGCTCGGGTATTGCGGGCCTGAGTTTCGCACTGAAAGTGGCCGAGCACGGCCGTGTGTGCATACTCACCAAAGGCGATGCCGCCGAGGGGAGCACGCGCTATGCCCAGGGGGGCATCGCGGCGGTGATGTACGACTCGGATTCGTTCGACAAGCACATCCACGACACGCTGGTGGCCGGCGACGGCATCTGCGACCGCGAGGTGGTGGAGATGACCATCCGCGAGGCGCCTGACCGCATTCGCGAGCTGGTGCAGTACGGGGTCAACTTCGACCGCGTGCCCGCCGGGGGGAAGAACGCTGCCGACGGCGGGCGCTTCGACCTGCACCGCGAGGGCGGACACTCGGAGTTCCGCATCCTGCACCACAAGGACAACACCGGCGAGGAGATCGAGCGCGGCCTGCTCGAGGCCGTGCGCCGCCACCCCAACATCGAGCTCAAGGAGCGCCAGTTTGCCATCGACATCATCACGCAGCACCATCTGGGTCAGCGTGTTACGAAGCACACGCCGGGCATTGAGTGCTACGGCGTCTATGCGCTCGACTGCGACACCAACCGCATCGACACCTACCTGGCCCGCGTCACCCTGCTGGCCA
>CAMHDJ010000055.1 GCA_946183915.1 uncultured Bacteroidales bacterium | reverse complement strand
GGATGCCCATCTCCATCTTCACGAAGCGGACGCCGGTCTCTTTCTCCACGTCCTGGATCATCTTGCGCATCTCGCGGATGCTGGCCTTGCCGGGGTTCTGGATCTTGTTGGCCGCCGCAATGCGGTCTATCGTCTCTTTCTGTATAGGTATTTGTGTCATGATATTTGTTTTGGTGTTATCTATTTGTTATCGTTTCGTTCCGATGAAGTCGCGCACCTTCACCACGTTGATCGGGCTGATGTCGCGCACCAGGTCGTAGAGCTGCCGCTTCTCCTGCTCGGGCGCCGGCGTGAAGATCGACACCAGCTCCTGGATCTTCAGGTCCATGAACTGGCTGACGGCCAGCAATCCGTTGCGCTTGCGGTTCACCTCCTGCAGCTCGACGAGCGACTCCAGGATGGCCTGGCGCGCCTTCGGCTGGTCCTTGGTCATCATGTCCAGCCCCAGCCGGTGGTAGCGGTAGTAGACGTCGTGCAGCTGCGCGTAGGCCGAGTTGGTGTGGTTCTCCATGAACCAGTAGCGGCTCTTCTGCCCCTCGCTGCTGCGCCAGCCCACGTAGCCGCTGCCCTCGGCGGCCTGCTGCACCTGCTGCGCCATCTGGTAGAACGGCTCGCCCCCGTTGGGGCTGAAGCTGTCGAAGTAGACGCCCAGCATCAGGTAGCAGTAATAGCCCAGCGTCGAGCTCAGGTTGCCGTAGAAGTTGCCCAGGTCGAAGTCCAGCGGCTGGCTCTCGTTGAACGAGAAGTTGAAGTTGCCGCTCTCCATGTAGTTGAACAGACCCGTGGTGTAGGTCGAGTTGTAGACCGGCCGACGCAGCTGCACCTGCAGCTGCCCGGCGAAGTCGGTCGCGCTGGAGCGCGTGTTGAGCACCAGCGAGATCGAGCAGTCCAGCTGCTCATGCGGTTCCAGCGTCATGGTGGTCCACCGGCGCCCCACCACGAAGTCCTCGATGGCCTGCTTCATGGCGTCGAACACCTTCTTGTCGTTCTCCGACCCGTAGGCCTGCTGCGTGGTGAGCAGTTTCTGGTAGTTCACCTGCACATTGCAACGGAACTCCTGTGCCCACAGAGCACCGGAGACCGTCATAATCAGCACTATAGACAGAATCTTCCGCATAAACAAGTCCTGCAAAAGTACACACTTTTTATGAATAAAACAAATAAATCCTTCAAAAAACTCACCATTCCTCCGTCGCCTCCCCGGCGATGGAGCGCGGCCGCCGTCGCCCCCCGCCCCTCCCCCTCCCCGACGCGGCGCCGGCCGGCGCGGTACCGGAGAGGCGGCGGCTGCCACGCCCCGGGCACGCGACGGCGGGCGCAGAAAAAGGCGAAACCGCCCGCCGCAGCACCCAACCACCCCTTCGCACCCCCTCTGCCACAGGTTGTTGCGCCACCATGTCTTACTCATCTCTTACTCTTCGCCTACCCATCGCCTAATAAAAATTTACTCGAGTAAGCAATAATAAGTCGAAGACTGCGTTATGGGTAGTAGAAAGTAACTCTAAAATACCTGATCAACATGGCAAAGATAGGCAACGGATACATGGGCGGATTTTCGGGCTCGCTGGGCCCGGCGGTGGGCTACCAGTGGAACGGCAAGTGGTGCCTGCGCAGCAAGCCCGCGATGGTGCGCAACCCGCGCACAGTGAAGCAGATGGAGCATCGGGCGCTGTTCCGGCAGCAGGTGCGCCTGGCGGCGCAGATGCGGTGGGCCGTCACCACGGCCCTGACCGACGTGGCCCGCGAGTCGGGCATGACGTCCTACAACCTCTTCGTCAGCCTCAACCAGCAGGCTTTCAGCCAGGTGGAGGGCGAGCTGGCGGTCGACTGGTCGCTGCTGCAGCTGAGCGTGGGGCCGGTGGCGCCGGTGAGCCTCGAAGGGGCCGCGCTCTCGGCCGGCGACCGGCTGGAGGTGGACTTCGAGCGTAACCCCATGCACCTGTCGTCCAGCGCCTTCGACCAGGTGTGGCTCTACATCTTCAGCCCCTCGCTCGGGCAGGGCTTCCTCACCACGCCGGTCTACCGGCGCGAGCGGCGCATCGGCGTGGTGCTGCCGACGGGCTTCGCCGACGGCGAGCTGCACCTCTACGCCTTTGTCGGCGACCGCCAGGGGCGCTTCTCGCCCACGGCCTACCTCCACTTTGCACCCGAAGAGCCGGACACCGCCGCGGCGCCACAGGGCTCTGACAACCATGACATTACGGCGGACATTACGGCTGCATCCGACGCGCTGCCGGCCGTCGGCGAGCCGGACACGGCGCCCGTCTCGGCCGACGCCGCGCCGACGCCGCGCGAGCCGGACGACCCGGCGCAGCTCAGCCTCTGGTGACCGGACGGGGGCGTGTTAACTAATTGTTGAAAACAATATAATAATATTCTCTCGCCATATCGCGAAAAATTCGTATCTTTGCAGTCTGAATTGCAAAGAAAGAATACCACTATATGAGCGAGAATCAGAATGTTGACTATAGTGCGAGTAACATTACCGTACTGGAAGGACTTGAGGCTGTGCGCGTTCGCCCGGCCATGTATATCGGCGACGTCAACGAGCGCGGCCTGCACCACCTGGTCTACGAGGTGGTGGACAACTCGATAGACGAGGCCCTGGCGGGCTACTGCACGCGGATCGACGTGCAGATCAACCCCGACAACTCGATCACCGTCGAGGACAACGGCCGCGGCATCCCCGTGGACATGCACGAGAAGGAGCACCGCTCGGCCCTCGAGGTGGTGATGACGGTGCTGCACGCCGGCGGCAAGTTCAACAAGAACTCCTACAAGGTCTCCGGCGGTCTGCACGGCGTCGGCGTGAGCTGCGTCAACGCCCTGAGCGACCACATGACCGTCAACGTCTACCGCGACGGCAAGATCTACCAGCAGGAGTACTCGAAGGGCAAGCCCCTCTACGCCGTGCGCGAGGTGGGCACCACCGACAAGCGCGGCACCAAGGTGACCTTCCACCCCGACGGCTCGATCTTCACGGTGACCGAATACAAATACGACACCCTCCTCGACCGCATGCGCGAGCTGGCCTACCTCAACAAGGGTATCGAGATCAATATCTGCGACTGGCGCCCCGCCGAGGGCGGAGGTATGAAGTCGGAGGGCGGAAATGCCTCCGACCTCCAAGTTCCGACCTCCGACCTGCAGAAGCCCACCCGCGAGGACCACTTCTACAGCGAGAAAGGTCTGCGCGACTTCATCAACTACCTCGACGAGAACCGCGAGAAGCTCATGCCCGAAGCCATCTACATCGAAGGCGAGCGCAAGGGCATCCCCATCGAGATCGCCATGCAGTACAACACCGGATACAGCGAGAACCTGCACTCCTATGTGAACAACATCAACACCCACGAGGGCGGCACCCACCTGGCAGGCTTCCGCAGCGGCCTCACCCGCACGCTGAAAGCCTACGCCGACCGTAGCGGACTGCTGCAGAAGGCCAAGGTGGAGATCACGGGCGACGACTTCCGCGAGGGCCTGACGGCCATCATCAGCGTCAAGGTCGCCGAGCCCCAGTTCGAGGGTCAGACCAAGACCAAGCTCGGCAACGCCGAGGTGCGTGGCGCCGTCGACGAGGCCGTGAGCGAGATGCTGGAGAACTACCTCGAGGAGCATCCCAACGAGGCCCGCACCATCGTGGACAAGGTGATCCTGGCCGCCCGCGCGCGTCAGGCAGCCCGCAAGGCCCGCGAGATGGTGCAGCGCAGCAACGTCTTCAGCAGCGCCGGCATGCCTGGCAAGCTGGCCGACTGTCAGAGCAACGACCCCGCCGAGTGCGAGATCTTCTTCGTCGAGGGCGACTCGGCAGGTGGAAGCGCCAAGCAGGGCCGCGACCGCCGCTTCCAGGCCATCCTGCCCCTCAGGGGTAAGATCCTGAACGTGGAGAAAGTGATGCGCCATCGCGCCTTCGAGAGCGAGGCCATACGCGACATCTACACCGCCCTGGGCGTCACCGTGGGCACCCCCGACGACCCGCAAGCCCTCAACCTCAGCAAGCTGCGCTACCACAAGGTGATCGTCATGACCGATGCCGATGTGGACGGCGCCCATATCGACACCCTGATGCTGACCTTCTTCTTCCGCTACATGCCCGAGCTGATCGAGAACGGCTACGTCTACCTCGCCACGCCTCCGCTCTACCTGGTCAAGAAGGGCAACAAGCAGGTCTACTGCTGGACCGAGGAGGACCGCGAGCGAGCCCTGATGGAATTCGGCGACAAGGGTATCCACGTGCAGCGCTACAAAGGTCTGGGCGAGATGAACAGCGACCAGTTGCGCGACACCACCATGGACCCCGAGGGACGCCAGCTGCGCCAGGTGACCATCGAGAACGCCGCCTCGGCCGACCGCATCTTCTCGCTCCTGATGGGCGACGACGTGCCCCCCCGCCGCGCCTTCATCGAGGCAAACGCCACCTACGCCACCATCGACGCATAAACGCGAATTGAAAGTTGAAAATTGAAAATTGAAAGTTATGGATAAAAGGAATCTATTGTTGATCAGCAATTCCACCATGCGCGGCGAGGCCTACCTCGGCTGGTGCAAGGATATGATCGCCGACTTCTGCCGTCGGCACAACATCAAGCGCGTGCTCTTCGTGCCCTACGCCGGCGTGAGCCTGGCCGAAGGGGGCCTGAAGAAAAGCTACGACGCCTACGAGGCCAAGGTGGCCAAGGTGTACGCCGAGTTCGGTGTGAAACTGACCTCGGTGCACCACAAGGCGCTGCCCGTCAACGCCGTGTACGACACCGACTGCGTGGCCGTGGGCGGTGGCAACACCTTCCACCTGGTGCGCGAGCTGCAGCGCACGGGCCTCATGCAGGCCATCCGCCAGCGCGCCTTCGACGGCATGCCCTACATGGGCTGGAGCGCCGGCAGCAACGTGGCCGGCCCCACCCTCTGCACCACCAACGACATGCCCATCGTGATGCCCGACTCGTTCGACTGCATGGGCCTGGTGCCGTTCCAGATCAACCCCCACTACACCGACTTCTTCGACCCCAAGCACGGCGGCGAGACCCGCGACGACCGCCTGAAGGAGTACATCATGGTGAACCCCAAGGCCACCGTCGCCGCCATCCGCGAGGCCACGGCCCTGCTGCTCGAGGACGGCAAGCTGAGCCTCATCGGCAAGCCCAACAAGATGAAGGTCTTTAAGACCCACATCGCCAACACCAAGGAGCTGCCCCTCGACGCCGACCTCGGCTTCCTGCTGAAGGCATAACCTCCTATACCTAAATACAATCCCGCACCCTTGCGACACCGGTTTGCAAGGGTGCGGGATTTTTTTTGCAGATCCCCGGCGATACCGACAATCCGCACGCCGACCATAAACGGCCACGCCGCGGCGCGAAGAGGGTGAAAATGGCGTTGCAAAAATGGAAAAAAGCGTCGCCGGAGGGCAAAAAACGGGGTTCAGAGATGGGTGATTGTCAGGGTTGTAGGGGTACCATGTCTTACTCAAGTCTTACTCATCTCTTTATCATCGCCTAGTCAAGTATTATTCAAGTAAGAGTTGTGTAGGGGAACGGCAGGGGATGACAAGCGGATGGCGCGTTGAGGATGGCGGACGAATGGCGGCGGAGGGGGGCGAGGGGGCGAAATATATTTTTCTGTCTCGAAAAAAAAGTGTATCTTTGCAGTCGGAACAGAAAGCGACAAAGAGCACGCAACATGGAGACTAACCCACAGATAGAGCTGGCACGGAGGTATATAGAGCAGACCGGGGTGTCGGTGTTCCTCACTGGCAAGGCGGGCACGGGCAAGACGACGTTCCTCCGGGAGGTGGCGGCGCACTGCCCAAAGCGGCATGCCGTGGTGGCGCCGACGGGCGTGGCGGCCATCAACGCCGGGGGGGTGACGATACACAGTTTCTTCCAGCTGCCGTTCGATCCCTACCTGCCCGAGGTGAAGGAGCTGGTGACAGAGTATCAGCTGCCGGAGCGGCACAAGTCGTTCAACAAGACGAAGTTGAACATCATCCGCACGCTGGAGCTGCTGATCATCGACGAGATCTCGATGGTGCGGGCCGACCTGCTGGACGCCATCGACATGACGCTGCGGCGCTACCGTCGCAGCAGCCATCCCTTCGGGGGTGTGCAACTGCTGATGATCGGCGACGTGCACCAGCTGTCGCCGGTGGTGACGGAGGAGGAGCGCCCCTACATGGAGCGTGTCTACCCGACGCCTTACTTCTTCGCCAGCAAGGCGTTACAGCGCATGCCGTATGTCACCATCGAGCTCACCACCGTCTATCGCCAGCAGGACGCCGCCTTCGTCGACCTGCTGAACCGCGTGCGCGACAACCGCATCGACGCCGAGACGCTGCAGCGGCTCAACGCGCGGGTGGGGAACGCGGAGCGCACCCCATGGAACGGCGGGAGCGCCCCGGGGCCGGTTCAGCCCTCGCCCCGCTCTCCCCTACCCACCCATCCGCCCATCACCCTGACGACCCACAACCGGCAGGCCGACGCCATCAACCGGCGCCAGATGGAAGCGCTGCGGGGCGAGGAGCGGGTGTTCGAGGCCTCGCTGACGGGCAACTACCCGGAGAAGTCGCTGCCCTGCGACCGCAGCCTGACGCTGAAGGTGGGCGAGCGGGTGATGTTCGTCAAGAACGACAGCTCGGGCGGCCACCGCTACTACAACGGGATGCTGGGCACGGTGGCGGGCTTCGAGGAGGAGGAGGACGAGGGGCAGACGCTGGTGGCGGTGGAGACCGACGACGGCGGCACCGTCATGGCCGGGCGCGAGGTGTGGGAGAGCATGCGCTACACGCTGAACGAGCGTACCAACGAGATCGAGCAGCAGGTGGAGGGCACCTTCCGTCAGTACCCGCTGCAGGCGGCCTGGGCGGTGACCATCCACAAGGCGCAGGGGTTGACCTTCGACCGCGTGAACATCGACGCCGCCGACGCCTTCGCCTTCGGGCAGGTGTATGTGGCGCTGAGCCGCTGCCGCAGCCTCGAGGGGCTGACGCTCACCTCGCCGCTCACGGCGGGTGTGGCGTTCAACGACATGGCCGTGTCGCAGTTTGTGGCCTCGCGGCCCACCTTCGAACAGGCCGCCGCCTCGGCCACGGCCTACGAGCAGGAGTATCACCTGGAGAAGCTCATGGAGCTGTTCGGCATGGACGACCTGGTGTTCATGGCCGAGCGGCTGCAGGAACACTACGCGCGGCTGAAGAACATCTACCCCGAGCAGGTGGCCACCCTCGGCAAGCTGCTCTCGTCGCTGCTGGACCTCCAGGGGGTGAGCGATCGCTTCAAGGGGCAGCTCATGCGGCTCGACGCCGACGCCCAGGCCCTCCGTGCCCGCCAGGGAGCCCGCTACTACCACCAGCAGCTGGCCGACGTGGCCGCCCGACTGCAACCCCTGCTGGAGGTCGACATCGACAACAAGCAGACCGACAAGGAGGTGAAGGAGGCCGGAGCCCGGCTCGGCGAGGCGCTGGGGGTGAAGCTGGCGTGCCTGAAGGCCGTCGACGAACGGGGCTACAACGTGCCGACCGTGCAGAAGGCCAAGGCCGACTACCTGGTGGAACACGACGAGAGCCACCCGCGCAAGAAGGCCAAACCCGCCAAACAGAGCGGCGGCGAGGCGATGGACACCGACCTCGTCGTGGCCCTGCGCAACTGGCGCGCCATGAAGGCCGAGGAGCAGGGCGTGCCCGTCTACGTCGTGCTGCAGCAGAAGGCCCTGCAGGCCATAGCCACCAACCGGCCCCGCACCGTCAGCGAGCTGAAGCGTCAGCTCGGCGTGGGCGAGAAGACGGTGGAGCGATACGGCGACGAACTCCTGACGATCGTGAACGATTACACAACCAACAAACCATAAACGACATGACAAAATACATCGGTGCACATGTGAGCGCGTCGGGGGGCGTGGGCAACGCCATCCTCAACGCCGAGGCCATCGGGGCCAACGCCTTCGCGCTCTTCACGAGGAACCAGCGCTCGTGGGTGAGCAAGCCGCTGGCGCAGCTGGAGATCGACGGCTTCCGGGCCTTGCTTATAGACCGCGGCTTCCGGCCCGAGATGGTGCTGCCTCACGACAGCTACCTCATCAACCTCGGCTCGCCCGACGAGGAGACGCTTATCAAAAGCCGTGCCGCCTTCTTCGACGAGATGTACAGGGCCCAGCAGTTGGGCCTCACGATGCTCAACTTCCACCCCGGCTCGCACCTGAACAAGATCAGCGAAGAGGAGTGCCTGGACCAGATAGCCCGCGAGATCAACCTGGCGCTGAGCAAGACCGAGGGCGTCACGGCCGTGATAGAGAACACCGCCGGGCAGGGCACCAACCTGGGCTGGAGGTTCGAACACCTGGCCCGCATCATCGAGGGCGTGGAGGACAAGAGCCGCGTGGGCGTCTGCATCGACACCTGCCACACCCTGGCCGCCGGCTACGACCTGACGACCGAGATGGGCTATCAGTTCACGATGGAGGAGTTCGAGCGCGTGGTGGGCTTCAAGTACCTGCGCGCCGTGCACCTCAACGACAGCAAGAAGGGCGCCGGCAGCCATGTGGACCGCCACGAGGTGCTGGGCGAGGGCGCCATGGGCAAGGAGTTCTTCGCCCGCCTGATGCACGACCCGCGCTTCGACGACATGCCCATCATCCTCGAGACGCCCGACCCCATGCGTTGGGCCGACGAGATCAAATGGTTGCGCAGCCTATGAAGTACTACATCGTCGACGCCTTCACGGACCGCCCCTTCGGGGGCAACACCGCGGGTGTGGTGCCGCTGAACCACGCCTTCTTCCCCGCCGAGGGGCTGATGCAGGCCATCGCCGCCGAGCTGCGCTACTCGGAGACTGTCTTCATTCGCCGCCACAAGGCCGGGGCCTGGGAGGCGCGCTACTTCACGCCGCAGGGCGAGGTGGACCTCTGCGGCCACGCCACCATCGCCGCCTTCGTCCTGCTGCACCACCTCAAGGCGGACTCGGGGCCCGCGCGGCTGCTCACCCGTGCCGGGGAGCTGAAGGTGGAGGTCGGCGAGCGGGTGCTGATGCAGATGGCCACGCCCCGCATCGTCGGCACGGTTGAGGATACCAAGGATATCTACGCCGCCCTCGGCGTGCGGGACTACCGGCCGACGCTGCCTGTCCAGGTGGTCAGCACCGGACTACCCGACCTCATGATCCAGCTGCCGTCAGTCGAAGTACTCAACGCCCTGCAACCCGACATGGAGGCCGTGGCATCGATTACCCGGCGGCACGAAGCCATCAGCTTCCACCCCTTCGCCCTCGGCAGCGACGGCTACACGGCCCACGTGCGCGACTTCGCCCCCGCCTACGGAGTGCCCGAGGAGAGCGCCACCGGCACCGCCAACGCCGCCCTGACACACTACCTGGCCCCCCACGGCATCATCGCCACAGGCGACCACCGTTTCCTGCAAGGCGAAGCCATGGGGCGCCCCTCGGTGGTGGAGACCCGGCTCATGGCGGACGGCAGCGTGTGGGTTGGCGGCAGCGCCGCCATCGTGGCTGAAGGTAGAGTTTTCGTCTGACGTGTAAGATTTCGGCCTCTGATGCGACTATAATATAAAACGACATTTATGAAGAAGACCATCCTCCCCCTCATCGCCCTGCTGTGCCTCGCGCTG
>CAMHDJ010000054.1 GCA_946183915.1 uncultured Bacteroidales bacterium | reverse complement strand
GACATTTATGAAGAAGACCATCCTCCCCCTCATCGCCCTGCTGTGCCTCGCGCTGGCGGGCTGCTTCCAGAGCCGCCATTCGCTCGTCAGAGTATGCCACCCGACCGACCGCCTGCTACGCCAGGCTCCGACCAAGTATGCCAACCACACGCCCCTCAACACCAGTGACCTGCGCCGCCTGCTGCTGGACGACACCACGCACTACAAGCTGCTCATCGTCTACAGTTACTGCTGTTCCGGCTGCCGCGAAGCCTTCGCCGACACCTACCTGCCGCTGATGCAGGGCCTCGACTCCACGCGCTGCCGCATGTACTTCATCCTCAACGACTGCGGATCACTGCCGTGGAACGACGACTACCTCAGCGCCTACGGCATCACCACCCGCTACTACATGCGCGATGCCGACAGCCTCTTCCTCTGGTACCGCAACGGCAAGGCCACCAACGAGCAGGACTGGACCAACATCGTCAACTACATCACCCAGCCGAGACGCGCCTTCGAGTACTGCGACTATGCACCGCTCACCCTCGTGGTCAGCCCCGACGGCCGCGTGAAGCAGGAATACTGGCAGTTCGACGACCTGGGCTTCCTCACCGCCTACGACCTGCGCGACATGGTGCACCGCGACGCCCTCACGGTCTACGACCTCGACTTCGACCGCATCGACACCACACGCCACCCCTACCCTTTTGGCATCGACGACATGCCCACGGCCGACACCATCTCCTTCCGCCATTACCAGCCACGCCCCAAATACTGTACCCCGGACGGAAAATGCTTCTAACAACATGAAAAGACTGCTTCCCATCCTCCTCGCCTTCCTGCTGCAAGGCTGCGCACCGCTGGCCAAAGCCGTCTTCGGCATCGACGAAATCAGCGACTACCGCCCCGAACGGGTGGAAACGTTCCATGCGGAAGCCCAGCGGGTGCTGCCCTGCGAGATGCTCGTCAGCGACTCGGTACAGTACGCCCGGATGGTGCGCCTCAGCGTGGCCGACACCGACATGATGCAGCACCGCGCCCAGCTTGTACAGGTGCTTTGCTTCGACGGCGACTCGCTCTGCTTCTACCACATCAGCTGCTACGCCCAGACGGGGCCCGTCAGCATCGACTGGAACCACTACAGCAGCTTCGACCGCTTCCCGCCGGCGCCCACCGTGGTGCCCGACACTTCGGGCGCTATGACCCTCGGACGCTACGCCGCCATCTATCCCGACCTGACAGCGCACGACAAACGCTATACCGTGGTGGTCTTCTGGACCAACGTGTTGCGACGGGTGTCGCACAAGGCCGTCGAGGCGGTAGCCCGAAGCGTCCGTGGGCACGAGGCCGACTGCCGCGTGGTGCTCGTCTGCAGTGACCCCTTCTTCGTCCGGCACTTCCAGGCACAAAAATAAAAACATTTTGGCTACGTCGGGAAAAAGTCGTATCTTTGTCATCCTCAAAGGATGATACCGATGCACCTCAAGAAGTTGATATTGTTGATGCTCGCCCTTGTATGGTTGGTGCCATGCAAGGCCGAAACGCACAGCCAGTCCGCCGCCAAGCTGGTGGACAAGACCTGTGCGGAGCGTCCGCAATGGAGCGACATGGGCATGCACGACCTGCTGGCGGCCCCGGGAGCTTCGTCGCTGACGCCGCCCAACACGGTTCGGATCGTGTCGAACGGCAGTTCGGCCACGGTGGCCGTCGGAGGGGTCCACCAGCGGTTGTATGGCTTGGCCACAGTCAGGCCGCTGGCGCATCCCGCCCGCACCCTTCGGGGCTACATCTATCTGTTGCGCTGTCTCAGACTCTGATTGATCCTATATTCCAATGCTTTCGGGGACGTGAAACAACACGACTCCCCTTTGTGCGCATTTAATTAAGGCATACCCTCGCATGGTGTGCCCAAACGTCAATTATTAGAGTTTTCAAATGGAATATATCAGAAAATCAATCTATACCCTGCCGGAGATACGCCGCACACTATTACCCCTCTGGTCGGCGTGGGCGCTGACGGCCGTCGGCGCCGTGTGCGGCGCGGTCTACCTCATGGTACCCGGACTGACGGTCGGGGGTGCCTCGGCGCTGGTGGGCGGAGTTATCGTGGGAGCCTGCAGCCTGCTGTTGACGCTGTGCTACTACCTCTTCGGCGACTCGCGTCGCCCCTACAGCCGCGAGCTGCACGCTGTGCTGGAGCCCACCTATGCCTACTACGCGGCCGAGCGGCAGGCAGCCGTCGTGGCGGCCCTCGAAGCACACGACGAGAAGGCCCTCGACACCGTCAAGCGGCAGCCCACCCCTGAGCTGGCGCTGGTGCGCTACAGCGACAAGGAAGAGCGGGTCTACTACTCGCAGCTGACACGCGTCGAAGGCAAGCGGTACATACCGCTGACAGACATCATTATCAACAAAACAAAATAGACAATACAATGGAACACATACAATCGATTGAAGAATACATCGCCGCCGAGATGGGCGGCAAGATAGTACGCAAACACAATTCGCCTGTGGGGCCGCTGGTGGTACTCGCCGTGGGCGTCGGGATGCTGATCCTGCTGACGCAGGCGCGGCTCGGCGACGCGCTCTCGTCGACCTGCCTCACGGTGGGCCTGATTGCCTCCGCCCTGGGCCTCATCCTCACCGCCATGAACCTCAGCGGCGCCATCTGCCACTACACCTATGTGGGCACCGGCAGCCGCATGAAGGACCGCAAGGTCTACCTGCTGGCCGATGACTACCGCAAGGCTGTGGAGGCCCTGACGGAGGGCCGCCTGGCGACCCTGGGCGACCTGCACCCGGTGAACAGCAGCAACTGCGCCCTGCGGATCCTGGGCAGCCAGGACGGATCCATCGCCCTGGTGCAGCCCATGCGGGACGAAAGCGGCCATTTCGTGCCCGACGCCCCCGTCAGGAGCTTCGTTGGCACGGAAGTTGCTCACATACATTCGTTATGCAGATAGAACTCATCCTACTCGTCCTCTCTACCCTATTCTTTGCCAGCATACTGGCAGGCAAGGCGGGCAGCCGTTTTGGCGTGCCCGCCCTGCTCCTTTTTCTCGGAGTGGGGATGCTCTTCGGCAGCGACGGCCTGGGCATCCATTTCGACAACATCAAGGTGGCACAGATGGTGGGCACTGTGGCCCTCAGCGCCATTCTCTTCTCCGGCGGCCTGGACACCAAGGTCGCGGACATCAAGCCGGTGCTCGGTCCGGGCGTGATGCTGGCCACCGTGGGGGTGCTGCTGACCGCCGTGGTCACAGGTGTCGTACTCTACTTCCTGGTCGACCACCGGCTGGGGGTAAGCCTCATGGGGTGCCTGCTGCTGGCCGCCACCATGAGCAGCACCGACTCGGCCTCGGTCTTCTCCATCCTGCGCGGGCGGGGGCTGAACCTGAAGCACAACCTGCGCCCCACGCTGGAGTTGGAGAGCGGCGCCAACGACCCTATGGCCTACGTGCTGGTGCTGACCTTCATCAGCCTCGTGCAGCAGGGCGGCAGCCCGCAGTGGGGCAGCGCCATCGCGATGCTCGTCGTGCAGTTGGCCGTCGGCGCCGTGGCCGGATGGGCGTTCGGACGCGCTATTGTGTGGATCGTCAACAGGATCAACATCGACAATGTGGCCCTCTATCCTATCCTCATCCTCGCGGGCTCCTTCTTTGTCTTCGCCGCTACGTTCTACATCAAGGGCAACAGCTACCTGGCTGTCTACATCGCCGGTCTGGTGGTGGGCAACAGCAAGTTCGTCCATCGGCGGTCGACGCGCAACTTCTTCGACGGTATCACCTGGCTGGCGCAGCTGTCGATGTTCCTCACCCTGGGTCTGCTGGTGAACCCGTCGGAGCTGAAGGAGGTGCTGGTGCCAGGCCTCGTCATCAGTTTTGTGATGATATTTGTCAGCCGCCCGCTGAGCGTCTTCGTCTCGCTGGCGCCCTTCCGCCGCTACACGCTGCGCGACCGCCTCTTCGTCTCGTGGGTGGGGTTGCGCGGTGCGGTGCCCATCATCTTCGCCATCACCTGCCGTGCGGCGGGTCTTCCACATGGCGACGCGATGTTCAACATCGTCTTCCTCTGCACGCTGGTGAGTCTGGTGGTACAGGGTACATCGCTGCCGCTGATGGCCCGTTGGCTGGACGTGAGCGAACCGCCGGAGAAGAGCATACGCACTGCTTCGGCCGACTTCGACATCGACTTCCCCGAGGAGATCAAATCCTCCGCCTCCGAGATTGAAATCACCGAGCCCATGCTTGCCGACGGCAGCCACCTGATGGACCTCCGCCTGCCGGAGAAGACGCTGGCCATCATGGTAAAGTGCGGCGAGAGCTACTTCGTGCCCACGGGTCGCACCGTGCTCCATGCGGGCGACCGACTGATGCTCCTTAGCGACAACCAGCAGGGCCTCGACGACACCCTGCAGCGCCTTGGCATATCCGACGACGAAGCGCCCGACACCACTCCAAAACGCAAGTGGTACAACGTCTTCTTCGACGACGTCGACTGACCCGGAGCTACAATCATTTGGTCACGTCGGGAAAAAGTCGTACTTTTGCAGCCGAAAATACGAATGACAGAATGGCCTACCAGCAGCATCCTGACAACCAGTCTACCGCGACGAATACCACTTTGGCGGTCAACGGCCCCATGCAATGCCCAACCTGGGAACGGATACTCAATTCCGACCCTCCGGTCCTAATGCTGCTTGTCACCGGCATAGATATATACGTCGTCATAACCCTGCTGAAACAGGGTGACTCTCCAATCGGTTTGGCCTTTATGACGGCAGTCGCACTCTTCTGTATCTACATGTTTCTCTTTGTATTGGACAACCACCTGCGCCTCTTCCATGCCCAAGAAACCATCACGATACAGGGCGACGCACTCGTCATCGACTGCACGGGGAGCTTTTTGCGGCGACACAAAAGCATCCCCCTCATATCCATACACCGGATTGAACACTACGACGGCAGCAGAGGCAGCCGTCTCACCGTGCCCGACACCCTGCGCGTACGCTACGGCCGCCACGGCCGCTACCGTTTTGCCATCAATATGTCGCATGCTGACAGCAGCAGATTGCTGACCGAAATTAAGAAACATCTTCACAATTAGAATCATATGACCCCCCAACTACACCCCGATACGCTCCCCTTCCTGCGGGAACTGATGATGAACAACAACCGCGACTGGTTCAACGCACATAAACCCCACTGGCTGGAGATCAAGGCCGCCTTCGACGACTTCACCCAAGGCCTGATCGACGAGATGTCCCAGCACGACGACACCTTGGTGGGCCTGACGGCCAAGAACAGCGTCTACCGCATCTACCGCGACACCCGTTTCTCGGCCGACAAGACACCCTACAAGACCCACGTCTCGTGCTTCCTCTCCTCGTGGGGGCCGAAGAACAGCGGTGTGCCAGGCTACTACTTCCAGATCGGCGCCGAGGAAGCCTACGGCCTCACCGGCACCTGCAACCTCGGAGGCGGTATCTTCATGCCCACGCCCGAGGCGCTGAACGCCATCCGGCAGGAGATATTCTACTGCCCCGACGAGTTCGTGGCCATCATGAACGAGCCAAACTATAAGAAGTATTTTGGTACGGAGTTCTTCACCATGAAGAAACTGCAGCGCGTGCCCAAGGGCTACCCTGCCGACTGGGAGCATGCCGACCTGCTGAAGTACAAGGACTACTGCTCCGCCTACACCATGCCGGAGAAGATGCTCACCAGTCCCCGCCTCTTCGACGAGGTGATCAAGGTGTGGCGCGCCAGCGTGCCCCTGAACCGCTTCATCCAGCGGGCTATGGAGGATGTAAGAAGCGACCGGTAGGGCGAATCACTGACGCTTGATCGAGCGTACCGCCTTGGCAGGCACGCCGGCCACCACGGTATCGGGCGGCACGTCCTTGGTGACCACACTGCCGGCGGCCACAATGGCGTTGTCGCCAACGGTCACACCGGCCAACACCGTCACGTTGGCACCCAGCCATGCGTTGCGACCGATGGCGATGGGCTTGGTGAGAAGCTCGTGGCGATGGGCGGGTTCTTCGGGATGATACTCAGTGGCCAGGACGCAGTGGGGGCCGATGAAGGCGCCGTCGCCGATGGTGATGCCGCCCAGGGCCAGCAGCGTGCAGCCGAAGTTGAGGAAGCAGTCGCGCCCGAAGCTGACGCCGGGGCCGTAGTTGATGTGTAGGGGTGCGAAGACACGCATGTCGTCGGCCACCTGGCGGCAGCCCATGCGGCGCAGCAGTGCGCGCGTCTCCTCCTCCGTATGCCAGCCGCTGTTCAGCTCGGCTGCCACCTGCATGGTGCACTGCACGTCGGCGTAGAGGGCATCGCTGCCCACATATTCTTGTCCTTTAGGATTCATATTTTCTTGCGTTTACGGGGTGAATATTGTTCTTTCACCAGGTCGTATGACTGCCGCGTCAGGGTGCGAAGCAGGTCATTGTCGGCCGCCGTGGCGTCGACACCGACCCAGTGTTTGGCACTGAGGTTGTAGGGATTGGAGACCTCGGGGTGGCGCTCCTTGAGGGGTTCGATCGCCTCGGGGCGACACTTGAGGTTGACAACGCTGAAGCGGTCCACGTCGAAGTAACAGAACATGTGGCCGCAGACGTAGAAGGCCAGCACCCCCTGGGCCGCCTTGAAGGCCTGGAAGGGCATCTTCTCCTCCACATCCTCTCCCAGCGAGAGGCAGAAATCGCGGTATTCCTCGACGTTCATCGGTCCAACTGTTTAAGGCACCAGGCGAAAGCGCGGACCATACGGCCGGCGGGGTCGGCAAAGTGGCCGCCCTGTTCCCAGACGAGGGTGGCGTTCTCCGGTCCCAGCTGTTGCTGCAGGCGGCCGTATTCGTCGCGGATGCGGTCGCCCACGCGGGCCATGGTCTTGTTGCGGCTGCGCTCCTCGCGGTCGCCGAGACTGAGGTAGACGCGGCGGGCCTGCGTGGGGTGCGCGGCGGAGAACTGCGGCCAGTCGCCAGCCCACAGCGAGGGTGAGCCCGCCGCCACGGCGGCAAAACGGTCGCACTGGCAGGCCGCCCAAAGGGAGAAGAGTCCGCCGAGCGAGTAGCCCCCAAGGACGACGGGCGCCAGCGGGAACGCCGGCAGGAGGCTGTCGACGAGGTAGCGGAGGGTCTCCCCTGCCCCAGTGCCCACCTCGGGGCGGCGGCTGACGGCGGGCTCGGGCCACGGCATCAGCTCCAGTTCCCAGTCCACGATAGGCACCGCCACCAGCGTGAACGGCACCCCGGCGACGGAGGCCAGCTGTTCCACCTCGGCATCCAGCTCCGCCATCTGCATGGGGCTCACCACCTGCACCAGCAGGGCCCGCGGCGCGCCGCAACTATAAAGGCGGCACATGCGGCCGCCTATCTCACGTTGCTGTCGGTCCATCGCTACTACTCGTCCTTGTAGCCGGCGGCGATGCGGGCGCGCTTGCGCTCGATCTCGTCGAGGATGATCTTGCGGATGCGGAGGTTCGAGGGGGTGATCTCGAGGTACTCGTCCTCGCGGATGTACTCCATGGCCTCCTCGAGGCTCATCTTGATGGCCGGGCTGGTGGTCGACTTGTCGTCGGCGCTCTTGGAGCGCATGTTGGTCAGGTTCTTGGCCGTGACGACGTTGATCACGATATCGTTGCCGGGGCGCAGGCTCTCGCCGATGACCTCGCCGGCATAGACGTGGTCGCCGGGCTCGATAAAGAAGGGGCCGCGGTCCTGCAACTTGCTGATGCTGTAAGCCGTTGCCTCGCCGGTCTCCTTGGCGATGAGGGCGCCGTACTTGTGGTCGTCCATGTCGCCCTTCCAAGGTTGGAACTCGAGGAAGCGGTGGGCGATGATGGCCTCGCCGTTGGTGGCGGTGAGGAGGGTGTTGCGCAGGCCGATGATGCCGCGGCTGGGGATGGTGAAGTCCAGCTGCACGCGGTCGCCCTTGGTGTCGATGGTGCCCACCTCGCCCTTGCGACGGGTGACGACGTCGATCACCTTCGACGAGAACTCCTCGGGCACCAGGACGGTGAGCTGCTCGACGGGCTCGCACTTCTGGCCGTCGATCTCCTTGATGATCACCTTGGGCTGGCCCACCTGCAGCTCGTAGCCCTCGCGGCGCATGGTCTCGATGAGGACGGAAAGGTGCATGATGCCGCGGCCGTAGACCAGCAGCTGGTCGGGCGAGCCGGTCTCCTCGATACGCATGGCCAGGTTCTTCTCCAGCTCGGCGTAGAGGCGGTCGCGCAGGTGGCGGCTGGTGACGTACTTGCCCTCCTTGCCGAAGAAGGGCGAGTTATTGATGGTGAAGAGCATGCTCATGGTGGGCTCGTCGACCTTGATGGGGGGCAGCGCCTCGGGGGCGTCGGCGTCGCAGATGGTGTCGCCGATCTCGAAGGCCACGCTCTTGTCCAGGTCGAGCAGCACGGCACAGATCTCGCCGGCCTCGACAGGGGTCTTGATTCTTTCTTTTCCCAGACCCTCAAACACATACAGTTCCTTCACCTTGGTCTTCACCTGCGCCCCGTCGCGCTTGGCGAGGGTGACGGTCTGGCCGGCCTGGAGGGTGCCGCGGTGCAGACGGCCCACGGCGATGCGGCCCAGGTAGGAGCTATAGTCGAGCGAGGAGATCATCATCTGCGTGTTGCCCTCGGGCACCTGCGGCGCGGGGATGTGGTCGATGATGAGGTCCATCAGGTAGGAGATGTCCTCGGTGGGGGTGTTCCAGTCCTCGCCCATCCAGCCCTGCTTGGCGGAGCCGTAGGCGGTGGGGAACTCGAGCTGGTCGTTGTTGGCGCCGAGGTTGAACATGAGGTCGAAGACGGCCTCCTGGGTAGCCTCGGGGTCGCAGTTGGGCTTGTCCACCTTGTTGACCACCACGATGGGCTTCAAGCCCAGCTCGATGGCCTTCTGCAGCACGAAGCGGGTCTGCGGCATCGGGCCCTCGAAGGCGTCGACGACGAGCAGCACGCCGTCGGCCATGTTGAGCACGCGCTCCACCTCGCCGCCGAAGTCCGAGTGGCCCGGAGTGTCGATGATGTTGATCTTGTACCCTTTGTAGCGCACCGAGACATTCTTCGAGAGGATGGTGATGCCGCGTTCGCGCTCGAGGTCGTTGTTGTCGAGAATGAGCTCGCCGGTCTCCTGATTGTCGCGGAAGAGCTTGGCCTGATGAAGCATGCGGTCGACCAGGGTGGTCTTGCCATGGTCGACGTGGGCTATAATTGCAACATTGCGAATATTTTGCATAGATATAACATGTATAATACAAACGGCAAAGATACGAAAAAAAAACGAATTCGGAAGGTAAAAATGGAAAGTAGTGAGAGAATTGAGGATAGTGAGGATGGCGAAGCGGGGAACGACCTACCCCGCACAAGGATTTTAACGGCGAATTACTCAGCCACGCAGTCTTTTTTAACGGCGAATTACTCGAATTACTCTAAGCTACGCAGGCTTTTATAACGGCGAATTATGCGAATTACTCGAATGCTACGCAGGCTGGTTTCAGCGAATTACTCGAATGGTCTGCGCAAGCATTCGAGTAATTCGCAAAACAAAAAGATAACCTAGCGACCTGCGTAGCTTCGAGTTCTTCGAGTAATTCGCCGTTATAATAAATTTAAGTAAAATTAGGTTAAAAAATTAGATCGTGCACGATCTAATTTGCACATTTAAACCGTTCTAAACGAGACGTTTGGCCTTCCGGAAGTGTGCAAACCATGCTGGAAAACTCGCAAAACGCTGACAGGGCAAGGATTTCACGCTGGTTTTAAGAGAGTCATCAGGGAGTCATCAGGGAGTCATCAGGGAGCCACCTA
>CAMHDJ010000053.1 GCA_946183915.1 uncultured Bacteroidales bacterium | reverse complement strand
CGATTTTCTTCTCAAGCTGCTTGTGCAGGTCCTGGCAGCCGCAGATGAAGCGGACCGAGGCCATGCCGAAGCCGCGGGCATCCATGCCGGCCTTGGCGGCCTTGATGAGCTCGGGGTTGTCGGCCAGACCCAGGTAGTTGTTGGCGCAGAAGTTGAGGCACTTCTTGCCCTTCACCATGATCTCGGCGCCCTGGGGGCTCTCGATGATGCGTTCGTGTTTGTAAAGACCGGCGGCCTCGATGTCGGCCAACTCTTTCTGCAGATGCTGTTGAAACTTAGTGTACATGATTACAATATTTTATGTTACTTTTTTGTCGTGAACAACTCTATAATTCAATCGGCAAAAATACTAAAAAACTTTCACTTGTCAAAGAAAAATATGTTGCCGCGTTCCGAAAACGTTGCCGCCAGGAACCGAATTAAGTTAATTTAAGTCAAAAAATTAGATCGTGCACGATCTAATTTGCACATTTAAACCCTTCTGAACGAGACATCTAGCACCTCGGAAGTGTGCTAACCATGCTGGAAAATTCGCAAAACGCTTACAGGGCAAGGATTTCACCCTGGTTTTAAGAGAGTCATCAGGGAGTCATCAGGGAGCCATCAGGGAGAAGTCAGGGAACCATCGGGGTTTTGAGGGGGTCAAGAGCCGACGTTGTCGGTGGTTCTCGTAGTGGTTCCGTTCTTGGTCACGCTGATGCGCCCCGAGGCGGTGGCACCGGTAGTGAAACAAAAACTACCCGACATATATCCTAATAAGCGCCCCGTTTTTACGCTAGCTGCTGGAGCACCTGTGCATTTAATCGCCATCGCTGACGACCATCTGCAACCATTCATGTTATCTATATATGTGTTTTTAACAATACCTATCAATCCTCCGACATACATGTTGTATGTGGACGTGATTGACAGATTGGTATCATATGCGATACAATCCTTGAGAACTAGATTAATTGTTCCACTGCCTTCATAATAATTATTTCCCAGCAGACTACCGAAATACAAATTGTTAGAAGTAAACTCAACATTTATATTCTCAACAGTCATTGAACACGAGGTAAACGACCCACCACTATCCAGGCTCGCAACCATACCACCAATATAGGTTGCCATGGATGTACCAGACAGCTCATGTTCTAAACTCAGTCCATTTAGGGTACATTCCTTCATCGTAATACCACCTTTGGCTTTCGCCACGAATGCTCCAAAATAGGTGGAAGTATTGTGTGAATTATATTCCGTATGGCGCAGGGTGACATCGCGAAGGGTGAGGTTCTGGATGGTGAGGCCGGAGGAGGTCTTGAAGAGGCCGCAGTAGCCGTTGGCGCCATCGATGGTGAGGTTGCGGATGGTATGGCCGTTGCCGTCGAAGAGGGTGCCGGTGTAGTTGGCGATGGGGTGGAACGTGACGTCCTGCATGTCGATGTCGTCCTCCAGGCGGTAGTTGCACTCGCTGTACTTCGTCGTGGAGCCCGGCAGGGTCCACGCCCCCGCCGCGGCTTCACTGAGGGCCACGAGGTCGCTGCTGGTGCGGAGGGTGAGCTTGTCGCCAGTGGCATCAAAGAGGGGGCTGGCCGGCAGACCGCTGAAGTCGACGGCGGCGTAGGCCAGCACGTTGCGCTCCAGGGCGCCGCCGGTAGTCTGCGTGCAGGAGTAGTTGTAGCGCGAGCCTTGGTGACGGGCGCTGACACTGATGGTGAAGTGGTTGTCGCTGCCCACCGGCGGCACCGGGATCAGCACCTTGCGCTGCTCGCCATTCGCCAGCACCAGAGCCTCGCGGTCGAAGACCATCGCCACCTTCTGGTCGGTTTCGTTGTCGGTGGCGACCGCAGCCGTCGAGGTGATATTCTCCATATCGACCGTGCGGCTGCCGCTGAGCTGGTAACTATCGCTGGTCACGGTGATGCGGTCTATCGTCAACGATACCCCCATCTGATTCTTGAGCATCACGCACAGGGCGGCCGTGATATGGCGCATCTGCAGCGGCTCTCCCGCAGGGGAACGGCCCACCATGGGCAGGTCGAGCAGCTGGGCACTGTCGGAGATGCGGTAGTGGTAGTGGTACTCGGCAGGAAGGGCGACGGTGACACTGTTGGCGGTGACGTCGGTCTGGCAGAGGTCGGCGGGGAAGCAGACGCTGTTGACCGATCTGGCGGCAGCGTTATCAACATAGGCGTGGGTGGCGTCGGTGCGTCTGATCGCCACCACCGAACCGTTGAGGTTCACCAAGTCGCCATCGGTCCACACCCCCATCCACACCCCCATACTGTCCCGACTGACAGCCAACTTGGTATCGGACGATCCGAGTGGCTCGGCCACAAGCTCCACCGGCCCGTAGTCCTCGCGGCCGCAGGCGCCGACGAGCCACAGCAACGCCAGCACCAGACAGAGGTCTCTGATCTTCATGGCACCGTCCTACTTGATGTATTCCGCCATCTGCTGCTGCAGCTTGCGGGCCTCGCGGCCGGCGGCCTCGGCAAAGTCGGTGCCAGCGGAGGCGTAGATGATGCCGCGCGACGAGTTGACGAGCAGGCCGCAGTCGGCGTTCAGGCCATAGCGGCACACCTCCTCGAGGCTGCCACCCTGGGCGCCCACGCCGGGCACGAGCAGGAAGGAGCCGGGGACGATGCGGCGCACGTCGGTGAGCATCTGGGCCTTGGTGGCGCCGACGACGTACATCATGTTCTCCTCCGAGCCCCACTGCTTCGAGGTCTCAAGCACGCGCTGGTAGAGCGGCGTGCCGTCGCGGTCCTCGGTCAGTTGGAAGTCGAAGGCGCCCTTGTTGGAGGTCAGGGCGAGGAGGATGACCCACTTGCCGTCGTAGACGGTGAAGGGGGTGACCGAGTCGGCACCCATGTAGGGGGCCACGGTGATGGCGTCGAAGTTGAAGTCGCCCTTCGGGTCGAGGAAGGCGCGGGCGTAGCGCTCGCTGGTGTTGCCGATGTCGCCGCGCTTGGCGTCGGCGATGGTGAAGACCGGCTTGCCGAGGCTGTGGAGGTAGTCCATGGTGAGCTTCAGCTGGCGCAGGCCTTCGATGCCCATGGCCTCGTAGAAGGCCAGGTTGGGCTTGTAGGCCACGCAGTGGTCGATGGTGGCGTCGATGATGGCGCGGTTGAACTGGAAGACGCCGTCCTGTGCCGAGCGCAGGTGCTCGGGCATCTTGGCGGGGTCGGTATCGAGGCCGACGCAGAGGAACGAACGGCGCTCGCGGATGAGTTGGATGAGTTCGCTTTTATTCATAACGGTGGGTGTTTCTGTTTAACTCATGGTCAATTTGTGGAACTGCTCGGTGAGCTTCTTGGCGTTGAGGCCCGTCATGCTCTCGTCGGCGACGATGCGGCCGTAGTTAATGATCACGGCGCGGCTGCACATGGCCTCCACCTCCTGCATGATGTGGGTCGAGAGGAGGACGGTCTTGTTCTTGCCCGCTTGGCGTATGACGCCGCGGATGAACTCCAGCTGGTTGGGGTCGAGGCCGGTGGTGGGCTCGTCGAGGATGAGCACCTGGGGGTCGTGGATCAGGGCTTGGGCCAAGCCTACGCGCTGGCGGTAGCCCTTGGAGAGCTGGCCGATGCGCTTGTTGGCCTCGGGCGTGAGGCCCGTGAGTTCGATCATCTCGTCGGCCCGCTGGTTGACCTTCTTCACGCCGCTCAGGCCGGCGGCGAAGCGCAGGTACTCGCGCACATACATGTCAAGGTAGAGGGGGTTGTGCTCCGGCAGGTAGCCGATGCAGCGGCGCACGGCCAGGGTGTCGTCGTAGATGCTGTGGCCGCAGATGGCAGCCTCGCCCTCGGTGGGGGGAATGAAGCAGGTGAGGATCTTCATCAGGGTCGACTTGCCGGCCCCGTTGGGGCCCAGCAGGCCCACAATCTCGCCCGGCTGGACGGTCAGACTGACGTGGTCCAGCGCTCGTTGCTCGCCGTAGAGCTTGGAGATATCTTTTACTTCTATCATTTCTTCTTGTTCTGTTTTTCGATCTGAGCCGCCCGCTCGAGGGTGATGCGCGCCCCATTGTAGATGGCCACCACGAAGGCATCCTTGAAGCGAGTGGTGCTCTTGATGGTCTGCAGGCGCTTCTGGGCCTCGGCCAGGGTGCGGTAGTTGCCGGCGGTGTAAAGGAAATACTTGCCCGACGGGGCGATGTGGAAGTCCTTGATGCCCTGCAGGTCGGGGTCGCCGGCTTTCATGCGGCGCGTCGCCGTGCAGAATTGCACGCGGTAGGTGACGTCGGAGGCAGTGGCAGCCTTCGTCTCCTTGGGGGTGGCGGGCTCTTTGGCAGGGGCCGCCTCGGGGGTAGCCTCGGCCTTGTACTGGGTGGTCCAGGCGTCCTTGAACGGGCTGTTCTTCTTCAGGTAGGCGCAGTATTGCACCGCCTCGTTCAACGTCTGGAAGCGGCCCGTCGTGTAGACGTATCCACGCTCTTTCTTCACCGCCTGGAAGTCGCTGACGCCGCCCAGCTCGGCGGCACCGGCTTTGAGCAGCGTGGGGTGCATCAAGAACTGCACCGTGTAGTAGCTGGACGCATCGGCCTGGGCCGTGTGCTGCGGTGCCTGGAGGCCCTGCGGGGTCGCCGGGACCGGGGTCGGCTCGGGGGTGGGAGTAGGAACTTCCTTCTGCACCGGCGGAAGGGCCACCGGGGGCTTGGGCTTCTCCACCCGGACCGGAGCAGGAGTGGGCGCAGGAGCTACCGCCGGAGTGGGAACAGGCACAGGGGCTGGGGCTTCTTTCACCTCGGGCTTCGGCTCTTCTTTCTTCACCTCGGGCTTGGCTTCCTCCTTCTTCACCTCAGGTTTCGGCTCCTCTTTCTTTACCTCAGGTTTCGGTTCCTCCTTCTTCACCTCGGGCTTGGGCTCTTCCTTCTTTTCCTCAACCTTCTTGGCAGGCTCCTTGGCGGCACCGTCGCTCCAACCCTTGATGTTGATCACCGGGTTGGCAATCTTGTCGGTCCCCTCTTCGGTGGCCTTGTAGGTCATGAAGGCGTTGAACAGGCTGACGGCGATCTTGGCCTGCCCCTCGTCGCTGAGCATGAAGGCCTCCTCGGTGGGGTTGCTGATGAAACCGATCTCGGTCAGCACCGACGGGCAGGTAGTCTTGTAGAGCACGTAGAGCTCGGCCTGCTTCACACCGCGGTTGATGGTCTTCAACTGCTGCTTGTACTGCGATTGTATGGCTTGCGCCAGGTTGAGGCTCTTGTCGATAAAGGCGTTCTGGAACATCGTCAGCATCACGTAGGTCTCCGGCGCGTTGGGGTCGAAGCCGCTGTAGTCCGAGTTGTTCTTGTAGTCGGCCTCGAGCAGTATGTCGGCATTCTCCTTCTTGGCCACCTCCAGGTTGGCACGGCTCTCCGAGAGGCCCATGACGAAGGTCTCCACGCCCGTCGGCGCACTGGTGGGGTGCGAGTTGGCATGGATCGATATGAAGAGGTCGGCTTTGTTGCGGTTGGCAATGTGGGCACGCTCGGCCAGCGAGATGTCCACATCGGTGGTGCGCGTATAGATCACTTTCACATCAGGGTAGTTGTCCTCGATCAGCTTGCCGAACTTCTTGGCCACCGACAGCGTGATGTTTTTCTCCCACGACTTCTTGCCCTGTGCGCCTGGTTTGGCACCCCCGTGGCCGGGGTCGATCACCACCGTCCGCACACGGTACGTCTCCCTCGTCTGAGAAAAAACAGCCCCCGAAGACATCAATAGCACAATAATTATTGCAATTACTCGTTTCATATGCGCATTTCTATTTTTGCCTGTCAAACAAAATGCAAAAATACGAAATATTTTTGAATAGTGATACGAAAATAATTTGAGCCGCATATACGGACATATTCTGAAACTCTTTTTGCCGCTGATAGTGTTGCTGTTGGCCCCACTCTCCTCTTTTTCCCAAACCGACGACATCGACACCCTCATGGCCCCCTCGCCCAACGCCATCAAGGACATCATACGCTACAAGGCCGTCGACTCCGTTGCCATGAATCTCGACTCGCGGCGCGCCTTCCTCTACTCCGACGGCACCATTGACTACCAGACCATGAACCTCCGGGCCGACCACGTCGAGGTCGACTTCAACCGCCAGACCCTCCACGCCTACGGACACCTCGACACCGCCGGCAACACCATTGGCCGCCCCTTCTTCAAGCAGGACGACGCCGAGTACCACGCCGACAGCATCACCTTCAACTACTCCACCCAGAAGGGCATCATCCAAGGCGTCATCACCCAGGAGGGCGACGGCTTCCTCCACGGCCGCAAGGTGAAGAAGGTCAACGACAGCGTCATGTACCTTGACGGCGGCAGCTACACCACCTGTAACTACGCCCACCCCCACTTCGCCATCAACTTCACCAAGTCCAAACTCATCACCAACAACAAGATCGTCACCGGCCCCGCCTGGCTCACCGTCGAGGACGTCCCCACCCCCGTGGCCCTCCCCTTCGCCTTCTTCCCCATCACCAAACAGCGCCAGAGCGGCATCCTCATCCCCTCCTACGGCTGGATGAACTACCGCGGCTACTACCTCAAGGACGGCGGCTACTACTTCGCCCTCAGCGACAACCTCGACCTCTCCCTCCTCGGCGAGCTCTACACCAACCTCTCCTGGGCCGCCGAGGCCAAGAGCAACTACTACGTGCGCTACAAATACAAGGGCGCCGTCGACCTGCGCTACGGCCAGACCTTCGAGGGCATCCGCGGCGACACCGCCAACTTCAGCTCCTTCAACGACTTCAAGTTCACCTGGCAGCACGACCAGGACGCCAAAGCCAACCCCTACTCCCGCTTCTCGGCCAACGTCAACCTCCAGAGCCGCAACTACAGCAAGAACACCACCAACCGGGCCGACTACTTCAACTCCACCACCACCTCCTCCATCAGCTATACCACCAAACTCGGCCCCTGGTTCAACCTCGCCGCCTCGGCCCGCGAGTCGTTCAACGCCCAGACCGGCATCATGAACATCAAACTGCCCTCCATATCCCTCTCCTCCATCACCTTCTACCCCCTGCGCCGCCGCAACCCCTCCGGCGCCTACCGCTGGTACGAGAACATCTCCCTCTCCTACGTCCTCAACGCCGAGAACAACCTCACCACCCCCGACTCCGAACTCTTCACCCCCCTCACCCTCGACCGCCTCCAGTACGGCGTCCAGCAACAGCTGCCCCTCAGCAGCAGCGTCAAAGTGCTCCGCTTCTTCAACTGGACCAACTCCGTCTCCTACACCGAACGCTGGCACTGGCGCACCACCGAACGGCACTACGACCCCACCGACGGCTCCCTCACCATCGACACCGTCACCGGCTTCCGCGCCAACCGCGACTTCAACATCTCCTCCTCCCTCTCCACCCGCATCTACGGCATGTTCCAGTTCAACCGCGGCCCGCTGAAAGCCCTCCGCCACGTCATCAACCCCTCCCTCTCCTTCTCCTACCACCCCGACTTCGGCGCCGAACGCTACGGCTGGTGGCGACAATACACCGACACCACCGGCTACGTCCACCGCTACTCCATCTTCCAGCAGTCGCTCTACGGCGGCCCGCCCGACGGACGCAGCGGCAACCTGCGCCTCAGCATCGGCAACAACCTCGAGATCAAAGTCCAAAACCCCTTCGACACCACCGCCGAAGTCAAGAAGATAGCCCTCATCGAAAACCTCAACCTCGCCATGGGATACGACCTGGCCAAAGACTCGCTCAACCTCAGCAGCCTCGCCGTCAGCGGCCGCACCACCCTCTTCCGCGCCCTCGTGCTCAACTACAGCGGCTCCTTCTCGCCCTACGTCATCGACACCCTCGGACGTCTCCACAACCAACTCCTCTGGCAGACCGAGCGCCGCCTCTTCCGCATGGACAACAGCACCTGGAGCACCCAACTCTCCTACAGCCTCAACCCCAACACCTTCTCCTCCAAAAAAGGCGCCGACGCCAAGACCACCGGCCGCCCCACCTCCACCCTCATCCAGACCCCCTACTCCACTCCCATACCCATCCTCCTCGGCGGCTACGCCGACTTCGACGTCCCCTGGAACGTCAGCCTCAGCTACACCTTCTCACACGTAGACCGCTACGTAGCCTCCGTCATGAACATCCAGTCCGAGACCATCCAGAGCATCACCCTCTCGGCCAACGTCAGCCTCACACCCAACTGGCGCCTCGCCATGTCCACCGGCTACGACATCTCGAACAAAGGCATGTCCTACACCACCGTCGACATCTACCGCGACCTCCACTGCTGGGAGATGCGCTTCTCGTGGGTCCCCTTCGGCTACTACAAAAGCTGGTTCTTCCAGATCAACATCAAAGCCGACGCCCTCCGCGACGTCAAATACGAGAAGAAAAAGAATTACCAAGAAAACTCCGGCTATTATAGTTATTGAATATATGGACAAACTCTACTACTCCATCGGCGAAGTGGCCGACATGATCGGCGAGCCCCAGTCGGTGCTGCGCTTCTGGGAAACAGCCTTCGACGAGGTGCACCCCGTCAAGAACAAACGCGGCGTGCGATCCTACACCGAGCGCGACATCGACATCCTACGGCGCATACGCTACCTCACGCGCGACTGCGGCTACACCCTCGACGGCGTGCGCGACCAGCTGCGCATGCGTCCCCTCGACGACCCGAAGCAGGAGTTGGTCAACCAGATCACCTCGGTGCGACGCTTCCTCGTCGACCTCAAAGAGCAACTCTGAAAAATAGATCGCGCACGATCTATTTGCATCCCGACCCACCTCCCGATGCAGCCATCCACGCCCGCCGGGGACTCAGGTCCTCCGGCGGGCGCGGTTTTCTTTTCGTCTGACGTACAGTGACTTATGGTTAACCAAGGATCATCTATGGGTTAACTGCGTGACAACCACGCAGTTTGTCCGCCCGCGGGCGGACTATCCGCGGACTTGCCCCGGACTTGACGCGGACATGCTGCGGAGGTGATACGGAGGCGGTGGAAAATAGATCGTGCACGATCTAATTTGAAATCGGCTACAGTTCCATCAGCTTCAGGAAGGGGGCCGGCACGGGGGTCTCGAACTGCAGGCGACGGCCGGTGACGGGGTGGCGGAAGCAGAGGCGGTAGGCGTGGAGGCAGAGGCGCGAGACGGGCGAGATGTCGTCCTTGTAGCCGTACATGGGGTCGTGGACGAC
Organism: uncultured Bacteroidales bacterium; assembly: GCA_946183915.1. Classification (GTDB taxonomy): domain Bacteria; phylum Bacteroidota; class Bacteroidia; order Bacteroidales; family P3; genus Colimorpha. Next base: position 1,000 of record CAMHDJ010000053.1, on the reverse strand, counting down.
GGGGTGCTTCAGCTCGCGCAGGTGGACGCGGATCTGGTTGCGGCGGCCGGTGTCGAGCTTGAGGTCGACGAGCGAGTAGCGGCGCGAGGTCTGCGTCACCTCGTAGTGGGTCACGGCCAGCTTGCCACCGTTGTCGGTGGGCGACGAGAGCACGCAGTATTCGCCGTCGGTCAGCCACGAGCGTATCTCGCCCTTCGGCGGCTCGATGTGGCCCCAGGCCACGGCCACATAGCGCCGGTCGTAGACGGTGCTCTTCCAGTCCTCCTCGAAGCGTTGGCTCACCTCCTTGCTCTTGCTGACCACCATCAGGCCCGAGGTGTCGCGGTCGAGCCGGTGCACGATATGGGCGTGGCAGCGCTGACGGGTGGCGTCGAGGTACTGGTTGAGGATGGTGATGACGGTCTTGTCCTTCGGGTTGCGGCTGTTGCTGAGCAGGCCCTCGTGTTTGTTGACCACCAGCAGGTGCTGGTCCTCGAAGACGATGTCGAGGTCGCGCGGACGCAGACGGTCCTGGAACGAGGCGCGCTCGATGCTGACCCGCTGGCCGGGCTGCAGCGGGAAGTTGAACTGGCTGGTGCGGCGCCCGTCGACGTAGACGTTGCGGGCCAGCAGCTCCTTGACCTTGGTGCGCGACGTGTCGGGCATCTGAGCGATGAGAAACTCGAGCAGCTCCTGCGCCTCGACAACGGTATATTCTTGCTTTTTCATTGTTTCACGTGGAACATTTTTGGTTGGTTATCAACAATTCGGGTCGTATAAATCAACAATCTCGTAGGGGTTGCCGATCTCGCGGATGAACCGCAGCATGTCGTCGCGTGTGATCACCAGCGAAGCGCGGTTGTCGTTGGGGTGGAAGCTCACCTTCTCGGCCTCGAGCAACTGGCGGTCGACGAAGAGGGTCACCTCGTGATTGGCGTCGTTTACAAGCGTAAACAACGACACGCTGCCGGGCCGCACGCCGAGATACTTCATCATGCGCTCGGGACTGGCGAAGGAGAGC
>CAMHDJ010000052.1 GCA_946183915.1 uncultured Bacteroidales bacterium | reverse complement strand
TCCTCCAACGTGGGGACGGCTGACGCGACACACTCCTCCAACGTGGGGACGGCTGACGCGACACACTCCTCCAACGTGGGGACGGCTGCCGCGACACACTCCTCCTAGGAGAGGACGACTGACGCGACACACTCCTCCAAGGAGGGGACGGATGCCGCGGGAGACTGTTCTCGAATGCGGAGGGATGGCGGCGATGCACGGAAGGAGATTGTTTTGGATCGGAAGCCGGCCAGTGTGGAGAAAAGCCCCACTCCCACCCTCTCAACCCCAGATTGTTACGCCACCACCTCTTACTCATCGCTTACTCTTCGCCTTATGATCGCCTTATAAAAACTTTCTCGAGTAGGCAATAAGTAGGCGAAGATAACGTTATGATATGTATATAATAATGTTTAAACTCCGACTTATGGCAAAGCAATCATCTGGTTATCTGGGCGGTTTCAGCGGGAGGCTGGGGCCGGCGGTGGGCTACATGTGGAACGGCAAGTGGTGCCTCCGGTCGCATCAGCCCTTGGTGCGCAATCCGCGCACGGCGGCGCAGGAGGCGCACCGGTCGCTCTTCCGGCAGGAGGTGCAGCTGGCGGCGCGCATGCGGTGGGCCGTCACCACGACGCTGACCGAGGCGGCCCGCGAGGCCGGCATGACGTCGTACAACCTCTTCGTCAGCCTCAACCAGGGCGCTTTCCGCCTGGAGGACAACCAGTTGGCCGTCGACTGGCGGCAGCTGCAGCTCAGCGTGGGGCCGGTGGCGCCGGTGAGCCTGCTGCAGGCGGTGGCCGAGGAGGGCAACGTGCTGGAAGTGAGCTTCGAGAAGAACCCGCTGGGCCTGGCGGCGCGCAGCCACGACGAGGTGCGCCTCTACGTCTACGCCCCGGCGACCGGCGGCGGATTCCTGTCGGCCCCGGTCTACCGGCGCGACAAACGCCTGAGGGTCAGTCTGCCCGACGAGCTGGCCGGTGAGGAGGTGCAGCTGTGGTTGATGGTGCACGGCGAGCGCGGCGACTGGTCGATGTCGACCTACGGCGGCAGCCTGACGCTGACGCCGGGGGCGTTCACGGAGTCGGAAAACAGTGAAGAAGAGTGGATTGCGTCAGCCGCAGCAGACGTCGCGCACGACCAGCGAGGCCAGCGCGAGGCCGAAGGCGGCGGTGACCGGCATCAGGGTGCCGCCGGGCTGGGCGCTCTCGACGCGCTCGGGGCTCCAGACACACCGGAACTTGCGTCCGGGGAAGCGTCCGGCGCGCCTCATGCGCTTGCGTAGCGAGGCCGCCAGCGGACAGCCGTCGACCTTCCAGAACTCGCTGACCCTCACCAGCGTAGGGTCCATCTTGCGCGCCGCTCCCATCGAGGAGAGGAGCGTGGGGAGCGGGGCGGTGGCGTCGGCGAGGGCAGCGCGTGGGGTGCAGCGGAGGATGAGTTCGAGCTTGTCGGCCAGGCTGTCGATGGCATCGATCACATAGTCAAACCGTTCGAGCGGGAAGGCCGCGGCGTTGTCGGCGCTGTAGCGCTCCTGCCGCGCTACGATGTCGGCCGCGGGGTTGACCTGCAGCAGGCGCTCGCGGAGCACCTCCACCTTGGGGCGCCCCACAGTGGAGACCAGGGCCGGCAGCTGGCGGTTGATGTTGGAGGGGTCGACGGCGTCGGGGTCGACCATCGTCAGGTGCCCTACCCCGCTGCGTATCAGGGCTTCGGCACACCAGGAGCCCACGCCGCCGACGCCGAAGAGGATCACGCGGCAGCCGGCCAGACGCCGCAGGGCGTCGTCGCCCGCCAGGCGGGCCGTGCGCTCGAAGATACGGTCGGACAAGTCGTTCATCATGGCGCCATAACGCAGAAAAGTGGCCCTTTATTGCGAAAAAGTTTTCCGATATGAGAAAAAGTTTGTATATTTGCATTTTATTATAGATACCAAAATAATCACTATAGGATGAAGAAACTACTTATGATCGTGACGTTTGCAGCGCTGGCAGCCGGCGGGGCCGTGCAGGCGCAGAAGGAGAATATCACGCTGGAAGACATCTGGACCCGGCGCACCTTCAGCGCCCGGGGCATCGGCGGCATCCGCTCGATGAACGACGGCGAGCACTACCTCTCGATGACCCGCACGGGCATCTCGAAATACAGCTACCTGACGGGCGAGAAGGTGGAGGATCTCTGCAGCTTCGGCGGCCCGGCCGACCGGATGAAGGCCAAGCCCCTGCCCCCGATGGAGGGCTACCAGATGAGCGCCGACGAGCAGAAGATACTGCTCAGCAGCGGCTTCGAGCCCATCTACCGCCACAGCGGCGTGAGCGACTACTGGCTCTACGACGTTCAGCAGAAGAGCTTTACGCAGCTGAGCAAGAACGGCAAACAGCGCCTGACGACCCTGAGCCCCGACGGCACGAAGGTGGCCTTTGTGCGCGACAACAACCTCTACTGGATGGACCTCGCCACGCTGGAGGAGCACCAGATTACCACCGACGGCAAGATGAACGAGGTGATCAACGGCACCACCGACTGGGTGTACGAGGAGGAGTTCGCCATCACCAAGGGCTTCCAGTGGAGCCCCGACTCTAAGAAGATCGCCTACCTGCGCTTCGACGAATCGAAGGTCAAAGAGTACAACATGCAGATGTGGGGCGCCTTATACCCAGAGGATTACAAATACAAATACCCCAAAGCCGGCGAGGACAACAGCCGGGTGGAGCTGCGCGTCTATGACGTGGAGAACCGGAAGGGCCTCTTCATGCCCGCGCTGGCGGAGGCACGCACCAACAGCACGTGGGAATACATTCCCCGCTTCCAGTGGGCTGACGCCAACACGCTGGCATTCATGCGCATGAACCGTCTGCAGAACCACATGCAGATACTCACAGTGAACACTCAGGAAACCAACAAATTGCAGACCCTCTACGACGAGCAGGACAAAGCCTACGTGGAGGTGCCCGACACCTGGCAGTTCATCACCGTGGGCAAGGGCAAGAATGCTCTCGGCGACCGAAAGGGAGCCAAGGGCGGTTCCGCCCAGCAGCAAATGCTCATCACCAGTGAGAAAGATGGCTACCGCCACATCTACCTCTACGACTTGAACGGCTATCTGGTGAAGCAGGTTACCAGCGGCAACTATGAGGTGTGCGACGTCCCCGGCGTCGATGTCAAGAACCAGCGCCTCTACTACACCAGCCGAGAGCCCGTAGACGGCATGAATCTAGTCAATTGCGCCATCGAGAAGAACCTCTTTGTCATCGGCTTTGACGGCAAGAAGAAGAAATGCCTCGACCATTCGTTTGGTCAACGATTAGATGTTTGGGGTAATCCCTGGCATGGAGATGAAAACGCCATTGCGTATATGCACGGCACATACAACGCCACCTTCAGCAACGGCTGCAAGTACTACATCTGCACCTACAGCGATGCCCACCATCCCCCTCTCTACACACTGCACGACGCCAACGGCAAACTGATAAAGACGCTGGAAGACAACCACGAGCTGGGACACAAGATATTTGCGGAGTATGAGGCCTACCGGAAGATATTCGGCACCTTCAAGACCTCCAACGGCACCGAGCTGAACTACTACACCATCAAGCCCCGCGACTTTGACCGCAACAAGAAATACCCCGTGCTTATCTACGTCTACGGTGGCCCTGGCAACCAGCAAGTGACCAACAGCTACGGCTACAGCGACTATTATTGGTACCACATGCTGGCCGATAAGGGCTATGTGGTCTTCTGCTTCGACGGTCGCGGTACCGGTGGCCGCGGCGCGCAGTTCAAGAAACAGACCTACGGCGACATGGGCCGCATGGAGTGCGAGGACGCCATCGAGGCGGCCAAATGGCTCGGCAAGCAGAGCTGGGTCGACAAAGAGCGCATCGGCATCTGGGGCTGGAGCTTCGGCGGATACCTGAGCACCCTCTCGCTGCTCAAGGGCAACGACGTCTTCAAGATGGCCATCGCCGTGGCTCCGGTGATGAACTGGCGCTACTACGACAACATATACACCGAGCGCTACCTGGGCCTGCCGCAGGACAACGCCAAGGGATACGACGAGAACTCGCCGCTGAACTTCGCCGACCGCCTGCAGGGTAACTACCTGCTGATCCACGGCACCGGCGACGACAACGTGCACTTCCAGAACAGCGCCGAGATGGTGGACCGCTTGGAGAATGCCGGCAAACAGTTCGAATTCCGCATCTACCCCAACAAGAACCACTCCATCTACGACGCCACGGGCAACACGCGCCTGAACCTCTACCAGCTGATGACCGATTTCATCCTCAGAAAATTATAACATCAAATGAAAAAGATACTTATTTTAGGCTTAATGGGACTCATGGGTGTCATGGGTGCCCGCGCACAGTTCGACGACTACGGCGTCAAGGTTGGACTCGGCAGCGCCACGCTGGCCGACGATCTGTCGACCAAGAGCTCCATCCTGGGTGTGAACGTGGGAGGCTACATCAACTTCCGCTTCAAGCACAGTCCCACGGCATTGTCGGAGATCTTCTACCTCCAGTCGGGCCTGAACATCACCCGTCGCGGCAACCGCTTCGAGGATGTCTACGACCACGGCAACGCCCTGTCGCACCGCAAAGGCTACCACCATGCGTGGTATGTGCAGCTGCCCATCCTGGCAGGTGTCCACATGGAGTTGCCCATCCGCGAGCCCGGCCACTGGGTGGGCTTCTACCTGGGTCCGGCGGTGAGCTATGGTCTCTTCGGTCGCTATGCCGACCGCAAGGTCACGCCGGGTTACACCTCGCGAGACGCCAACTACGACGTCCACTTCAGCGGTACACCCGAGGACGCCATGCTGTTCAACCACATCAAGCGACTGGACGTCAGCGCCATCCTCGGACTCAGTTATGAGCACGGGAACTATACCGTCTCGCTCTTCGTTGACCACGGCTTCCTGGCCGTATCGGAAGACGTAGACGTGCTGCGCGTCATCGAGAACTCCCAGGCATCGGCCACCATCGGCGACGGCAACAACAGCGCCGTCATGCTCTCCGTAGCCTACAAACTGGGCAGCTTCATGAAATAAAACCACCATAAACCTAAAAAAACAAACACTAAACCTTTCATGGTAAGAGTACGATTCGCCCCCTCCCCTACGGGGCCGCTCCACATCGGCGGTGTGCGCACCGCATTATACAACTACCTCTTCGCCCGCCAGAACGGCGGCAAGATGATCCTCCGCATCGAAGACACCGACCAGACGCGCTTTGTACCCGGTGCCGAACAATACATCATCGAGGCCCTCGACTGGCTGGGCATCCAGTTCGACGAGGGCGTCCACCTGGGCGGTCCCTTCGGACCCTACCGCCAGAGCGACCGCAAGCCCCTCTACCGCCAGTATGCCGACCAGCTGCTGCGCGACGGATGGGCCTACTACGCCTTCGACCGTCCCGAAGAACTCGAGGCCAAACGAAAGGAGTATGAGGCGCAGAAAAAGACCTTCCAATACGACTGCACCACCCGCACAGGCATGTGCAACAGCCTGACGCTGAGTGCTGACGAGGTGCAACGCCGCCTGGACGCCGGTGAGCCCTACGTGGTGCGCTTCAAATTTCCCGAGAATCTTGACATCACCGTGCACGACCTCATCCGTGGCGACGTGACGATGAACAGCCGTCTGCTGGACGACAAGGTGCTCTTCAAGAGCGACGGCATGCCCACCTACCACCTGGCTAACATCGTCGACGACCACCTGATGGAGATCACCCACGTCATTCGTGGCGAGGAGTGGCTGCCCAGTGCCCCGCTGCATGTGATGCTCTACCGCGCCTTCGGCTGGGAGGAAACCATGCCCCGCTTCGCCCACCTGCCCCTACTGCTCAAGCCCGAAGGCAACGGCAAGCTGAGCAAACGCGACGGCGACCGGCTGGGCTTCCCCGTCTTCCCGCTGGAATGGCACGACCCCAAGAGCGGCGAGGTCAGCAGCGGCTACCGCGAACAGGGCTACCTGCCGCAGGCCGTGGTCAACATGCTGGCCCTGATGGGCTGGAACCCCGGCACCGAACAGGAGATCATGTCCATGGACGAGCTCATCAAACTGTTCAACATCGAGCACATCAGCAAGAACGGCGCCAAGTTCAACCTCGACAAGGCCAAGTGGTTCCAGCACGAATACTTCCAGATGCTCGGCGACGAGCAGGTGGCCTCCTACCTGGAGGCTCAGGTACGAGAGCACGGCATCGAGCCCGACCACGCCTTCACCCTCAAGGTGGCCGCCCTAATGAAAGAGCGCATCACCTTCCCCAGCGAGCTGTGGGACACCTGCTGCTACTTCTTCCAGGCCCCGACCGACTACGACCCCGCCGCCATCAAGAAGCGCTGGAAAGCCGGCATGACCACCCATATGGCCAAAGTCATCGAGATCCTCAACACCGTCCCCTTCGAGTACGACGCCATCCATCAGGCCCTGCTGGAGGACTACATCAAAGGCAACGGCCTCAACATGGGATCGGTCATGAACTCGCTGCGCCTGGCCGTGGTCGGCAAGACCGTGGGCCCCGACATGCTGACGCTCGTCATGATGCTCGGCAAAGAGGAGACCATCCGCCGCGTGCAACGCGCCATCGACACCATCGGCGAAGTAGAATAAAATTGAGAGAGTTAAGAGTTTAGAGTTTAGAGTTAAGAATTAAAACAAGGAATAAAAAACATATAATAATAATGAAAAGAAGAACTTTCATCACTATTGCGACTGCCTTGCTCCTGTTGGGCGCCACATCATGCAACAACACGAACAAGCAGAACCCCGAGGCCACGGCGCCCGTCGCCATCGAAGGCGGCCTCAAGGTGGCCTACATCGACACCGATACCCTGCTGGCCAAGTACCAGTACGCCATCGACCTCGAGAAGCAACTGGCCGACTACACCGAGCAGCAGCGCCGCTACGGCCAGCAGCAGGTCGAGACCTTCCAGAAAGACTACAACAACTACCTGCAGAACGGCTCCACCATGACCCTCACCCAACAGCAGGCCAAGGAAGCCGAGCTGAAGCAGCGTGCCGAAAAGATGCAGACCCTCGAGCAGGAGCTGATGGCCAAGATCGCCGAGAAGCAGAGCGCCGAGACCGCCAAAATCATGAACGCCATCTACGCCTACGTGCGCGAGTACAACGCTGCCAACCAGCAGTTCGACATGATCCTCACCAAGCAGGCCACCCTCTACATCAACCCCGCGATGGACATCACCAACGAGATCGTCGACGGCCTGAACGAGGAATACAAGAACCTGAAGAAGTAAAAGCCTACAGACCAGTCACAACACAGAGGGCGCCCCGCCGTACGGCGGGGCGCCCTCATTATTAATGTATGTATGGTACGCAGGCACCCCTGCCTGCATACCCATCCAACTCAACATAAGCGGGTGACTCCCTAATCGCCATATAGTTAAATATCGAAGCCCGTGGGCGGTAGCCCACGGGCTTCGATATTATGGGATGTCCTTGGTGGGGACGGGGTTACTGCTTCACGATGCGGCTGACGGCACCGGCGGCGCGCAGCAGGTAGATGCCCTGCGGCAGGGCTGCGAGGTCGAGGGCCACGGCGCCCTGCCGTGCGTGGACGGCCATCAGGCGGCGGCCCATCATGTCGAGCACCTCCACGTCGGTCTCCACCGACACGTTGACCGTCAGGCAACCCGTGGTGGGGTTGGGACTGACACGCAGCGAGGCCGCGTCGACGCCCTCGATGCCCACCTCGTGGGGGGCCGAGTAGGGCATGTAGACGAACGGGCGTCCGCCATCGGTGGTGTCGTGCTGCCACTGTCGAGTCACATCGTATCTGCTGGCCTGCAGCATCCGTACTGCGCCCCAGTTGTCGCTGCTGAAGCCGGCGACGAAAGCCACGTCCAACTCCTGATGCGAACCCGCGGTGAAGGTGAAGGGCCCGCTGGCGCCGACGCCACGGCGGTCGCCGGGCATGTTGCCCACCAGGCTCTCCTCCCAAGCGTTGGGTTGCTGCGGCATGACGCCGTCGGTGCCCCACTGCCAGGGATCGCTCTCGTACGGGAACATGAAGCGAGCGTCGAGATCCTCGACACCAGCACTCATGCCGTTGCCGAAATACTTGATGTGGAGGCCGTTCTTCCAATAGGAGCGCATATAGTTGTAGAAGTCCGTCGAATACTCCGGATCCCCGTTGATAGCGCTGAGGCTGTTTTCATAGTAGGTGAAATTAGTCAACCCCAGACGCTCGTCGTCGGCGATGCCGTTGCCGAAGTTGGCGCCGTTGATGGCCTGATTGACAGCATCGTTGCCCGGCATGAACATCCAGCAGGATGGGTCATAGCTGAAGAAAAGCTCGGCATCGAGGTTCACAGCCACCGTGTCCAGCGTGCCGTCGTCGCGCCGATACTGTTCCAGCAACTGCTTCACCTGCGGGTTGGTGTAAGAATCCGACAGAATCTTCTCGATATCCACCCTCGGGTTGTCGAGCCCGTCGGCCGGCTGGCGTGCGCCGCCGAGGATCACACAACCCTGGGCCGGCGTGGTGCCCTGGAAGCTTCCCATGCCAGGGGTGTCCGTCGGCATGCCGTTGTAGGCGTAGAACATTCCGCGACGCACATCGCAGCCCACAAAGTCGTCCCAGGCGTAGCCGATATCGAAGTCGGTCCACATGCCGAGGTAGGTGTTGGTGAGGTCGGCAGCGGAGCGGTTATAGATGTCGTAATGCTGGAAGACAGTGTTCCACAAAGCCATGTTCTCAGGCTCGTTGAAAGCGTAGGTCATGCTGTGCACCTCGAGGCCGAGGGGGGCGCCCTGACTCTGGAAATGAACACCCTTGGCATCGTTGAAGATACTGAAGACACACTCGTCGCCCCGGATGATGGGATAGTCGCCAGCCCGGGCGTCGTAGCGGCCGTTGCTGTCGGCGTCGTAGTAGGGGGCCAGCTGGTCGGCGTAGCCCTCGGGGCCGTTGCCGGGCCAGGTCATGATGTCGTCCGGAATGGTGTAGCCCGCCTCACCGCAATGGGCAATGTGGTAGTCGATCTGCTCGCGCGTCAGGTGCCACACGCGGCTGAAGCGGCGCGCCGTCTCCATGTCGGTGGTGCCGTCGAGGCGCACCGGACCCGGGTAGAAGTCGTTGCCATCCTGGAAGTAGTACGACACGGCACTCCCCTCCTCCGAAGCCACCCAAAGGCTGCTGTTGAAGATCGTCGACGGCCAACTCTCGACCTGATCCGCACCTTCGCCGTAAGGGTAGTGGATGTCGCGGAAACGATAGCCCGCCACGTCGCCGTCGTAGCTCATCGTTCCGAAGAGATAGACCGGTGTCGTGATGCGGCTGGCCGCCAGGGTGGCACGGGGCATCGTATCCACGATGTACTCCAGCGTCACGTCGTGGGCCGGCATCACCACCTCCCTCGAACGGTCGTTGTAGCCGTCGCCCCAGCCGAGGAAGTAGCCGTAGCGGGTGCGGGTCGCGTTGTTCTCGGTCCAGCTGAAGCGGAAGACGGCTAGATGTGCCGTATCGCCTTCCTCGTAGTAGCGGTCGGTCATCGAGGCCATGGCGCCCTGATAGATGCCGCTGTTCCACACCGTCACGATACTGTCGATGTTCGCCTCCACCGCCAGGCGGTAGGAGCAGTCGGTGCAGATGTAGGCTAAGGCATCCCAGCCCGCCCGTTTCCAGCTGTCGAGCCGGCCGCAAGGCACCACGACCTTCACCCGCCACAGGTTCGACGAGCCGAAGATCTCGGCCAAGGAGTAGTTTAATGCCGGCACCTCCTGGCAGGCGAAGCGCACCGAGTCGAGACTGGCGGTGTTGAGGCTCATGAAGCCCAAGCCGGTCACCGACTCCGGCAGCGACACGTAGGTCACCGCGCTGTTGTAGAAGGCCCTGGCGCCCACAGCCGTGACAGCATAGCTGACACTCTCGTAGCTCACCGTCGACGGCACCGCGATGGCGCCGATGTAGCCGTCGGCGCGCGCCACCTCGACGGTGCTGTCGCTCGTGGTCTTGTAGGTGATGGTCACCCCGTCGGCGTTGACGGCAGTGAAGGTCTGCTGCGCCTGCAACACCATGCCGGCCGCGAGAGCCAGCAGCAAGAATAGTGTTTTCTTCATTTTTGTGTGGTTTTAATGGTGAGAAAAGGGTATAAAAAAAGGAGTCAAGATGCGGACAGGCTCCGCGTCTTGACTCCTTGCAGGCCGTCAGGCCTTCACGGGGTGGTCCTTGTGGAACTGCTCGAGGCGCACCTTGAGGTCGGGGAACTGGTCGCGCTGCACGAGGGCCACGCAGGCGCGGATGCCCTGCTTGTGCGAGCCCGTGATGTCGAGCGCGATGGCGCTGACGCCGTAGCGGATGAGCTCGTTCAGCAGTTCGACGCCGCCGAAGCCGGGGTAGCAGAAGGTGAAGTAGAAGCCGTCGCCGATGTCCACGCCCATATCCTTGTCGTAGACGATATAGAAGCCGTTGTCGGTGAAGAGTTTCTTCATGATACCGGCCTTCTCGCCGTACTCCTTGATGTCCTTCACGAAGTTGAACGTGCCGTCGTTGGCGCCCTTGAGCATGGCGGCCATGGCGTACTGCACGCTGTGGG
>CAMHDJ010000051.1 GCA_946183915.1 uncultured Bacteroidales bacterium | reverse complement strand
CTCTACGGCATCCTCTTCCGCGACATCAACATGCAGCGCACGCTGATCGACCAGTACTTCAGCCGCATCATCAACGGCTTTGCGGGTGTCATCATCAACACCGGCGAGGACAACTACCTGACCACCGCCGACGCCTACGAGGAGGCGCACACGGTGCTGGCTTCGGACTTCATCAACGAGCAGCTGGCCTTCATGGCCGGCCTGCCGAGCGAGCAGCAGGGCTTGGGCCATGCCTTCGAGATGGATCCCTCGCTGACCAACGGCTTCCTGTACGAGCTGGCGCAGGCGCAGATGCTGCGCGAGATATTCCCCGACGCGCCGCTGAAGTACATGCCGCCCACCAAGTTCATGACCGGCAACATCTTCCGCGGCCACATCCAGGACGCGCTCTTCAACGTCATCGGCCAGTGGACACACCAGGGGCTCCAGCTCCTCGGCATGCCCACCGAGGCCATCCACACCCCCTTCATGAGCGACCGCTACCTCTCGATCGAGAACGCCAAGTACATCTTCAACAACATGAAGGACATCGGCGAGGAGGTGGAGTTCAAGGACGGCGGCATCATCAAGAGCCGCGCGCAGGAGGTGCTCCACAAGGCCACCCAGCTGCTGGAGGCCATGGAGAGCGAAGGCCTCTTCACGGCGCTGGAGAAGGGTATCTTCGCCAACGTGAAGCGCCCCAAGAACGGCGGCAAGGGCCTCGACGGCGTCACCCTGAAGGGCGACAAGTATTTTAACCCGTTTGTTGAACTGATGAAAGGTAAGAAATAAGCTATGAGCGAAGGATTGTATTCGATGGAGGCCAAGGATTACGACAAAACCCTCGACCTCACCAAGATAAAGCCATACGGCGACACGATGAACGACGGCAAGGTGCAGCTGAGCTTCACCCTGCCCGTGCCGGCGGGTGCCGAGGCCGAAGAGGCCGCCAAGCAGCTGCTGAAGAAGATGGGCTTCGAGAACCCCCTGGTGGTCTACCAGAAGGAGCTGACCGAAGGCTTCTGCTTCATGAACTGCTACGGCTCGCTGACCCACACGGTGGACTACACCAACATCCACGTTCCCAAGGTGGAAAGCACCACGATGGAGATGAAGGAGTGCGACGAGTACATCCGCGAGCACATCGGACGCAAGATCGTCTGCGTGGGTGCCTCGACGGGTACCGACGCCCACACCGTGGGCATCGACGCCATCATGAACATGAAGGGCTACGCCGGCCACTACGGCTTGGAGCGCTACGACATGATCGACGCCTACAACCTCGGCTCGCAGGTGCCCAACGACGAGTTCATCGCCAAAGCCATCGAGCTGCATGCCGACGCCCTGCTGGTGAGCCAGACGGTGACCCAGAAGGACGTGCACATCAAGAACATGACCGAGTTGGTGGAGATGCTCGAGGCCGAAGGGCTGCGCGACAAGGTGATACTCATCTGCGGCGGCCCGCGCATCAGCCACGAGCTGGCCAAGGAGCTGGGCTACGACGCCGGCTTCGGCGCCAACACCTACGCCGACGATGTGGCCTCGTTCGTGGCCCAGGAGATGGTGCACCGCGGCTGGAAATGATGCTGACAAGCAAGAACTAAAACTAATAATAACAATGGAAAAAGAACAGATTAAACCCTTTATCGCCAAGCGCGCGGCCCAAGAGCTGCACGACGGCGATGTCGTAAACCTCGGTATCGGCCTTCCGACCCTCATCCCCAACTATCTGCCCGCCGGCGTGAAGGTCGTCCTGCAGTCGGAAAACGGTATGATCGGCATGGGCCCCACCCCCGAAGAGGGCAAGGAAGACCCCTGGTTCATCAACGCCGGTGGCGGTTTCGTCACCCCCATCCCGGGCGCCAGCACCTTCGATAGCGCCACGTCGTTCGGCATCATCCGCGGCGGCCACGTGGACGTCAGCGTCCTCGGTGCCATGCAGGTGGACGAAGAGGGCGACCTTGCCAACTGGATGATCCCCGGCAAGAAGACCCCCGGTATGGGTGGCGCCATGGACCTCCTGGTCGGTGCCAAGAAGGTGATCCTCGCCATGGAGCACACCGCCAAGGGCAACCCCAAGATCCTCAAGAAGTGCACCCTGCCGCTCACCGCCAAGGGTCAGGTGAACATGATCATCACCGAGATGGGCGTCATGGAGATCACCCCCAAGGGTATCGTGCTGACCGAGATCAATCCCGAGTTCACGGTGGAGCAGGTTCAGGCCGCCACCGAGGCCACGCTGATCGTCAGCCCCGACCTCAAGCCGATGAATGCTTAACAAAACACTATGAAAAAGATAGTCTTAGCTATCGTAGCCATGGCATCTCTGTGTGGCGTTGCCCAGGAACAACGCCACATAGAGTTCCGATGGCATGGCGTCTATGCGGCCGCTGACGCCTCCTATGGCATCAACCTCAACCGCTCTGTCGACGATTTCGACACCATCGCCAACGTCCTCAACGCCTTCATGCCGGGCCTTTCGGTGGGCTACAACATCCGCAAGGAGACCGGTGTGGGTGTGGGATTCAACTATGTGGCCGACCCGACGGGCGCCTACACGCAGCTGCCTGTCTTCGCCGAACTGCGCAGTCACTTCCTCCGCAGCCAGCTGACCCCCTACGCTGTGTTGCAGGTGGGCTACACATTCCCGCTCGGCACCTCGTCCGAGCCCGACCCGGTGGGCTGCCAGATCGAGGAGGGTGGCCTCTACTTCGGCCTGGAAGCCGGCGTGCGCTATGCCCTCAGCCGCAACCTTGCCGTGGCGGGTCACGTGGGTTACCGCCTCCTTCAGTCGAACAATGTGCTCCGCACTGACGTCGAGCGCCGACCGATTCTCGACACTCCGGTCAACCTTCACATGCTCACCTTCGGCGCAACATTCTACTACAGCAACTAAGGACTGATTATGCGTAAAGCCTTGGTCATCCTGTCGCTGGCACTCATGGCCGCGACAAGCGCCACCATGGCACAGATTGTGCCGTCGCGTGCCAACGTGATTCCTTACTATGACGAGTCGGCCATCGAAAAGAATGCCTACCGCGACTCGCCCTACTACATGGAGTTGGCCGACGGCTGGCAGCGCTCGGCGACCGACAGTTCCATCCTTTACGAGCGCCAACTGGATGTGGAGAAGGACTGGCGCGACTTCCGCATCTACCTCAATGTCCGCGCTACGCGCGGAGTGAGGGTCACCCTCAACGGCATAGACCTCGGCGCTGGCGGCGACTCACGCCACTGGAACGAGTGCCTTCTCGACCCCGCTTTGCGCTACGGACGGGCCAACACGCTCGTCGTCGAAGCCCTCACGCAGCCTCGTGAGGCCCTCCTTGAAGCCCAGAGCCAGCCGGTAGGCTTCAACGGAAATCCCTATCTTCTTTTCAAGAACGACCCCAATGTGAGCGACTACACGCTGGTAGCCGACTACGATGCCGCCTCCGGAAGCGGCACCCTTACGCTCGCAGCCGACCTCTTCTGCGGCAAGCGCAAGGGCAAGTACTACCTCGAAGTGGAGCTTTGGGACCCCAAGGGGCACTCCTTCGACCGCATGGGGCGCTGGGTGGTCTTCAACGGCCGCAGCGAAGAGACCGTCGACCTCAGCCGTTCCTGGACCGGTGTGCAGCCTTGGAACGCCGAGACTCCGGTGCTCTACACCGCCATCATCCGACTGCGCGACGAGAACATGCAGGAGGAGGAGACCGTCGGCACCCGCTTCGGCTTCCGGCGTATCGAGGTGAAAGACGGCCAGTTGCAGCTCAACGGCAAGGCCATCACCCTCAAAGGCGTCACCTACGGCAAGGCCTCCACCGACAGTCCGGCCGACCGCGAACGCATGAAGCAGGACGTTGAAACCATGAAACGCCACAACATCAATGCGGTGCGCACCTCGCGTCTGTCGCCCATTGATCCCTTCTTCTACGAACTTTGCGACCGTTATGGTCTCTATGTGGTCGCCGACGCCAACCTAATGCCGCTCTCCGAGCAGCAGCAGGCGGTGGCTACCGACCCGGAATACCTCCCGCTGTTCGAGCGCCGTGTCGAGAATCTCTACGGCCGCTACAAGAACCACACCAGCATCATCGCCTGGTCGCTGGGCGACACGCGCGACAACGGCCTCTGCATGACGGCAGCCTACAAGCGCTTGAAAGCCAAAGAAAAGAGCCGTCCGGTGATCTTCTCCGGCGCCGAGCATGGCGAGTCGACGGACATCATCGCCCCGATGCACCCCGACCCCTCGGCCCTCCGCCAGTCGCTGAACAAGGCCGGCGACCGGCCCACCCTCATGCTGGTGGCCGTCGGTCCGGACGATTTCCCGCGGCTGGAAGCCCTCTGGCGCCTGGTCGAGAACCAGCGTCAGCTGCAGGGCGGCTTCGTCGACGGATGGCCTCTTTCGGCAGCTCAACTCTCTGAGTTGAAGCATCTTTTCAGCCCCTTCGACGTGCAGCTCGAGAAACTCATGCCCGACGACGGCCAGTTCGTTGTCTTCAACCGCAACGATTTCTCCAGTCTCAGCCGCTACTCGCTGGACTACAACGTCTTCACCAACCATCGTTCCGCTATCACCGGCGGCGCCTTGCCGATGGTGGTGCCCTGTGGAGGCAGCGACAAGGTGCAGATGCGCATCCCCCATGTCGACCTTCAACCCGGCGAGGAGCTCTTCGTGCGCTTCACCCTTGCCACGCGCCGCAGCGAGATGGCCCCGTGGCAGACGCCGGCCGACCTGACCATGGGCACCGTCGAGTTCCCCCTACCGCAGCAGCCCAAACACAGCGCCCTCGTGAACCAGGGCGACCCCGTGCAGGATACCACCATGCTGCCCGTCGAGCTCTACTTCGACGGCCATCCGGACTGGACCGTCCAGGCCGTCGGTCACCTTGTGCGTCGTCCCGACGAACGCACACTCTGCATCGACAATATGTTGAGATACAGTGCCCCCGACGGCGGCGTGATGTGCGACGTGCGCACCACCTACACCCGCTTCAGCACGGTCGACGTGGTGGTCGACTACACCCTTGCGGCCAGCGACCGCCTTGCCGCCGGCAAGCTCCGGCCTGTGGTGCGTCTGGCTTGGTCGGCCGACAGCATCGTGTGGTACGGCCTCGACCGCGAAGTGGCCTTCGCCGAACGCAGCTCCGGCCTCGTGGGCACCTACACCCTCCCGACCGACAACGCCGTGGCGCGCAAGCAGGTACGCTGGTGTGCCAGCCGCAAGGGTGGGGCAGGGCTCTACGCCGAGGTGCTCGGCGAGCGGTGCGAGATGCTCGGCAGCGGCACCGACCTCCGCCTCTATCCGCAGTCGACCAGCACCTTCCGGGTCCACCTGCGCCCCTACAGCCAGCAGGATCCGGCCCGCTTCTACGGCATCCGCTTCCCCGTGACGACGGTCGGCATGCTCGAACCGCCCACCATCACCTCCGACGAGGTGCGCTTCTCGCAGCCGTTGACCATCCGCCTCGCCAGCCAAGCCGGCAGCGAGATCCGCTATACCCTCGATGGCAGCGAGCCCAACGAGTCGTCGACCCGCTACGGCGGCCCCTTCGTCATCAACGCCACCACGGTGGTCAAAGCCAGGGCTTTCGCCAAAGACATGCCCCCCTCGTTCACGAGCACGCGCAAGTTCAATTACGACTACATCGTCAGTACCACCTTCTCGCGCAAGGCCAACACCCCCTACAACATCGGCACCGACACCCTCCTCTTCGACGGCGAGCGCGGCAGCGTCGACCAGCTCAACCGGGGCTGGCTGGGCTTCTCGGGCGAGCCGGTGGTCACCACCGTGCAGCTGGCCAAGACCCTGCCGGTGGAGAGCGTTGTGGTGCGCTACGCCCACAGCCCCGCCACGTGGGCCTTCGCCCCGCGGCGCGTCGTGGTGGCCCTCTCGGCCGACGGTGTTGCCTTCACCGATACACTCGCCGTCGACATCCCCTTCGACCCGGCCGATGCCGGACAGCAGGAGCCCCGCGTCGTCGAGGTCCGCATCCCCGTGGGCCGCTCGGCCGGCGTGCTCCGCATCATCCCCCAGACCCTCCAGTCCATCCCCGCCTGGCATCGCGCCAAAGGCCTCAAACCATGGCTGATGATGGACGAGATCGAGGTCGTCGAGGGGACCGCCAAACCGTAACACAAACACCCCATTCCGCATGAAATCCACACCCCGTCTCCTCGTCGCCCTCGCGCTGACCTCCCTCATTGCCACGGCCTGCCAGGTCGAATTTTCGCCCAATGCCGACTACCGCGAGACCCCCGTCGTCTACTGTCTGCTCGACCAGGACGACGACACCACCTGGGCACGCGTCGAGAAGTGCTTCCTTGTCGACGGCAACATCTACGACTACGGCACCTCGAGCGAGATGATCAACTTCCCGCAGGGCTACCTTGCCGTCCGCCTCGTGGCCACCCATCCCGACGGCCGCCAGGACACCCTCGCTATGCGCGACACCCTCTGCGACCGCAGCGAGGGCCTCTTCGCCAGCCAGAACCAGCCCCTCTTCTACAGCACCAGCCGCCTCGACACCACCTGCCGCTACCACCTCGAGGTGCGGCGCACGGCCGACGACAGCCTCATGGCCTACACCGATCCCATACCCCTCGTCCTCCAGACCGACGAGACCCTCATCACCCAGCCCTACAACACGCGCCCCTTCGGCTTCTACGACTACTCGGCCGGCGAGCGTGTGTGCAACATCGCCTGGAACCCCCTCCAGAACGCCCGCCGCTACCAGCCCGTGGTGCGCTTCTTCTACGGCGAGAACGGTGACACCCTCCACGTCGACCTCAAGTGCGCCCACGTCACCAACGGCACCCGCACCATCTACCCGCTCAACTCCTTCCTCAACTCGCTCAAGACAGCCCTCCAGGACGACCCCAACCCCAAAGAGTACCTCCGATATGTCGAGATCTACCTCACCGCCTGCGACGAGAACCTGAACGTCTACATCAACTCCGCCGCCAGCGGGGTCTCCCTCAACCAGACCACCGACACCTACACCAACATCCACGGCGGCCTCGGGGTCTTCGCCGCCCGGCGCACCCACCTCTACAAGTACCTCCTCGCCGACGCGTCCATGAATCCCCTCACCGCGAGCAACCCGGGCCTCTACGCCTACCTGGTCGACCTCGGCATCGGTTTCTAGATTTTTTTCATCGTTTTCAGCCCGTGAAAAATAGATCGTGCACGATCTATTTTGATTTTTGTTCCCCCTTTCGACCCCCTTCCGACGCCCTCGTGCCGCCCCCTGCCGAAGGGGGCCCAGGGCGTGCTAGGTGTTCTGTAGATGTATCTAAGTGTTTGTATGTCAGTATGCTATGGGTGTAAAATGCCTCTAACACGCTCTGAGTCAGTATCATGTCCGCATCAAGTCCGACTTAACTCCGCGTCAACTCCGCGTCAAGTCCGCCCGCCGGCGGACATGATGCGGTGTATGTGCGGGGGTGGTGCGAATTAGATCGTGCGCGATCTAATTTCTCTCCGGCCCCTCCCGCCGAAGTCTCCCGCCAGCGCTCCGGCTGATGTTTTTTTCTTATAATTCAAAAAATATGTGTATATTTGCATTTTCATAGTTAAAGAGAATATACTAAAAATCAATAAAATAAACAATCAGATGAACATCACAAGAGAGAATTTAAGTGATTTGGAACTCCGTATCAAGGTTGATATTGAGGAAAAAGACTACATCGAGAACGTCACCAAGCAACTCAAAGACTACCAGAAGAAGGCCACCGTGCCAGGCTTCCGCAAGGGTATGGCCCCCATGGGTTTGATACAGCGCATGTACAAGGCCGCCATCGTGGGCGACGCTGTGCAGAACGAGCTCAACACCAGCCTCTTCAAGTATATCGACGACGAGAAACTGCACATCCTTGGCATGCCCATGAGCGACGACGAGAAGACCGGCGAGGTCGACTTCGGCAAGCAGCAGGCCTTTACATTCTACTTCAACGTGGCCCTTGCCCCCGAGTTTGAGATCGACTGGAGCAAGGTCAACGTGGTGTACAACCAGATTAAGGTTACCTCGAAAGAGGTTGAAAACGAGATTGCTAACGTCACCAACCGCTACGGCAAGTTCGAGACCCCCGAGACCGTCGGCAAGGGCGACATCTTGTACGGCAAGGTGGTGGAGCTCGACAAGAAGGGCGAAGTGAAAGAGGGCGGCGTTGACACCTTCGTGAGCCTCAACCTGCTGAACCTCAAGGACGAGGAGCTTCTGCCCCTGTTCGAGGGCAAGAAGGCCGAGGAGAAGATCCGCTTCAACATGGCCAAGGCCTTCCCGGTGGCCGACATCGAGCGCGCCCTGCACATGGACAATGCTACGGCCAAGAAGTTCAAGTCCGACGTGGAGCTGACGCTCAGCGGCATCTCCCGCATCATCCCCCACGCCATCGACGAGGAGCTCTTCAAGCTCGTCTTCCCCGACCAGAAGATCAAGGACGCCGACGCCTTCACCAAAGCCATGAAGAAGGAGTTTGAGAAGGCCAACGGCGAGCAGAGCGACTACCTGTATGTCAACCAGGTGCGTTCGGCGCTGGTGGAGAACTTCGACAAGCCCCTGCCCGAGGACTTCCTGAAGCGTTGGTTTGCCAGCCGCGGCGAGAAGGACATGACCCCCGAGAGCATCGAGGCCGACTGGGCCGAGAAGTACCTGCCCTCGCTCAAGTGGGAGCTCATCGAGTCGAAACTCGAAGAGATACAGCCCGTTGAGCCCACGAGCAACCAGATCGTCGACTACATCAAGGACATCCTGCGCCGCAACGATCAGAAGCCCGAAGGCGAGAAGAAGGAGGAGACCGAGCAGCGCCTGGAGCAGGCCGCCCGCAGCATCGCCGCCGACCGTAAGAACGTGCAGCAGCTGGTGGATCGCCTCTACGCCGAGAACCTCGCCAAGCTCTTCAAGGGCCAGTTGAATCCCACGGTGGAGAAAGTGAGCGCCAAGGAGTTTGCCGAGCGCGCTCAGAAATAACAATAGTTAGCTGAAGATGAAGAAAATACTGTTGTCGGTGCTGACGGCCTGTCTGCTCATGACGGCCCATGCCCAGGAGAACGACGGCATCGTCTACTCGAACACCCTCTTCGGGTCGTTCGCATTGGGTGCCCATGCCTACAGCCACAACGGCGAGGGGGGCTTCGGCGCTCCGTCGCTGAACCTCACCGGTGGTGTCTGGTTGGCCAGCCCGCTGGCGTTCCAGGTCTCGTTCGACGGCATCATGGGGGCCAACGCCGCCGGCAACAGTGCTACCTTCATGTTCGCCAACGCCGAGTTCAAGTGGGACCTCAACTCGACTTTCTTCCATGTCTACAACCGCAACTACCTCAGTCCGATACCGTTCTACCCCATACTGGGTCTGGGCGCGGCGTGGCTGATGGACATGGATGACTCTGGCCTCGACAATGCTTTCCAGATGATGCTCGGCCTGCAGGCCCCCTATCGCATTGGCGATTACATGGACGCTATCTTGCAGTATAAGTGCTACTTCCTGCCTCAGGGCTTCGACAATTCGCCCGGCGACAACTATCTGCACACCTTTGGTGTGGGACTGCTCTTCCGGCAGAGTACCGAACCCTTCCACCGTCGTACCGAGCGCTACACGCGCGGCATCGGCGAAGACTGGTTCCTCGGCCTGGGTATCGGGCCCAACTACTCCTGCTTCGACCTCTTCACCAACGACCATCTGGGGGGCACAAGCATGATCGGGGTCTCGCCTGAGATCATGTTTGGCCGCAACTTCAGCAACTTCTGGTCGGTGCGTGCCGAACTGGGCGGCTTCACAGCCCACGAGCAGTACGACACCCTCAACCTCTGCGCTGGCGCGGGCTACCGCTACGCCTTCCTGCATGCCGACCTGATGCTCAACGTGAGCAACCTCATCTTCCGCGGCCGCGGGGTGCGAATCAATGTGTTGCCCTACCTCGGTGCCGGTCCTGTGTGGCGCTTCGACCGCCCGTCGTTCGATGTGGCCACCGACTTCGGCCTGATGTTCCGCTACTACTTGGGGCGCCGTGGCGACCTCTTCCTCGATGCCAAGTACGTCATGGTGACGCCCAGCATCGGTGGTGGCCTCGGCCCTTCGGGCAAGTTCTACGGCGTAGGCCTGCCCAGCGTCACGGTGGGTTACATCCACAACTTCGGACAGAACACCACCCGCTACCGCATCCCCATCTACGAGGTGCGATGAAAAACAAAGAAACGCGGCCAAAGGGTCGCGTTTCTTTTTGCCGTAAGAATGCTTGTTTACTTGACGGTGGGCTTGCCTGCCTGCTGCCAGGCTTGGAGGCCACCGCCGAGGTCGTAGACGTAGGTGCCCTGTTCGGCGAGCATCAGGGCAGCCTTGTTGCTGCGACGGCCGGTGCGGCAGTAGACGGCCACCTGCTCGTCTTTCAGGCGCAGCCGTTCGACGAAGTCGGGCTGGTTGATGTCGATGTTCTCGGCGCCGGCGATGTGACCCTCGTTGTACTCGCTGCGAGTGCGCACGTCGATGACGCGCATACGCTTGGACTGCACCAGCTCTTCGAAGTCGTTGACGTGCATGATGGTCACGCGCTCCTGCGGGTTCTGGGCCTTCTCGGCTTTCTTGCTGCCGCCACAGCCCACGGCCATCACGGCAACGATTGTCATCAGTAACAGTTTCTTCATGATGTATTATTGTTTTATTGTTTGTTCTATGCGTTCCAGGCAGTCGATCAGCTGTGCCCGTGGACAGCCGAGGTTGAGGCGGAAGCAGCCCTCGTAGGCGGTGCCTCCGAAGGTGGTGCCGTCGTTCATCACCACATGGGCTTCGGCGATGAAGCGGTCGGCCAGCTGCTTGTGGGGGATACCGTAGGCGCTGAAGTCGAGCCATGCCAGGTAGGAAGCCTCCGGAAGGACGGCTTTCACCTTCGGCAGACGCTCCCGCAAAAAGGCGTCCAGGGCTTGCACGTTGGCGCTGAGGTAGTCCAGCATTTGGCGCTGCCATTCCTCACCCTCGCGGAAAGCGGCCTCGGCGGCCGTGAAAGCGAAGATGTTGCCCCCGGCCACACCCAAGGCATCGAGCCAGCCGAAGAAGCGCTGGCGTAGGGCCTCGTCGGCGACAAAGCATGTCGAACTGCCCAGACCGGCGATGTTGAAAGTCTTGCTCGGGGCCATGAAGGTGAGGCTGTGGCGTGCGGCAGCGGAGCTGACGGTGCTGTAGCTCACGTGCTTGCCGCCCGGCAGGGTGAGGTCGGCATGGATCTCGTCGCTGATGACGAGGAGGCCATGGCGCTCACAGATGTCGGCGATGCGCCGCAGGGTCGCTTGACCCCACAAGGTGCCGGCGGGGTTGTGCGGATTGCTCATGATGAAGACCTTGCAGCCTTCGGCCTTGCGCTCGAAGTCGTCGAAGTCGATCTCAAACCGCCCCCCTTCGATCTTCAGCGGACTGCACACCACCTTGCGGCCGCAACCCTGCGGCACGTTGAGGAAGGGCGGGTAGACGGGCGTGGTCACCAGCACCCGGTCGCCCGGCTCTGTGAGGCAGAGGAGGGCGTAGCTGATGCCCGCCACGATGCCGGGGATGAAGTGGAGGCTCTCCTTGGTGGTATGGATGCCGTAGTGCTTCTCCAGCCAGGCGGTGACGGCCTGCCAGTAGCCCTCGGAGGGCATGGTGTAGCCCAG
>CAMHDJ010000050.1 GCA_946183915.1 uncultured Bacteroidales bacterium | reverse complement strand
AACACTGAACACTGAACACTCAACACTGAACACTGAACACTCAACACTGAACACTCAACACTCAACACTGAACACTGATAGACCCATCGCACTCGTCGGCAAGGGCGTCATGTACGACACCGGCGGCCTCAACATCAAACCCGACGACTACATGCAGCAGATGAAATCCGACATGGCAGGCGCCGCCACTATGGCCTCCGTACTCTTCGCCGCCGCCGACAACCACCTCCCCGTCCATCTCGTCGCACTCCTCCCACTCACCGACAACCGCCCCTCCTTCAACGCCTACGCCCCCGACGACATACTCACCATGTACGACGGCTCCACCGTCGAAGTCGTCAACACCGACGCCGAAGGGCGACTCATCCTCGCCGACGCCATCGCCTTCGCCGCCCGCAACTACAACCCCTCCCTCATCATCGACGCCGCCACACTCACCGGCGCCGCCGTCCGCGCCATCTCCTCCTTCGGCATCGCCGCCATGCAACAGAACGCCGACAATCCCCTCACCCTCCTCAAACTCGTCGGCCAGCAAGTCTACGAGCGTCTCGTCGAGTTCCCCATGTGGAACGAGTACGACGAACTCATCCGCAGCGACTTCGCCGACCTCCGCAACTGCGGCACCACGCCACAGGCCGGCACCATCACCGCCGCCAAATTCCTCGCCCACTTCGCTGCCCAGGTGCCCTTCATCCACCTCGACATCGCAGGCGTCGCCTACTTCCCCAAGCCCCACCACTACTACCGCCCCGGCGCCTCCGGCTACGCCATCCGCCTGCTCTACGCCTTCCTGCAGATGCAAGATATGATCAACAATAAATAAATCCGTTATACATTTTATTTAGTATCGTTATGTGCAATGATGAAAAAAAAATAAAAGTGGCCATCACCCACGGCGACATCAACGGTGTGGGCTACGAGGTCATCCTTAAGACCTTCGGCGACAGCCGCATGTTCGACTTCTGCACCCCAGTGGTCTACGGCTCCACCAAGGTGGCCTCCTACCACAAAAAGCTCCTCGCCTCCATGCCGCAGGAGATGGTCTTCACCTCGGTGCGCGATGCCGCCGAGGCTCAGGACCGCAAGTTCAACTTCGTCAACCTCACCCAAGAAGAGATCAAGATCGACCTCGGCAAGAGCACCGACATCGCCGGCCGCCTCAGCCGCATGAGTCTCGACCGTGCCTGCCAGGACCTCAAAGCCGGCAAGGCCGACGTCCTCGTCACCGCCCCCATCAACAAGCGCAACATCCAGGCGCCCGATTTCGACTTCCCGGGCCATACCGAGTACCTCTCGCATCAGTTCGGCTGCTCCAGCCTCATGTTGATGGTCTGCGACCGTATCCGCATCGGTATCGTCACCAACCATCTGGCCCTCAAGGATGTGCCCAACGCGCTGACCCACGACCTGCTCTTCGATAAGATGATGCTCATGAACCAGAGCCTCAAACGCGACTTCGGCATCACCCGCCCCAAAATCGCCATCCTGGCCCTCGACCCCCATGCCGGCGACGACGGCGTCATCGGCGACTTCGACAAGCGCGTCATCCGCCCTGTCATCGACGAAGTGCAGTCCAAGGGCGTCCTCGCCTACGGCCCCTTCCCCAGCGACGGCTTCTTCGGATCCTCCGAGTTCAACAAGTTCGACGGCGTCCTCGCTCTCTATCACGACCAGGGCCTCATCCCCTTCAAACTCATGTCGTTCACCGAGGGTGTCAACTACACCGCCGGCATGCCCTACGTGCGCACCAGCCCCGCCCACGGCACGGCCTACGACATCGCAGGCAAGGATCACGCCAGCGAGCAGTCGTTCCGCTCGGCGGTCTATCTGGCCTGCCGCATCCTTCGCAACCGGCAGGAGTACGACGAGCTGAATGCCAATCCGTTGAAATGAAGAAGCTGCTGCTGATAGACGGCATGGCGGCGGTCTACCGTGGCTATTTTGCCATGAGCAATTCGCCTCGCATCACCTCCAAGGGCATGAATACCTCGGCGGCGCTGGGTTTCACCACCTCGCTCTACGACCTGCTGCGCACGCAGCAACCTACCCATGTGGGTGTGGCCTTCGACCTGCCCAAGCCCACCTTCCGCCACGAGATGTATGCTGACTACAAGGCTCATCGCGACCCCATGCCCGAGGAGATCGAGAGCAACCTGCCCTGGATCTGCCGCATCATCGATGCCTTCCGCATCCCGCAACTGACCTGCGAGGGCTTCGAGGCCGACGACGTCATCGGCACCCTGAGCCACGCGGCTGAGCGGGCCGGCTTCGACGAGGTGCTGATGGCTACTCCCGACAAGGACTTCGCCCAGCTAGTCACCTCCCACGTGAAGATGTACCGCTACGGACGCGGCAAGACGCCCGACACCATCCTCGGCGTCAGGGAGGTGTGCGAGCGCTTCGACGTCAGCGACTGCCGCCAGGTGATCGACCTCCTCGGCCTCTGGGGCGACGCCATCGACAACATCCCCGGCATCCGCGGAGTGGGGGAGAAGACCGCCAAGAAGCTTATCGCACAGTTCGGCTCCATCGAGGCGATGGTGGCCAATGTGGATGAGATCAAGAATGAAAAGCTGCGCGAGAACGTCCGTGAACACAGCCAGGATGCCCTCTTTTCCAAGCAGTTGGCCACCATCCGGCTCGACGCCCCCATCGCCTTCGACGAGGAAGTTCTGCGGCTGCAAACGCCCGACTACGAGACGCTTCGGGCCATCTGCGACGAGTTGGAGTTCCGTCAGCTGGCACGCCGCATCTTCACCGACCTCTCCGTCAAAGACCCTGCCGCGGCCATGCAGTGGAACCAGATGCCCTCTACCACCAAGCTTGAAGCACCCCAGGCCGCAACCAAGGCCGCTCAATCCCAGGCTCCCACGTTGTTCGACATGGACATCCCTACGGTGGAATCCGTGACACCGCCCCATCGCAATGAAGCCCGGCCGCTCGACACCGCGGCGCTCCAAGCGCTGCAAGGTCACGACGTGGCGATCCTCTTCGACGGCCCCCGCCTGCTTCTGGCCACCACGGCCGACGATGTCTGGACGGCGCAGGTGGACAAGATCGACCACGCCCTCTTTGCCACCCTCATGCAGGACGCCTCGACCACCAAGCTCTGCTGCGACCTGAAGAACCTCAAGTACATGCTGGCCGAGTTCGACATCGTGCCTGCCGGCACCCTGTTCGATGTGCAACTGGCACACTACCTGTTAGATGCCGAGTTGCGCCACACGCTCGACTACATCTGCTCGGCGATCCTCGGCTACGAACCTCAGGACGCCGTCGCCCAGGTGGCAGCCCTCTGGCAGCTCTACCCCCTCATGGCGGCACGGATGAAGGACGCCGCGCTACTCGACCTTTACAACAACATCGAACTACCCTTGGTCGACGTCCTGATCGACATGGAGCGCGAAGGCGTCCGCATCGACGTCAATGCCCTCCGGGACTATGCCGCCAAGCTCACATCCGAGCGGCAGCAGATAGAAGACAAGATATATGAATTGGCAGGCATGCAATTCAATATCAACTCGTCTCGCCAGCTGGGAGAAGTGCTCTACGAGCGTCTGAAGGTAACCGACAAGCCGCCTCGTACCGCCACCAAGCAGTACAGCACAGCCGAAGATGTGCTTACCAAGCTCTCCGACCGCCACCCCATCATCCCCCTCATCCTCGAGTACCGCTCCATCACCAAACTGGTGGGCACCTACCTCGACAGCTTCCCGAAGCTCATCAACCCCGCTACCGGCCGCCTCCACACCGTCTACAACCAGACCGTCACCGCCACCGGCCGCCTCTCGTCGTCCAACCCCAACCTGCAGAACATACCCATCCGTACCGAGCGGGGCCGTGAGATCCGCCGCGCCTTCGTGGCAGCCGACGACGAACACCTGCTGCTGGCGGCCGACTACTCGCAGATCGAGCTCCGCATCATCGCCTCGCTGGCCAAGGACGAGCACATGCTCCACGCCTTCAACAGCGGCTTCGACATCCACGCCGCCACCGCCGCCAAGATCTACCACCTGCCTATGGAGGAGGTCAGCAAGGACCAGCGCCGCAACGCCAAGAGTGTCAACTTCGGCATCGTCTACGGCATTTCGGCCTTCGGTCTGAGCGAACAACTCGGCATCCCCCGCAAGGAGGCCGCCGCACTGATCGACGAGTACTTCGCACAGTACCCCGCCATCCTCACCTTCATCGAGCAGAGCAAACAGTTTGCTCGCGAGCACGGCTACGCCCGCACCCTGCTTGGCCGCCGCCGCTACCTGCCCGACATCAACAGCCGCAACGCCTCGGCGCGCTCTTTTGCCGAGCGCAACGCCGTCAACATGCCCATCCAAGGTACCTCGGCCGACATGATCAAGCTGGCCATGGTGCGTATATGGAATGAATTGAAGCGTAGGCAACTGAAGACCAAGATGATCCTGCAAGTACACGATGAGCTGGTCTTCGACCTCTATCGTCCCGAGGAGGCCGAGGTGCGCGAACTGGTGGTCCGTGAGATGCAGCAGGCTCTGCCCCTCGACGGTCTCACCATCGACGTAGGCATCGACGTGGGCACCAACTGGCTCGACGCCCACTAGTCCAGCGTCCGCATCGGAACACAAAACAGAAAAAGGCGACTCCAAAAAGGAATCGCCTTTCGTATTATCTACTCCAAGAGAAGGTTACATCTCCTGCAGGAAGCGGACGCTGGCGTGGATGTGGCGGTACATCACCTCGTCGATGTCGACGAAGTTGACGCACTTGCGGTAGTCGGCCACCATCTGCTCGATCTTGGGGCTGGACTTGAGGCCGGCTTGATGGCGGAAGTCGAGTGCCTGGGCGGCGTTGAAGAGCTCGATGGCCAGCACGCGCTCCGTGTTCTCGCACACGCGATAGCACTTCGTGGCGGCGTTGCCACCCATGGAGACGAGGTCCTCCTGGTTCTGGCTGCTGGGGATGCTGTCGACGCTGCAGGGGGTGCAGAGCTGCTTGCTCTGGCTCACAATGGCGGCGGCGGCATACTGCGGAATCATGAAACCGCTGTTCAGGCCCGGCTTGGCCACAAGGAAACTCGGCAGGCCGCGCTTGGCGTCGATGAGCTGGTAGGTGCGGCGTTCGCTGATGGCACCCAGTTCGGCCACGGCGATGGCCAGGAAGTCGAGCACCATGGCCAGGGGCTCGCCGTGGAAGTGGCCGCCGCTGATGACCATGTCCTCGTCCGGCAGCACGATGGGGTTGTCGGTCGTGGAGTTGATCTCCGTCTCGACGACGCTGGCCACGTAGCGGATCGTGTCCTTGGCGGCGCCGTGCACCTGCGGGGCGCAACGGAAGCTGTAAGGATCCTGCACGTGCTCTTTGTGGCGCTTGATCAGCTCGCTGCCCTCAAGCCAGCAGCGCACGGCCTCGGCCGTCTCGAGCTGACCCTTGTGGGGACGCACCATGTGGAGGCACTCGTAGAAGGGCTCGATGCGGCCGTCGAAGGCGTCGAGGCTGAGGCTCAGGATCATATCGGACTGGCGGCTGAGGCGCATGGCCTTCAGCAGGCTCCACACGGCGTAGCTGCTCATGAACTGCGTGCCGTTCAGCAGGGCCAGACCCTCTTTGCTCTGCAGCTCGATGGGCTGCCAGCCCTTGGCCTGGTAGACCTCCTTCACGTCGCAGCGGCGGCCGTGCCAGTAGACGTCGCCCATGCCGAGGATGGCGGGCAGCATCAGGTTGGCCAGCGGGCAGAGGTCGCCGCTGGCGCCGAGCGAACCCTGCTGGTAGACCACCGGCAGCACGTCGTCGTTGTAGCAGTCGATGAGGCGCTGCACGGTCTGCAGCTGGGCACCGCTGTAGCCGAAGCAGAAGTTCTGTGCCTTGAGCAGCAGCATCAGGCGCACCACCTCGGCGGGCACCTCGTCGCCCACGCCGCAGGCATGGCTCATCACCAGGTTCTTCTGCAGCTGCGAGAGCTGTTCCTTGCTGATCGAGATGTTGCACAGCGAGCCGAAACCGGTCGTGACGCCGTAGATGGGCTCCTTCTGACTCTCCATCTTGTGGTTGAGGTAGTTGCGGCATTTCTCGATGCGGCGTTTGGCCTCGTCGCCGAGGGCGAGGGTCATCTTCTTATCGATAATCTCCTGGATCTTGGCCAGGGTCAGTTTTTCTTCGGGGTTGAATGTGTATGTCATAGTGTAGTTATTTCTCCAGTTGTGCTTTAGCTTTGGCGGCGATGTCGTCGTCGACCAGGATGCGTCCGCAGTTCTCGCAGACAATCACCTTCTTGTGCATCTTGATCTCCATCTGGCGCTGGGGGGGGATGCTGCTGAAGCAACCGCCGCACGAGTCGCGGTCGATGGTCACCACGGCCAGTCCGTTGCGGGCCGCGTTGCGGATGCGCTTGTAGGCCGTCAGGTAGCGCTCGTCGATATACTGCTCCTGCTCCTTCGATTTCTCGCGCAGGCGCTCCTCGTCTTTCTCGGTCTCGGCCGTGATGGCGGTGAGCTCTTCGCGCTTGGCTTCCAGGTCTTTCTGGCGGTTCTCGAGCAGTTGCTTGGCAGCGTCGATGTGCTGCTTCAGCTCTTTCACGTGGGCCTGGCCCTCGCGGTTCTTACGCTCGCAGAGTTGTATCTCAAGGTTCTGGAACTCAATTTCTTTGTTCAGCGACTCAAACTCGCGGTTGTTGCGCACGTTGTCCTGCTGCTTCTGGTATTTCTTGATCTGCTCCTCGTGGTCGGCGATCTCGGCGTTGCGGGCTTTGTTGGCGGCCTCGGTGTCCTTGATTTCGGCGGAGAAGTTCTCCATGCGGGTGTTCAGACCGGCGATCTCGTCCTCAAGGTCTTGCACGGCCTGCGGCAACTCGCCTCGGATGATGCGGATTTTGTCGATCTCGCTGTCGACGCTCTGAAGGGTGTACAGGGCTACCAGACGTTTCTCAATGGCGGCATCTGCGTCCGGACGCATGATGACGGGGGCTTCTTCGGTTTCTTGCGCTTTTTTGGTGCTGACTTTCTTTGCCATGTTATTATTATATATTATTGTATTCCAATCAAATATAACTAACGAGCGACTGTTGGCGCTTCGCAATTCGGACTGCAAAGTTACTAAATTTTTTTGATATCGCGCGAGAAATTATTTCTTTGGCAAATTGTTCACTCTCATAGTGTCCGATGTCGGCCAGCAGCAGACGGTCCGTACAACGCTGGAAATCATGATACTTCAAGTCGGCCGTCAGGTAAGCGTCGGCCCCGGCTGCCAGGGCCTCTTCGATGAGGAACGCCCCCGAGCCGCCGCAGATGGCCACGCGGCGCACCTCCCCCTGGTGGCCGGCAAAACGCACCGTCGGCAGGCCGCAGACCGACTTCACCCGCTGCAGCAGGGCGTCCCACGCCAGCGGTTCGGCCAGCTCGCCCACCATGCCGGCCCCCAGGTCGCTGCTGGTGACGAAAGGCTTGAGGATGCGACAGTTGGACAATCCCAGCCGCTCGGCCAGGATGCCGTTGACGCCCTCCTTGAGGTTGTCCAGGTTGGTGTGGGCCGCATAGACGGCGATGCCGCTGCGCAAGAGCTTGATGATCAGGCGTCCGGAGGCGTTTCGGTCGGTGATCCGCTTCACACCGCTGAAGATCATCGGGTGGTGGCTCACGATGAGGTTCAGCCCTTCGTCCAGCGCCTCGTCGACCACCGCGTCGGTCACATCCAGTGCCACCAGCGCCCCGCGGTACTCCGTCTCGCCGTCGCCCAGCAGAAAACCGCTGTTGTCGTACTCCTCCTGGTACTCCGGATGGAAGCATTCGTCGAGGTATTTTGTTATATCTTTAATCTTGATAACCATATTGTTTGATACTGTTAATTAATCTTCTGCTTTAATACATGTTTTTCTATTTGGCTCATTCTGTGGTGTTTAAGGGGTCTTCTCCCTGTCAAATCCGTGATGACTCCCTGATGACTCCCTGATGACTCTCTTAAAACCAGGGCAAAACCCTTGCCCTGTAAGCGTTTTGCGAGTTTTCCAGCATGGTTGACACACTTCCGGAAGGTCAAATGTCTCGTTCTGAATGTTTTAAATGTGCAAATTAGGTCGTGCACGATCTAATTTTTTGACTTAAATTAACTTAAATTAATAGCTTGGCTGTGACGATGAGCATGATGTTGTCGTGTGGATCCGTATAACTATAGGGGGCGTCGGCGGGGGTGAGACGGTAGGAGAGCGCTGCACCCCAATCGACTACGCCAAAGCGTATTATACCGTTCAACCCAAGTGTTGGTTCAAGTATTCCGCGGTGGGGTGCCTGCAGGTAGGAGCCCAGCCACGGGCGCTGTCCGTCGGCGTCCTGCCCCCAGAGGGTGCCCCATGCGGCGGTGATCCCCACGAAGGGGCTGGGGTTGATGCCGACGTTGAAGAGCGAGCTGTAGAGCCGGAACAGCGGTCGAGCGGTCTCGATCTGTATGTGGAAGAGTGTGAATGCGTTAGCAGTGAACTCGTTGGGACGTGCGGTGGCCAGTTGATTGCTCACGTAGAGCGGGCTGCTCCACATGCCGCCCAGGTCGAACATGTCAATGTATTCGTTGCGCTCCGGCGTGAGTCCCCCTTGGGCGTAGATGCCTATGTTGAAGTGCGTTAGCTCGATGTTTCGCTTGTACTCGGCCAGCAGTCGGGCCATGCTGCCGTCGGGTGCGACCTCCAGCTGGGCACCGATGCCGCAGGCGTGCCGCATCATCAGGCGAAGGTGGATGAAGTTACTGTAGGTAACATCCTCCAGATTGGCGTATATCAGGTGGTTGTCGTCGAAGAGATACCCCCGTTTTCCCCCTGTTGCTTCGAGGGCCCAGCGCCAACTTCCGGCCTGCATGTGGTAGCCCAGGGTGGCGCTTCGCACGCTGATCATCCGGCTGGCCATGAAGTCGCCCAGGATGCTGCCTCCGGCGGTCCATGGGTTGCCGATGCGGCGGCTGCCTGCGGCTCGGTAGTCGGACGTGTAGCGCTGATAGAAGGTGCTGTTGATCCGGCTTCCACGCAGGTGCTCCTCCAGCCCGGCGCCCCATTTCCACTGCTCGTCGCCCAGGCCGTAGCCCAGGTATACGTCGGCGTCTATCTGGTTGAATATGAACCCTGAGGGGTGGGTTGTCAGTCGCAGGCCCGCGCCCCAGCGCGAGTGTTCGTAGTGGTTGTAGTTCCACACCTTGGCGGGGTTGAGGTAGAGCGCCGTGCGATCGGGGTTGCCCGCCAGGAGGGATTGTTGGGCCGCT
The DNA here is from genome assembly GCA_946183915.1 of uncultured Bacteroidales bacterium. GTDB lineage: Bacteria > Bacteroidota > Bacteroidia > Bacteroidales > P3 > Colimorpha. The sequence goes on along the minus strand of CAMHDJ010000050.1, from coordinate 3,435 downwards.
GCCGCCAGCGGGAGCAGCATCAGCGTCAAGGTCGGAAGAATTCGTCTTGCAGTCATTTCGGCTGCAAAATTACATATTTTTTCTCATACATTAACTTTTTTTAGTATATTTGCAATCTATTGGATTGTATCAATAATTAAATAACAAACAGATATGCAAAGAGATACGCAGATTTTCGACCTCATACAGAAAGAGCGTGAGCGTCAGACCAAAGGCATCGAACTGATTGCCTCGGAGAACTTTGTCAGCGACCAGGTGATGGAAGCCATGGGTTCCGTCATGACCAACAAATATGCCGAGGGCTACCCTGGCAAGCGCTACTACGGCGGCTGCCAGATTGTGGACCAGAGCGAGACCATCGCCATCGAGCGTGCCAAGAAGCTCTACGGTGCCTGCTGGGCCAACGTGCAGCCCCACAGCGGTGCACAGGCCAACATGGCCGTGTTCCTGGCCTGCCTGAACGCCGGCGACACCTTTATGGGCATGGACCTCAACCACGGCGGTCACCTTTCGCACGGCAGCCCCGTGAACTTTAGCGGCATTATGTACAAAGTGGTTGGCTACCAGGTGAAGGAAGAGACCGGCATGGTCGACTACGACGACATGGAGAAGAAGGCTCTTGAGCACCATCCGAAACTGATCATCGGCGGTGGCAGCGCCTACAGCCGTGACTGGGATTGGGCCCGCATGCGCGAGATCGCCGACAAGATCGGCGCCATCCTGATGGGCGACATCAGCCACCCCAGCGGCTTGATTGCCAAGGGTTACCTGAACAACGCCGTGAAGTATTGCCACATCGTCACCACCACCACCCACAAGACCCTCCGCGGACCGCGTGGCGGTATGATCCTGATGGGTCAGGACTTCGACAACCCCTGGGGCAAGACCACCCCGAAGGGTGAGATCAAGAAGATGAGCGCCCTGCTCGACAGCGCCGTCTTCCCCGGCACCCAGGGCGGCCCTCTGGAGCACGTCATCGCCGCCAAGGCTGTGGCCCTCGGCGAGGCCCTCACCGACAGCTACGACCAGTACATCCAGCAGGTGATGAAGAACGCCAAGGTCATGGCCGAGGCCTTCATGGCCAAGGGTTACAAGGTCATCAGCGGTGGCACCGACAACCACCTGATGCTCATCGACCTGCGTCCCAAGTTCCCCGAGCTGACCGGTAAGGAAGCCGAGAACGCCCTCGTGGCCGCCGAGATTACCATCAACAAGAACATGGTGCCCTTCGACAGCCGCAGCGCCTTCAAGACCAGCGGTCTGCGCGTCGGAACGCCCGCCATCACCACCCGCGGCCTGAAGGAAGCCGACATGCCCGTCATCGTCGACATGATCGACGAGGTGCTCTGCGCCCCGACCGATGAGGCCGTCCGCGCCAAGATCGCCGGCCAGGCCAACGAGATGATGCAGAACCGTCCGCTCTTCGCTTGGTAAAATAACGCGACTGAAGAGATTGTCCAACCGGCACTCCCGACGCCAGGGGGCAGCCGGTTGGACTTGTTCTTACGGTATGACCCGGGAATACGAGGAGTACAAGGCCAGCAAGGGCAAACACAAGACCGCTGAGGTCTTGCTGAAGGTATTGGGTGTGATAGTGGTGTTAGGGTGCGTCTGTGTTGGATTGTTCTTTCTGCTGATGGTTGCATTCCCGCGGGGATTATGGATAGATTTATTTACTAAATAGAAAACAATGAACATCTTGGTAACCGGTGGAGCTGGATATATCGGGTCCCACACATTGATAGAACTCTACAAGGCTGGACATACGGCCGTGGTGGTGGACAACCTGTCCAACTCCAACCCTGAGTCTTTGCGCCGCGTGGCGGAGCTTATCGGGGTGGGAGAGATCCCGTTCTACCGTGTCGATATTCGTGACCGCGAGGGTTTAGAGCATGTGTTCGCTGAACACAAATTGGATGCGTGCATTCACTTTGCCGGCCTAAAGGCCGTGGGTGAGAGTGTGGAGAAGCCGTGGGAGTATTATGAGAACAACATCGGTGGTACGCTGACGTTGGTGGATGTAATGCGCAAACACGGTTGCAAGAACATCATCTTCAGCTCGTCTGCCACCGTCTACGGCGATCCGGCCGAGATTCCCATCACCGAGAACTGCCCCAAGGGTCAGTGCACCAACCCCTATGGTTGGACCAAGAGTATGCTGGAGCAGGTGCTGATGGATGTCCAAAAAGCCGATCCGGAGTGGAATGTCGTCCTGCTGCGTTACTTCAACCCGGTGGGAGCGCATCCCAGTGGCAGGATAGGGGAGAACCCCAATGGCATTCCCAACAACCTCATGCCCTATATCACACAAGTGGCTGTTGGCAAGAGGAAAGAGCTAGGTGTTTTCGGAAACGACTACCCGACCCCCGACGGTACTGGCGTGCGTGACTACATCCATGTCTGTGATCTGGCTGCTGCTCATGTTTGTGCCTTGCAAGCGGTTGACCGTAAGTGCGGCATTGGAATCTATAATATCGGTACTGGCCATGGCTATTCTGTGCTCGATATGGTCAAGGCCTTCGTGAAGGTTAATGGAGTTGACGTGCCATACAGCATCAAGCCTCGTCGTGCTGGTGATATCGCCACATGTTACTGCAATCCCGCCAAGGCCAAAGCCGAGTTGGGCTGGGAGGCCAAGTACGGCATTGACGATATGGTTCGTGACAGTTGGAACTGGCAACGTCAAAATCCCGAGGGGTATTGATCGTGATTTACAAGATGATAAGAACAGAAAAAGCAGGAGTATATCCTGCTTTTTTTATGAATCAACGTTCGACTTCTATACATCAAAGGTTTTACAAATATAAATTTTTCCATATTTATATTATGTTAGTTCTGTTTGTAAGTCTCTGTTATTAGTGTTGTTAATATTTACATTTCTACGGCGTTTCCATATTGAATCTATAAGTTGTTAGAAAAAACATTTTGTTGTATTAGAATTTATTTGTATCTTTGCACTCGAAAAAGATAGGCTATAAAAGCCCCGGAATGATGCCTCTTTTGTTACGGTGAAGTAGACAAATTTGGACAAGCCCGAGGGTTGCCTTCGCTTTACAATCTTGTTAATTTGACATATGTTTAAATGGCTGTATGACAGCATGATTTGTAAATTTGTTTCTGTAAAAATATGAAAATTTCAGTCGCCGGAACCGGCTATGTAGGACTTAGTATTGCCACCCTGTTGGCACAACATAACGACGTCACCGCTGTCGACGTGGTCAAGGAACGTGTCGACCTCGTCAACAACAAGAAGTCGCCCATTCAGGACGACTACATTGAGGACTATTTGGCCCATAAGCCACTTTCGCTAAGGGCTACTCTCGACCAAGAGGCTGGCTACCGCGATGCCGAATTCGTCGTTATCGCAGCCCCCACCAACTACGACAGTCAGAAGAATTTCTTCGACACCAGTGCCGTGGAGTCCGTCATCGACGC
>CAMHDJ010000049.1 GCA_946183915.1 uncultured Bacteroidales bacterium | reverse complement strand
TCGATCATGCGCTTGCCGAAGGCACGCATGGTGGGCATGGTGTTGTCGAAGATGTCGTCGCCGAAGTTGCAGGTGCCGCAGTCGAGCGTAGCCATCTCGGGCACGGGGGTGGTGTTGGTCGAATCCAGACGCTCGTCGGGCGTCATGCCCACGGCGCCACCCGTCGAGGGGATGAGGATCACGTTGGGGCACTCCTTCAGGATAGCCTCGGTGCACTCCTGGAAGCGCACATGGCTCTGGGTGGGCGTGCCGTCGTCCTCGCGCACATGCAGGTGCACGATGGCGGCACCGGCGTCGACAGCGCTCTTGGCCTCGCGCACAATCTCTTCAACCGTGTAAGGAACGTTCGGGTTCTGCTCCTTGGTAACCTCTGCGCCACAGATAGCGGCGGTGATAATCAGTTTCTCCATGTTATTCTGTTGTTTTATTTTACATCAAAAGAGGGTGCAAAGATACACAAAAAAATGGAAACCGCAAAAGAAAAATCGGAACAGGCTGTGAATTATGGATATGACCAGTGCAGGGAACTTCCGCTGGAGGCTTCCGATAGCGAAGCGGAGAACGACCCACTCCGCGGGGTCGTCGGCGCAACGCGCCGATGCTGCGATCCGAAAACGCAGCCCTAAACATCAATATTAAGTTAATTTAAGTCAAAAAATTAGATCGTGCACGATCTATTTTGCACATTTAAACCATTCAGAACGAGACCTCTAGCCTTCCGGAAGTGTGCAAACCATGCTGGAAAACTCGCAAAACGCTGACAGGGCAAGGATTTTGCCCTGGTTTTAAGAGAGTCATCAGGGAGTCATCACGGAGCCACCTAGGAACCATGGGCATTTCGGAGGGGTGGAAACGTCCATGGGATGGGGCGGGCGGAGGGGGGCAAGTCCTTCCCGGGGAGGGTTGGCTAGTTGATGGGCTGCACCTGGCGGCGCAGGAGCTCGATGTCGAGCTGCTGGTAGGTGATGGCGGTGGAGTCGGCGAAATGGTCGCGGTTGGCCTCGTAGGTCTCGCGGTCGTACTCGGTGGCCTTGTCGAAGAGGCTGCGTGCCACGGCGCGTTTGAGCTGTTCGAAGGTCATGCTGCCCTCGCGGTAGCGTTCCGCCTCGCTGTCGGAGAGGTACTTGCTGACGCGGTTGAACTGGGCCTCGGGCAGGCGGCCGTCGGCGTCGAGCGAGCGCTCGAGGTCGGGGAAGTTGACCCACGAGGTGATGGTGGTTTCGAGGAGGGCGATCTGCTTGCGGTTGCGGTCGGTGTAGTAGCCGAGGTAGGCGTGGCAGGGTTCGACGAAGATGACGGGCTTGAGGCCGAGCTTGCGGAGGATGGAGGCGAAGAAGACGCAGGCGTCGACGCAGTTGGCCTGGCGCGAGTTGTAGACCTCGTCGAAGAAGCGTATGTGCTGCACGTTGGCGCGGGCCGAGGGGTTGGAGGTGCAGGTGATGGAGGAGTAGGTGATGCCGCGGTCGAGGGCATAGTACCAGACGGCGAAGACCTGGTCGCGGACCGACTGGGCACTGCCGCCCTGATAGCCGGCCAGACGGCTGACGGTGCCCTGGGCGAGGATGTCGGTGAGGATCTGCTCGATCTGGGGGTGGTCCTCGTTGACGTAGGCGGCGAAGAGCCATCGGAAGTCGTTCATCTGGCCGTCGTGGACGAGCGAGAGGGGGCACTCGTTGACGGTGCGGTAGGCAAGGTGGAGGTTCTTGAGGTCGACCTCCTCGTCGTTGACGAAGCAGGTGAAGGTGAGGTCGACGGCGCCGGGCTGGCGCAGGGCGCGGAGGACGTCGTACTTCCACTTGACGGCGGGCTGGAAGCGGTAGGTCTCGCCGCGGCGGGGCAGGATCTCCTGGACGATGGTGACATAGTTGAGGGCCGAGGAGTCGATGACGACGCGCAGCACGGCGTTGTCGGTCGGGGCGGTGACCTCGACGGTGAAGGCCGCCAGCTGGAAGTTGAAGGTGTTGGAGCTGGTGGTGGCGAGGATGAGCGAGGGGTAGAGCTGGCCGTCGAAGAGGGGGTTGTACTGGGCGTTGAAGGCCACCTGTGCGGGGTCGTAGGTCTTGGGGCCGCGCTGCTGGCAGCCCACCGCCAGGAGGACGGCGAGGAGGAGGATCGGCAGGAAGGGTCTGTGTTTCATATCAGTTTTTCTTTCAGTTATGAGTTATGAGTTATGAGTTATGAGTTTTTTTCAACTCAAAATTCTTAATTCTCAACTCTTAACTCATAACTCTTAATTCTTAACTCTTAACTTTTCACTTCTCTCAACTCCTCACCACGTCGGGATTCTGGCTGACGAAGTCGGCCCACTGCTGCTTGGCGGGTTTGTGCTTCTTTTGTTTGGGCATGAGCTGTTGGCGGAGGTCGCCGAGGGGGTTGGAGAGCTGCATGTGGCAGGTGTAGGCAACGGCGAGGGCATCGGTGGCGTCGAGGTAGCGGGGGTCGTCGTCGAAGCCGACGATGGAGCGAAGCATGGCGGCGACCTGCTCCTTGGAGGCGTTGCCGTTGCCGGTGACGAGCTGCTTGATGACCGAGGGCTCGTACTCGGTGTAGCTCAGGTCGCGGCTCATGGCGGCGGCGATGGCCACCCCCTGGGCGCGGCCCAGCTTGAGCATCGACTGGACGTTCTTGCCGAAGAAGGGGGCCTCGATGGCCAGGTGGTCGGGGTGGAAGGAGTCGATGATGCGCAGGGTGGAGTCGAAGATGCGGCGGATGCGCTGGTTGAAGTCGGCGATGTTGCGCAGGTAGAGCACGTCCATGGCGACGATCTTCATGCCGCCGCCCTCGGTGTCGAGGAGGCTATAGCCGAGGATGCGGGTGCCGGGGTCGATGCCGAGAATGAGCATGGCGGTCAGGAGTTATGGGATACGGTGAGGGTGAAGTGGCGTTCGACGCGTCGGCGGCGCAGGTAGAGGACGAGGATGTAGAGGCCGAGGACGGCGAAGGCGCTCAGGACGACGGCCCACTCGGGCACGCGGGCCAGCGAGAGGCCCACGATGGCGGCCAGCATGAGCAGGGCTGGAAGGACGTAGGCCAGCCAGACGGCCAGCATGCCGCGGCTCTCGTCGATGTGGACGGTGACGGTCTGCCCCGGCTGGTAGTCGCTCCAGTCGGCGGCGGGCACGTCGACCTCTTTCTCTTTCGATTCGGCAAAGCCGCAGCGTCCGTGGGCGGCACAGCTGGCGCAGGCGCTGACGGCCTCGATGCGGACGCGCACACGTCCGGGGGTGACGGCGATAACGATGCCGTCGTGCGATGCTATTCGGTCCAATCTCTCCATGCGATGATTCCTTTACAGTTTTTGACACACCGCCCCCGACGGTCGACGCGGCGCAGCTCGCCGGCGTAGCTCACCTCGGCGCGGCCCCAGCGGTAGGGCGAGGCCAAGTCGAAGATGAGCGGCAGGAAGAGGTCGCCATGGGTGTCGATATAGCCCCAGAGGCCGTCGCGGCAGACGCTGGCAAGCCCCTCGCTGAAGTGGAAGGCCTGGTCGAAGTAATAGGGAATGGCCAGACGGCCGTCGAGGTCGACGTAGCCCAGGCGGCCGTCGCGCTCGACGAGGGCGAGGCTGTCGCGGTAGACATATTTCTCACCAAATGGGGTTCGGTTTTCGTATTCGAGCGGGAGGACGAAGCGGCCGGCGGTGTCGATGATGCCGTAGCGGTCGCCGAGGCGCACCATGGCGCGGTCGAGGTAGAAGAGGCTGATCTCGTCGTAGCGGCAGGGGATCACCTCGCGCCCCGCGCGGTCGAGAAAGCCGTAGCGTCCCTCGCGGCAGACGGGGATGCGGCCGCACTGCATGCCTCCAGTCCAGGTGTAGACGGCGGGGGTGAGGGGTTGCATACGGTGGTCGTAGAGGGCCATGCCGTCGGCGTCGCCGGCGAAGAAGAGGGTGTCGCCGAAGAGAGTGGTCATATTCTCGAAGCGGGTGGTAAGCACCTCACGACCGTCGTGGTCGATGAGGCCCCAACGGCTGTAGCGGCGCACGAGGGCATGGCCACAAGTGAAGGGTTGCAGGTTCTCGTAGACGGGCGGGAAGAGCTCACGCCCGAGGGTGTCGATGAAGGTGCAGGCGCTGAAGAAAGAGTCGATGACAACGAGCACCGGGGCAAGACCCTCGCTGTAGTCGCCCCCCGAGAGGTAGACGGGGGGCACGACCTCGCGCCCCTGGAGGTCGGTGTAGCCATAGCGGTCGGCCTTGACGACAGAGACGCGGCCGTCGGAGGGGTAGCCTACGGCATCGTAGATGCAGGGCACCACCTGACGGCCCGTACGGTCGATGAGGCCCATCTGGCCATCGTCGAGCATCACACGGCAGTAGCCATTGCGGAACTGGTCGACGAAGCGGTAAATATTGGGTACAATCTGGGTGCCATCCTCGAGACGGAAGCCATAGAGGTCGCCCTCGCGGGTAGTCTCGACGCCGTCGACGAACATGAGGTCGCAGCCACACTGTTCGTCGTAGCTCATCTTGACCTCCTGTGCCGCCAGCGGCAGCGTCAGGGCAAAGGACAGCAGGGCCAGAAGGGGTTTCATATTCGTTCGACGTCTTCGGCGCGGCACCAGCCGGTGGTGCCGTCGGCGATGGTGATCTTGTACCAGGAGGAGAGGGAGTCGCTGATGGTGACGAGGGTACCCTCGTGGAGGATGAGTTTGTCAAGACTCTGGGCTTCGGGCGACCCTTTGACGGTGATGGCAGGTGGCATGACCACGGCCTCGGCATGGGCGTTGAAGCGATGGGTGGAGCGGAGCATCAGCCAGGTGGTCAGCAACAGCAGAGCCACTACCACCAGTCCCCCTGCCAGGGCCCCTTTGCGGAGGCTGCGACTGGCGCCAAGACGCACCAGCACTACGGCAGCTCCCGTCAGCGCCAGCAAGACCAGCCAGATGATACGCCAGGCTGTCGGGGTGATGCGGGTGCACAGGGTATCGACCCAGCGCACGAGGAAGAACTGCGGCAGGACGTCGATACGATCGACGGTGCGACTTTCAGCCAGAGCAAGGTTCTCCCGGGCGTCGGTCATCGAGGGTTCGAGACGCAGGGCGCGGCGGTAGTTTAGGATGGCAAGACCCATTTGGTCGGTACGGTAGTAGGCGTTGCCGAGGTTATAGTAGAGCTTGGCCGAGGCACACTGCTTGTCGAGCACGGCCTCGTAGTGCTCAATGGCGGTGGCATAGTCGCCTTGGCGGTAGGCCTCGTCGGCCTCGCGGGCAGTGGATTCCTGCAGGTGCACGAACGAGGTCAGGAGAATGAAGTGGAGTACTATCGTGTGTAACATCGTCATTCGAATGGATTAGAGTGCAACAATCATATTCAGGGCGTCGTTGTAAACGGACTGCATTTGGGTGTGGGCATCGCCAGGAGCGAACCTAGCCAGATCGACCTCCTGGAGTACCTTCATAATCCGCTCCTGCTGCTCAGCGGGCACCTGCTTGTCGACCAGACACTGGGTGACGGTATCACGGCTGAGCGTGGAGAGCGGAATATTGTACTTGTCGGAGAGGCAGCCCCAGATGGCGCGGTAGATCTCTTCGTAGAAGGCATTGCTATCGGCGTCGTGAAGGTGCGACTCGGCTCGCTTGAGGCGCTTTCGGGCCAGACGGACGGCGCGTTTCATACGCATACCGGCCACATCCTGCCCAGCCTCGCGACGACGCTTGCTGAAGATAAGAATTCCTATGGTCAGCAATACAATGATGACGGCACACAGCCAGAAGGCCAGGCCGGCATGGTCCTCGTGGCGAAGGAAGTGCAGACGTCCAGTGGGATGAAGGTAGTTGATGTCGCTGTTGAGGAGGCGAACATCGTCCTTGCTACCGGCGTGGGCTATGTTTCGGGCATCGCCCTTCTCGACTTCTATCTCTTGCGGATCGATGGTTTTGGTAACATAATGCCCTGTGGCGGGGTCGAAGAAGACGAAGCGACATGCGGGAATGGTGTATTTGCCTTGGGTGCGAGGGATGAGTACCCACTCGAAGGTACGACTACCGCTGACGCCGTTGTCGCCCTTCTTTATATTGTCGTCGATCTGCGGATCGTAGACTTCGAAGACATTCGGAAACTCAGGATTGGGGGCGTCTATGAGCATGAGGTTTCCGGAGCCTGTCACGGTCAGGCGGTAACTGACAGCCTCGTTGGCCTTCACCTTGTCGAGCGTAAGACCTCCTTGCACGTCGAACCGACCAACGGCGCCCGTGAAGCCATCGGGGGCAGCGGGCAGCGGTTTGACATTGACCTGAATGCGATTGGTACTCAAGGGGCGCTCAACAGCCTCACGAGCACTAAAGAAGGGGTCATCGAAGAGGTCCCAAATGGTTCCCGTGCGCTGTCGCTGACGCTGTACCATGGCGAGGACGTTGAGGTCTAGCGGTTCAATGGTAAGTGCGCCACTCTGCTGTGCGAAAAGGGCCCCGCGTCGGATCTCAGCCACCTGATAGCGGCGGTCGCCCACAGTCTCCTCGTATTGTTTGATCTGGCGCCCCTCGCTAAGGTCCTCGGCCCAAAAACCGCGGTTGCCGGGAAGCTTGTCGATGGCGTACTGACTAAGAGGAACCTGGGTGTATATCTTGTAGGTGACAATAACCTGCTCGCCCTGGTAAGGATTACTCTTGCTGATCGACGCCCGGGCGAAAAGACTCTTGGAGTCGATCTCCGAGGCCTGGCGTGGCTGTTGATCCCAAGGATTGTAGGCTTGGCGCTGTTGTTGTTGTTGCTGTTGACGTCGGTTAGGGTCACTTTTCTCCACCTTGATGGTAAAGCTCTGCGAACTTATCTTCTTACCGTCAACAGTACATGTGGCTGGATCGATGGTGAAAGTTCCAACCATGTCTGCTGCAAGAGTATACGAGAAAACAGTCTGCACTGAGGAGGTCATCTGTCCGTTGACGAAACTGAAGCTGGAGGAACTGGAGCTGTTGGGGCCTGAACGGAGACTAAATCCCTTGAATGTAGGGCCTTGAAAACCGTTGGCGCGGGCATCAACAACAAATCGTACGGTGAAATTGTCGCCCTCGTAAACGCTTTTGGGGGCTTGCACCGTCATTTGCTGGGCCCAAGCAGCCCCGATGGAAAGAAGTAAGAATACTATAGTCAGTGTTTTTTTCATTCTACCAATCTTTGTCTGTCTTCTTTACACGGACAGGTTTGTCACTTTGAGTCTTCTCGCGGAGAGTCTGCCGTTCATTGTTTTTCACTGCTTCGAGCAGACGTTCAGCATCTTGCTTTCGGGTATCTTGCTGTCCTTGCTGTTGTTGCTTGTTTTGGTCCTGTTGCTGCTGATTCTGCTGCTGTTGTTGCTGACCTTGTTGCTGTTGTTGCTGCTGGTCCTGTTTCTTATCGCCTTGTTGTTGCTGTTGCTGCTGGTTTTGGTTTTCCTGCTGGTTTTGGTCACTATTTTGACCCTGGCTCTGTTGATTTTGTTGCTGTTGCTGAAGCAGACGTCGAGCATAGGCCAAATTGTAGCGGGTATCGTCACGCTTGGGCTCTAGTTTAAGGGCTTCCTGATAGCAGTTAATGGCTTGCTGCAGTCCCTGCATTTGCTCGCTCTGCTGGGCTGCCTTGAGGAGGCTGTTGCCTTGATTATGAAAGGCCTGCGCACGCTGGGGGTCTGTAATACCCGGAGCAGCTAATGCCTGCTGATAATGAGTGACAGCCTCACCGTATTTCTCTTGTCGATATAGGGCGTTAGCCAAATTGTACTGGCCTCGATAGTCGTTACTATCTCGCTGCAACGCGCGACGATAATTGACCTCCGCCTGCTCGTAGCGTTGCTTCTTGTATTCCCGATTGCCTTCTCGCATTTGATGTCGGCTCGCCTGCGACATTGCCGACGAGCTACCAATAGCAACAACAATCAGGATTGTCAATATTCGTTTCATATTATGTTGTCAATATCAAACTTACGGTTTCTGCGCTCAAAAAGTAGCACCTCGGCCAAGAAGCAAAGCAATGCTGCCACAAGCGGATACATATAGCGGCTTTCATAGGCAGCAAACTGCGCTTCACCAAATTCTTCCTTTTCGAGGTTCTCGACTAAATTCACGATGTCACTCAAGCCGCTGTTAACATTGCCGGCTCGTACATAGACTCCCTTACCCGCATCAGCCACTTCGCGGAGCATTTGCTCGTTCAGATGCGTCATAATAACATTGCCATCTCGATCTCGCTTGTAGCCTGACGAGCGGCCTCGACCATCATACTCTGGAATGGGAGAGCCCTCAGGCAAACCCATTCCGATGGTACAAACCCGTACTCCTTCGCGAGCAGCGTTACGGGCAGCCTCAACAGCATCGTCCTCATGGTTCTCACCGTCGCTAATAACAATTATGGCGCGATTCTTACCCTTTATCCACTCCCGCTCCTCATCACCATACCCAAGGGTCTGCATGGCTTTCCCAATGGCATCACCAATAGCAGTGCCCTGTTCGCTGATCATGCTGCAATCCATCTCGTCAAGAAAGAGTTTGGTTGCACTATAATCACCCGTGAGAGGCATCTGTATGAAGCTTGTACCTGCAAAAGCCACCAAGCTAACCCTATCGCCAGCAAAACTGCTCAACAAGTTGTTGACCACTCGCTTGCTACGTTCCAGACGGTTAGGCTGTATATCTTCAGCCATCATACTATTGCTGAGGTCGAGGCAGATGGCCACATCGCTGCCTGCACGCTTACCTTTCTCAATGCGAGTACCGAATTGAGGATTAGCCAGTGCCACTACCAACAGAGCAAGCCCCATAAGTGTGAGAATCATCTTAGCCACCGGTCGCCACCCTGACCTGTCAGGTATGAGCCGGCCGAACATACCACTATCGGCCCACGCCTCGAGACGCCGTCTGCGTTTCCGCTCACCATATATCCATAGTCCTCCCATTAGCAGCACCAGCACTAACAGCCAAAGGTATTCTTTATGTTCAAAATGAATCATCACATTACCATTTTATAGTTTCATCCACAGCCAACAAAGAAGTAACTCGAGTGTCAAGGCCACCAAGGCCATCCACAACCACACCCCCTGCTCGTCCCGTTTCTGGGCATATTGCGTCACATCGATTTTGCTTTTCTCCATCTCGTCAATCTGGGTAAAGATGTCTTGCAGCGCTTTCTTATTGGTCGCTCGGAAATAACGTCCTTCGTCAGTCATGCCAGCCATCTGTTCCATGAGGGGTTCGTCAATTTCGACGTCAATGTTTTGATAATGTACCCTTCCAAGCTGATCACGGAACGGATAGGGGGCTTTCCCAAGCGACCCCACACCGATCGTGTATAGCCGTATACCATAGAGCTTGGCAATTTCTGCAGCCGACAAGGGATCTACCGAACCCTGATTGTTTACACCGTCGGTGAGCAGTATGATCACCTTACTCTTAGCCTCGCTGTCTTTTATGCGATTAATAGCTGTCGTCAAACCATCCCCAAGGGCTGTGCCATCACGCACAATACCACTCTTGACTCCGCCTAACTGCTGCAACAGCACGTGGTGATCAACCGTCAGGGGTACCTGGGTGAAGGCCTGTCCGGCAAACACAACCAATCCCATACGGTCACTCTTGCGACCCTCTACAAAGTCGGCCGCCACACGCTTGGCAGCCTCCAGACGGTTGGGCTTGAAGTCCTCGGCCAACATCGATCCCGAGATATCCATAGCCATCACGATGTCGATACCCTCAACCGTCATCTCTTGACGACTCAAGCTGCTTTGCGGACGTGCCAACGCCACCACCATGGCAGCAACCGCCACCACACGCAAGGCATAGGGCAACCAACGCAGACGTGCGCGCAAAGTGCGCCCTACCCCATCAAAAACAGCAATGTCCGAGTGTTGCACTGCAGCATCCTGCTTGCGGTAGCGCCATAGCCACCACCCCACCATCAGAGGCACCACCACCAAGCCCAGAAGCACCCACGGGTGGGCAAACTCGATGTTACTCATGCGTCACCTCCTCTTCTTGGGGTTTCACACAATCCCACAACTGCTCCACATAGGCCAAAGCCTTGGACAGCGACGCCTCATGTTCATGTGGCAGAGGCTCACTCTTGGCAAACTTGACCATATCGGCCGTGCTGAAGATATCGCGTAGCAATCCGTTTTCCACTTTCCACCTTTTTCCTTCCATTTCCTCCAGCGTCTCGTCGCTCGTCATATCGGTGGCACGCACATCCGTACTTTCCTCTATGAAACGGCGTACAATATCGGTCAGTTCAGTATGGTACTCCTTGACTTTCCCCGCCTGCCAAAGGCGCTTTTCTCGCAGCTCTTCCAGGTTATCTACAGCCCGCTGGTGAGGGTCGCGGTTGTCCACCGGGGCAGCGAGACCCAGCGCCTGCTGAACCTGCCTGCGGTGTGTCAAGAACCACCAAATACCCACACCGATTGCAGCCAGTACCAGCACCAGAAGCACCCAGCGGAAAATCTCCCAGAAGGTGTACGGCACCCGTTCGATGGGGGCAATGTCACGTATTTCGGCCGTCGAGGTGTCCACCTCGACATCAAGAACCACCAGCGGCAGTGAGTCTGTGCCCACTTTGAGCCAGTATTCACCAGGCTCAAAGCACGTCACGGTGGCCTGTTTCATGCCCGATGTGCTATCTGTCTGCATTCCCAACACCAGCACATCCTGCGGGGGTAGAAACTCGCCCCCGGAATACGTGAACACCGTTTGGTCGCCCAGCACAATGGTATCAGCTCCGAGCGTAGCCACCGTCTGTGCACCCGCAGCTGTCGTCAGTCCTACGAACCACATCAGGCCCATCAAGATTAAAACTCCTGTTCTCTTAACCATCTGTTTTAACTCTTATCTCCTAACTTCTTCTACTGAAGAGCGCCCGCAGCGGTTTAACAAAGTCCTCGCCGGTGTACATGGTGGCCATGTCGACCCCATAGCGGCGCATCGTCTCTTCCACCTCGCGGTTACGGGCCGCAATGCGGGCATCGACAGCCCGACGCACCGCGGCACTCCCGGTGTCGACCCAAAGGGTTTCCGTACTCTCCGGATCATAGAACTTCACCAGTCCCAAGTTCTCCATCCGTTCCTCACGCCGGTCCACCAGCCGCAGGGCCACCAAGTCATGCTTTCCCGCCGTCAACTTCAAGGCATCGCTATAGCCCCGATCGTAAAAGTCGCTCAGCAGAAAGGCCGTGCAGCGTCGCTTGATCATATTCTGAAAGTAACCTAGCGCTTGTCCGATATCGGTACCATTGCTCTGCGGACGGAAGGTGATCAACTCGCGGATGATGCGCAGAATATGGGAACGTCCCTTCTTGGGCGGGATGAACTTCTCGATGCGGTCGCTGAAGAGCAACACCCCCACCTTGTCGTTGTTCGCAATGGCGCTGAAGGCCAGCGTCGCAGCGACCTCGGCAGCCAGTTCCTCCTTGAACTGCACGTGCGTCCCGAACCGGTTGCTACCGCTGACATCCACCAGCAGCATCACCGTCAGCTCGCGCTCCTCTTCGAAGATCTTGACATACGGGTGAGCCAAACGCGCTGTGACGTTCCAGTCGATGTTGCGCACATCGTCGCCGTACTGGTACTCGCGCACCTCGCTGAAAGCCATTCCTCGACCCTTGAAGGCCGAGTGGTACTCGCCGCTGAACATCTGCTGGCTCAGTCCCCTCGCCTTGATCTCGATCTTCCGAACCTTCTTGATTATGGATTCGTCCATAACTCCTAACTCATAACTCTTAACCCATAACTGAATCAAGGCACATCCACCCGGTTGAGCACCTCGCTCACCAACTCCTCGCTTGTGACGTTCTCGGCCTCAGCCTCGTAGGTGAGGCCAATACGGTGGCGCAGGACGTCCATCGCCACAGCCCTCACGTCTTCAGGGATCACATATCCCCGGCGGTGCATGAAGGCATAGGCCTTCGAGGCCGCAGCCAAGTTGATACTGCCGCGCGGCGACGCGCCGTAGGCAATCAGCGGCTTCACCTTCTCCAAGCCATACTGCTCAGGGTAGCGTGTAGCGAAGACGATGTCGGTGATGTAGCTCTCGATCTTCTCGTCCATGTACACCTCGCGAACCAGCTCGCGCGCCTTCATGATGTCCTCCGGCTTCAGGATGGCACGGGCAGCATCACTCTCAACCCGGCGGTCGCCGTTCACCTGCTGGTGCAGTATCTGGCGCTCCTCGTCGCGCTTGGGGTAGCTGATGACCACCTTCAGCATGAAGCGGTCCACCTGGGCCTCGGGCAGCGGATAGGTACCCTCCTGCTCGATGGGGTTCTGCGTAGCCATCACCAGGAACGGCTCCTCCAACTTGAACGTCTGCTCGCCGATAGTCACCTGCCGCTCCTGCATGGCCTCCAGCAGGGCGCTCTGCACCTTGGCCGGTGCTCGGTTGATCTCGTCGGCCAGCACGAAGTGGCTGAAGATCGGACCCTTCTTCACTTGGAACTGTTCGTTCTTCTGCGAGTAGATCATCGTGCCCACCAAGTCGGCTGGCAGCAAGTCGGGCGTGAACTGAATGCGGCTGAACTTGGCGTCGATAGCCTTGGCCAGCGACGTGATGGTCAGCGTCTTGGCCAGTCCCGGCACACCCTCGAGCAGCACGTGACCGTTGCTCAGTAGACCGATCATCAGGCTCTCCACCATGTGCTTCTGCCCCACGATGCTCTTGCCCACCTCCATCGTCAGCACGTCGACGAAGGCGCTCTCACGGCCGATACGTTCATTAAGTTCTTGAATATTTACCATTTCCATTCTATCATGTTGTTTTTACTAATTGTCAAGAAACAACAACATAACATCGGAACACGAATTTTATTGTATCGCATCCGCAAGAATAAACGTTAAAAAAACACAAACGCCGCAGCGTTCACCCCCTTCCGGGACGGTTCATCGCGCCACGGCCAGCCGCTTGTGGGTGGTGCCGTTGTGGGTGTGGATGCTGACGA
>CAMHDJ010000048.1 GCA_946183915.1 uncultured Bacteroidales bacterium | reverse complement strand
GATGAGGATCGGCTACCGTGGGCTGGCGCCCACGGCTAAATTCCGTCGTCCCCTGGCGGGGACTTGCGACCCAGTCGGGGTGGGAATGGGCGGTACGGGCACCCCGCCAGGGGGCAAGAGCATAGGCGGGGGGCAAGTTGGTATGTATCGACGCCCCGCAGGGGCATAAGACAGCGATTCTTGTGCCCCTGCGGGGCGTAAATGCAGGGGGCGTGTTTTATCGGGGGCGATGCCCCCGCCTAAGTTCTTCGTCCCCTGCGGGGACGCTTAGGGGACACTCTCTTGAATGGAGATCCTCTTTGAGGCAAACCATTTGCATACAGTGGTTTGCTGGTGTGAGTAATATGATTTCTATATGCTGTAGTATATGTTTTGTATATGCTAGGTATATGCTAGGTATATGCTGGGTATATGCTGGGTATATGCTGGGTATATGGTGGGTATATGGTGGGTATATGGTGGCGCTATGGTGGGGATGTGTTGGGGATGTGTTGGGGGAAAAAAGGAGAGACGCTGTTAGGGCGTCTCTCTTATAGTGGTGTCAAACAGTAGATTAGGCGTGGATCCAGGCATCGACGTGGGCGAAGACGATGTCGGCGCGGGCGGCGAAGCTCTCCTCGGTGGCGAAGGCGACATGGGGCGTCACCAGGCAGCGGCGGCTGGAGAGGAGCAGGTGGTCGATGGGGAGGGGCGGCTCCTGCTCGAAGACGTCGAAAGCGGCGCCGGCGATGGTGCCGTCGATCAGGGCCTGTCCGACGGCGGCGATGTCGCACACGGGGCCGCGGGCGGTGTTGACCAGCAGGGCGGTGGGCTTCATCAGGGCCAGCTGCTCGTGGCCGATGAGGTGGCGCGTCTGGTCGTTCAGCGGCACGTGGAGCGAGACGATGTCGCTGCGGCGCAGTAGCTCGTCGAGCGGCATGTACTCGACGCCCATGGCCTTGACCTCGGGGCGCTCAGTGCGGCTCCAGGCGACGACCGTGGCGCCGAAGGCCAGCAACAGGCGCGCCGTGGCGGTGCCGATGGCGCCGGTGCCGACGATGCCGACGGTCTTGCCGCGCAGTTCGCGGCCGAGGAAGGTGCCGCGGCTGCCGCCCTGGCGGATGACCTCGTTGAGGGTGACGATGTTGCGCAGCAGGTCGAGCATCATGCCCACGGCCAGCTCGCTGACGGCGGTGGTGGAGTAGCCGGCGGCGTTCTGCACCTCGATGCCGTGCTCGCGGCAGTAGGCGAGGTCGATATGGTCGAGGCCGGTGAAGGCCACGCTGAGGTAGCGCAGCTTCGGGCACTGGGAGAGCACCGAGGCCGGCAGTTTGATGTTGCTGACGACGACCACGTCGGCGTCGCGCATGCGGTCGACGAGGGTGGCCTCGTCTTCGTGGCGATCTAGATAATAGTCAAAGGTGTGGCCCATGGATGCGTAGTGCTCGCGGAGGGTCTCGAAGCGGTCGCGGCTGATGCCGAGGGATTCTACACAGGTGATGTTCATGATGTTTGTTTTTGTGTCGCCCCTTCGGGGCTCATCGGATAATTTATATTTATTCCGGGGGGTGACACCCCCGGCTATTATCTGTCGCCCCTACGGGGCTTCTTGACGCTGAAGCCGAAGCCGCCGAGGCGTTCGCCGAGGGCGTAGTAGCGGCCGTGGCTGTAGGCGAGGGGGCCGGCGTGGTTGAGCTGGAACTGGCCGGTGCTGTGGTCGATGAGGCTCTCCTCGGCGTCGACGGCGACCACGTCGGCCATGAACATGTCGTGGGTGCCGAGGGGTTTGACCTCGCGGACGCGGCATTCGATGCAGAGGGGGCTCTCGCGGATGAGGGGTGCCTTGACCAGTTGGGCGGGTTCGGTGTGGAGGCCCATCTCGCGGAACTTGTTGCAGTCGCGGCCGCTGCGGACGCCGCACCAGTCGGTCTGGCGGGCGAGGGCGGCGGTGGTGAGGTTGATGACGAACTCGCCTGTGCGGCTGATGAGGGCGTGGCTGTGGCGCGAGGGGCGGATGGAGACGTAGCACATCGGCGGGTCGGAGCAGAGGGTGCCCGTCCAGGCAACGGTGATGATGTTCCAGTTGTCGGGCTCGTCGCCGCAGGTGACCATCACCGCCGGCAGCGGGTAGATCATCGTCCCCGGCTTGAATGGAATCTTCATCACTCGGAGAGTTTCTTCTCCAGTTCCTCGACCATGGTGCGCATGTAGCGGTCGGTCTGGCGGAGATTTTCGATCTGCTTGCAGGCGTGGAGCACGGTGGCGTGGTCCTTGTTGCCGCACTGGGCGCCGATGACGGCGAGGCTGGACTTGGTGATCTTCTTGGCGAAGTACATGCTCAGCTGGCGTGCCTGCACGATCTCGCGCTTGCGGGAGGTCTGCTGGATGGCGTCGACGGGCAGTTCGAGGTAGTCGCAGACCACCTTCTGGATGTAGTCGATGGTGACTTCGCGGCTGGAGCTCTGGACGTACTTGTCGATCATCTGCTTGGTGAGCTCGAGGGTGATCTGCTTGCGGTTGAGCGAGCTCTGTGCGATGAGGGAGATGAGGGCGCCTTCGAGTTCGCGCACGTTGGTGTTGATGTTGTAGGCGATGTACTCGATCACCTCGTCGCTCATCTCGATGCCGTCGTTGTGCAGCTTCTGGCGCAGGATGCGCTTGCGGGTTTCGACGTCGGGAGCTTGCAGGTCGGCGTTGAGGCCCCACTTGAGGCGGCTGATGAGTCGGGGCTCGAGCCCCTGGAGCTCGCCGGGCGCCTTGTCGGAGGTGATGATGATCTGGCAGCCGCGCTGGTGCAGGTGGTTGAAGATGTGGAAGAAGGCCTCCTGGGTCTTGGGCGCCTTGCCGGCCCAGAACTGTATGTCGTCGACGATGAGCACGTCGATCATCTCGTAGAAGTGGATGAAGTCGTTGGTGGTGCCGGCGCGTCCGGCTTCGGCGTACTGCTGCATGAACTGCTCGCTGGTGACGTAGAGGACGATCTTGTCGGGGTGGAGTTCCTTGGTCTTGAGGCCGATGGCGTTGGCGAGGTGGGTCTTGCCGAGGCCGACGGCGCTGTGGAGCAGCAGGGGGTTGAAGGAGGTCTGTCCGGGTTTGTCGGCCACGGCGTAGCCGGCCGAGCGGGCCAGCCGGTTGCAGTCGCCCTCGACGAAGTTCTCGAGCGTGTAGTTTGGCGAGAGCTGCGAGGGGATGCGGGTCTTCTGGATGCCGGGGATGACGAAGGGGTTGGGCAGTTCGCGCGCGCCTTCTTTATTAATATTGACGGGCAGGTCGGTCAGGGGGTTGCGGGTGGCACGGAGCTGCTGCGAGGGGAGCATGGTGGTGAGGGGTTCGCCGGGGATGGTCTGGTCCATGACGATGCTGTACTTCAGCATGGCGCCGGGACCCAGGTGCATGCGGATGACACGGCGCAGGAGGTCGATGTAGTGCTCTTCGATCCACTCGTAGAAGAACTGGCTCGGCACCTGCACGAGCAGCGTGGAGCCCTCGAGCTTCAGCGGCACGATGGGGGTGAACCAGGTCTCGTAGGCCTTGCGGTTCTCGGGACCCAGCGTGTCCTTGATCACTTCCAGGCACTCGGCCCATACTCTCTTGTAGTCTTCCTCGATCATATTGTTGTTTTTCATGTTTTGCTAATCTTATTTCGTCGTGGGGCAAACCCCTCGTTTTCAACTTTGAATTTTCATTTCCTAACAGAGGGATCGCCCTCGTTTCACCTTGCAAATATCACCCTAAATTTGTGCACAGAAAATGAAAAAAAAATTTGGACAATTCGGCTGAAAAATGTAAAGAAACCGCCCTCGCGGACCGACGGCCCGGAAGAGCCTTTTCGTAAACCACACATTCACAAACCGAAATTCGGATTTTAACATTTGGGGTCGCCTTTTAAAGATACAAAATTTTTGAGAGACGACGAAAATTTTTTTCAAAAAAAACGACATCTCAACCCCCGGATGTTGATAAGTTGATACGGGGTTGAAGATTAACACCTTGGTTGTTCATAACGTTTGTAATGCGTTGAGGAGTAGTGGTTTGTGGCAAATGTTTGATATTCAAAGCCGACATTTCGGCGGTTGATTTCTAAGTGGCTGATGTTGTGTCGGGTGGTCGACTTATTCACCTAAGTTGGTTAAAAAATAGTCTTCTGGATGGCGTTTTTTTTCTTTTGAAAAATTGTGGTCGGGGGTGGGGGACGACCCATCCGGAGGAGAGGGGGGAGTCGACCCCTCGGAAATGCCCATGGTTCCTAGGTGGCTCCGTGATGACTCCCTGATGACTCCCTGATGACTCTCTTAAAACCAGGGCAAAATCCTTGCCCTGTCAGCGTTTTGCGAGTTTTCCAGCATGGTTAGCACAGTTCCGGAAGGCTAGAGGTCTCGTTTAGAATGGTTTAAATGTGAAAAATAGATCGTGCACGATCTAATTTTTTGACATAAATTAACTTAATTTTATTATAACGGCGAATTACTCGAATTACGCGAAGCTACGCAGGTTGATTTTTGGCGAATTACTCTAAGCTACGCAGGTCAATTTTTAGCTAATTATTCAAGGATGCGCAGGTTGGTGGGGAGGCATATCTCTGTCGCCCCTACGGGGCTTCGGTTGATGATGTATCGGTACCGTGGGCTGTTGCCCACGGCTAAATTCCGTCGTCCCTACGGGGCTTCTTTTCGGCCTTCGGAGAAAAATATTTGCACGGATGAAATAAAAGGTGTATCTTTGCAATTTATAAATATACTCTAAGAATAAAATAATAGACTGATTATGAAATACAACATGATTGTTATCGGCAGCGGCCCGGGAGGCTATGTGGCTGCCGTCAAAGGAGCCCAGCTGGGCATGAAGGTGGCCGTCGTGGAACGCGAGAACCTGGGCGGCATTTGTCTCAACTGGGGTTGCATACCCACCAAGGCGCTGATGAAGAGTGCGCAGGCCTACCACTATGCCAAGCATGCGGCGGCCTACGGAGTGAAGGTGGACGGCGTGGAGGCCGACCTGAACGCGATGGTCGACCGTTCGCGCGGGGTGGCCCAGACGATGAACAAGGGCGTGGAGTTCCTGCTGAAGAAGCACGGCGTGGATGTGATCATGGGCACGGCCAAGGTGTGCCCGAACCATGTGGTGAGCGTGGACGGCACCGACTACGAGGCCGACCACATCGTGATCGCCACCGGAGCGCGCAGCCGCGTGATGCCCTCGATGCCGCAGGACGGCAAGCACATCATCGGCTACCGCGAGGCCATGACGCTGCGGGAGCAGCCCCAGCGCATGCTGGTGTGCGGCAGTGGCGCCATCGGCAGCGAGTTCGCCTACTTCTACCAGTCGATCGGCACCCAGGTGACGCTGGTGGAGTTCATGCCGCAGATCCTGCCCAACGAGGACGAGGAGGTGGCCGCCCAGATGAGCCGTTCGTTCCGCAAGATGGGCATGAAGGTGATGCCGAGCTGCTCGGTGGAGAAAGTGGATGTCGAGGGCGACGTGTGCCACGTGACGGTGAAGGACATCAAAAAGGGCACCGAGACCGTGATTGACGTCGACGTGGTGCTGAGCGCTGTGGGCGTGGTGACCAACCTCGAGGGGCTGGGTCTCGACGAGACGGGCATCAAGTACGAGCGCGGCAAGATCGAAGTGGACGACTGGTATCGCACCAATGTCGAGGGCTACTACGCCATCGGCGACGTGGTGCACGGGCCGGCCCTGGCGCATGTGGCGTCGAAGGAGGCCATCTGCTGCGTGGAGCACATCGTCAAAGGCGAAGCCACGAAGGTGAACTACAGCAACGTGCCGGGCTGCACCTACACGGTGCCCGAGGTGGCGAGCGTGGGTCTGACCGAGAAGAAGGCCGTCGAAGCCGGCCACGAGGTGAAGGTGGGCAAGTTCTTCTTCAAGGCCAGCGGCAAGGCTACGGCAGCCGGCAACACGGACGGTTTCGTCAAGGTGGTGGTCGACGCCCAGACCGACCAGATACTGGGTGCCCACATGTGTGGCGACAACGTGACCGAGATGATTGCCGAGATGGTGGCTGCCCGCGAGCAGGGCTTGACGGCCCGCCAGGTGGCCCAGGCCATCCACCCGCACCCCACCATGAGCGAGGCCGTCATGGAGGCCCTCGAGGCCGCCCACGGCGAGGCCATTCACGGGTGATGGGTGAAATGGTGATTGGTGATAAGTGAATAGAGATCAGTGAACAGGATACTGCCATTTGAATACCGCCGGGTGGCGGAGCGCGTGACGGTGCGGCTGAGCCGGCACTTCCACTACTCCGACTTCGGGGTGCGCGACACCGGTGACATGCGCCACTACGGGCGGCGCTACATCTGCTGTGGCACCCCGGGGACGGGCTTTGTGGAGCATGAGAGCGAGAGCCACACCTACCACGACTATGTGCGCCGCCTGCTGGCCGACCAGCAGCCCGACTACTGGCGCTACCTCTGGGACCGGGAGCCGAGCTACGAGCGCGAGCTCAAGCAGGCCAACGCCCTGCTGCGCACGCTGGTGTCCGGCCGCAAGCGCGAGCTGGTGGAGTGCTACACCAACGCCCTCACCGTGGGGCGCCTCGAGGAGGAGCTGCAGCGCTTGATCAAGGGCGTGAAGAGAAAGATGGGACGCCACCACAACAAGTACTACGTCAGCATCATCAGCCACTACAAGCGCAAGGCGGAACAGCTGGCGCGCGACATGGCGTCGGTGGAGTTCCACGTGGAGGACCACTACCCGCCCGAGGTGCTGGTGGCCTACCGCGAGATGGTGGATGCCTTCAGCAAGATGGTGTTGCGCTGCCGTCGCATCTGGCACCACAACAGCACGAAGCGCGACAACTTCGTGCAGGTCTTCTTCGACCTGGGTATCTTCGACTTCATACGCTACGACGGATTCCTGCCGGTGATGCGCGACAGCTACGGGGTGGACTACTACCTGCTGCCCGACGCCGTCATCGTGGCCCGCGGCTCGCTGGACTTCGACCTGGTGCCGATCCGGACGATGACCATGGTGTGCCAGGAGACGGCCATCGCCGAGCCGACCGACCTGCTCTCGAGCCGGGTGGGCGATGCCGCCTGCATGGCCCTCATTCCCGAGCTGAACCTGACCTTCTACTTCAACCACGCTCATGTGGTGGTTGACTTCGTGCATAAGTTCAATATGCTGAAAGCCCTGCTGCCGAATACTGAAAACGACTGACCGAATGAAGAACACGCAACGACATACCTACCGCTTCGACCCCCATACACTGAAGTACGAGAAAGTGCTGGTGACGCTCCGCGACCGCGTGCGGCGCATCAGCTTCAGCGTGCTGTTCGGCGTGGTGCTGGGTGTGGTGGTAGTGGTGGTGGCGTTGCAGTTCATGGACAGTCCGAAGGAACGTGCCATGGAGCGCGAGCTGGCGCAGTACAAGCGTCAGACGCGTCTGCTGGACGACCGGGTGGAGCGTGCGGAGAAGGTGCTGGAGAACCTGGAGGAGCGCGACGACGCCCTCTACCGTTCCATTTTCTCGGTGGCGCCCATCAGCGAAAGCGAGCGCAGAAGCGGTATCGGCGGTGTGGAACGCTATGCCGCCTTCGACAACATGACCGACGGTGAACAGCTGAAAGCCACCACGAAGCGCGTGGACGACCTGACGAAACGTATCTATGTGGAGTCCAAGTCGCTCGACGAGCTCTACGAGATGGCCCGCACAAAGACCGACCGCATGGCCTCGATGCCGGCCATTATGCCCGTCGCAAAGGACAAAGGACAGGTGGTCAGCGGTTTCGGCTACCGCTTCCACCCCATCTTGCACACCCACCGTCTGCACTCGGGTATCGACATTACGGCCCCCAAGGGGACCCCCGTCTACGCCACTGGCGACGGCGTGGTGCGCGTGGCGGGCCGCAATCCGCAGGGATTGGCCGGCTACGGTATAGTGGCGGTGGTGGATCACGGCTACGGCTTCCAGACCCTCTATGCCCACATGGGCGACGTCAAGGTGAGGGTGGGGCACAAGGTGAAACGTGGCGAGCAGATCGGCACGGTGGGAAGCTCGGGCATGTCGACCGGCGTACACCTGCACTACGAGGTGATTCAGAACGGGAACAAGGTCGACCCGGTCTACTATTTCTTCAACGACCTGACCCCCGAGGAGTACGAAAAGGTGCTCGAACAGGCCCGTCAGGACAACCAGAGCATGAGTTGACGGCAGTTAAGAGTTACAAGTTATAAGTTAAGAGTTATGGAGATCAGGATTGACGACAATGCCGGTTATTGCTTCGGGGTGGTGAAAGCCATCGGCGCCGCCGAGGAGGAGTTGGTGCATAGCGGCAGCCTCTACTGTCTGGGCGATATCGTGCACAACAGCGCCGAGGTGGAACGACTGAAACGGAAGGGGCTGACGGTGATCGACCACTCCCGCCTTCAGCAGTTGCAGGGCTGCAAAGTGCTCATCCGCGCCCACGGCGAGCCCCCGTCGACCTATGCGACGGCCCGCCAGCTTGACATCGAGCTGGTGGACGCCACCTGTCCCATCGTGTTGGCACTCCAGGGGCGGATACGGCGGGGCTACGAGGAAATGCGGGCCTGCGGTGGACAGATCGTCATCTTCGGCAAGCCCGGTCACGCCGAGGTGATTGGCCTCAACGGGCAGACCGACGGCACCGCTGTCATCGTCAGCCACGAGGACGACCTGGACCACATCGACTTCGACCGCCCCTTGCGCCTCTACTCGCAGACCACCAAGAGTCGCGAGGAGTACCAGCGATTGATTGCCAATATCAAAGATCGCCTGCCCCAGGGAGCTGACTTTGTGGCCTACGACACCATCTGCAACCGTGTGGCCAACCGCGCCAAGGAGCTCGAGGCCTTCGCCCGCCGGGTCGATGTGCTGCTCTTCGTGGCCGGTGCCAACAGCAGCAATGGTCATTACCTCTATGAATACTGCCGCAAGGTGCAGCCCCAGACCTATCTGATCGGCAGTGCTGCGGAGGTCAAGCCTGCCTGGTTGACCGGTGCCGGAAGTGTCGGTATCAGTGGAGCCACCTCTACGCCGCGTTGGTTGATGGAAGAGGTGGCGGAAAAGTTAAGAGATAAGGGGTGTGAGTTATGACGCTGGAGAGACTTATACTGACCAATTTCAAGAATTACCGCGAGGCCGATATCGCCCTCTGCGGCAATGTCAACTGCTTCGTGGGCAACAACGGCGCCGGCAAGACCAACCTGCTTGATGCCGTCTACTACCTCTCGTTCTGCAAGAGCTACTTCAATCCTGTCGACCAGCAGAACATACGCATGGGCGAGGACTACTTTGCGGTGCATGGGCACTACGGCGACACCCAGGTGAGTTGCATCCTCAAGCGCGGTCAGCCCAAGCAGATGCGGTGGAACAAGAAGGTCTGCAAGACCCTCACCGAACATATCGGCCGCGTGCCGCTGGTGATGGTGTCGCCTGGCGACCAGAGCCTCATCACCGGCGGGAGCGACCTGCGGCGCAAGTTTGTAGATGGCGTCATCTCGCAGGTTGACCATGCCTATCTCGACCACCTTGTGCAGTACTCCAAAGCCCTCGAACAGCGCAACCGGCTCTTGAAGCAGATGTGGGAGGACCGCCTATGGGAGGAGAGCATGGTGAGCATCTGGGACGAACAACTGGTGCGTCACGGCGAATACCTCACCTCGGCCCGTCGCCGTTTCACCGAGGCTTTCCGGCCCCTCTTCTCTGACTACTATCACAGCATTGCCGGGGCCGATGAGCCCGGCAGCATCGACTACCTCTGTGATCCGCGACCCCTCGACCTGCAGCTGATCGAAAGCCGCCAGGCCGACAAGTATTCGCAGTACACCACCTGCGGCCCGCACAAGGACGACTTCGTCTTCAGCCTCGAAGGCGAGATGACCCTCAAGCGCTTCGGATCGCAGGGACAGCAGAAAAGTTTCGCGCTGGCGCTGAAACTGGCCCAGTTCCAGTACATGAACGACCACCTGGGGCAGAAACCTATCCTGCTGCTCGACGATATCTTCGACAAGCTCGACCTGCTGCGGGTCAAGCAGCTGGTGGCCCTGGTGGGCAGCGATCGCTTCGGGCAGGTGCTCCTCACCGACACCCAGCCCGGCCGCGTCCAGGCCATTTTCGACGAGTTGCCACTGCTTGAACACCGTGTTTTTGATGTGACGAAAGGAGAAGTCCATGAACTGGGAAGATAGAACGGCCGACTACTACATCCAGCGCATGCTGCGCCAGTGGGACCTCGCCGACTTCGCCACCGAGGTCGAGGTGGAGCGCGTCTACCGCCAGCTGGCCGGCGACCTCATCAGTCGGCTCACTCAGCGCCTCAGTTTCAAGAAAGGCACCCTCCGCTTGAAGTATATGTCCGCCGCCCTCCGACAGGAAATGACCTACCGCCGCGAGAGTCTTCGCGACAAGATCAACTCCGAACTGGGCGCCGAGGTCGTTAAGAAAATCATAATAACTTAATCACCAATGAAAAACCTCTGGCAAGCACTCCTGATGGTCCGGCAATGCGACCGCGGCGCCTTCCGCCGCCGCGTGCTCTACGTCCTCTTGCAGAGCCTCTTGCCCCTGGTGAACCTCTACCTGCTGAAGTTGCTTGTCGACTCAGTCACTGCATCGATACAGGACGGTGCATCTGCCTATTCTTTCCTGCCCTATCTGCTGGGAATGACGGCGGTCTTCCTGACGAATCGCGTCGTCTCCGCCCTCGATCGGGTCAACAACGACCTCCTCTCCCAACGCCTCACCGACTACATGAGCGACATCATCCAGCGGCAGGCCGCCCGCCTCGACCTCAGCTACTACGACACCCCCGCCTATCACGACACCTTCCATCGCGCCCAGCAGGAGTCTGCTTCCCGGCCGCTGGCCATCCTCAACAGCTTTATGGCCGTCGGCGGCGCCGTCGTCTCCGTGGCCGGAGTCACCCTCATGCTCGCCGGCGCCTCGTGGCTGACGGTCGTCGTCATGGTGCTGGCCGTACTGCCTTCTTTCGTCGTCCGCCTGCGCAAAGCCAAGCGCATCTACGACTTCCGCCGCCAGAACACCCAGCTCTACCGCCGCACCGCCTACTACGCCCACCTGCTCACCTCCCGCGAGGCCGCCAAAGAGATGCGCACCTATCGGCTGGCACCCCACTTCCGCCGCCTCTTCGTCGAGGCGCGCCGCCGTCTCGTCAGCCGCCTCCTCGCCATCTCCCGCCGCATCGGCATCGCCGACATCCTCTGCGGCATCGTCGAGGCCGCCGCCATGCTCCTCGTCGTCTGGCTCCTCGCCGCCCGCGCCTTCTCCGGCGTCCTCAGCGTCGGCTCCTTCGTCATGCTCTTCGAGGCCTTCCGCCGCGGACAGGGCTACCTCACCGCACTCGTCGCCGGCATCGCCGGACTCTACGACAACCGCCTCTTCGTCGGCAACCTCTTCGAATTCCTCCATTTGCAGCCCTCCATCCTCGACCCCTCCGAGCCCCTTCCGCTCCCCGACCGCATCGACGAGATCGAGCTGCGCGACGTCACCTTCCGCTACCCCGGCATGCAGCGCGACGTGCTGCACCGTTTCAACCTCAAGGCCCGCGTGGGCGAGGTCACCCGTCTCGACGCCGAGAACGGCTACGGCAAATCCACCGTCGTCAAACTCCTCCTCCGACTCTACGACCCCCAGCAAGGACTCGTCCTCCTCAACGGAATCGACATCCGCCGCTTCCCCCTCGACGACCTCCGACGCCGCTTCGGCGTCCTCTTCCAGGACTTCATGCGCTTCGCCTGCACCGCGGCCGAAAACATCGCCTTCGGCAACATCGACCATCCCGACAACCCCGTCCAGCACGCCGCCAGCCTCAGCGGCGCCGACCGCGTCGCCCAGGCCCAGACCGATGGCTACCAAACCCTCCTCGGCCGCACCTTCGACGGTGGGCAGGAGCTCAGCATGGGCCAGTGGCAGCGCCTCGCACTCGCACGCGCCCTCCAGTCCGACGCACCCGTCCTCCTCCTCGACGAACCCGTCGCCTGGATCGACGTCGCCGCCCGCCGCCAGTTCTACACCACCCTCCAGCAGCTGAAACAACACAAAATAATAATAATGATAACCCACGCATAAAAAAAAACTCAACCCATAAAACCCATAAAACCCACTAACACATTAACACATTAACACATTAACGCATTAACGCATTAACGCATTAACACAAACATGACCTACAACCTCAGTACCATAAACGCCCGCCACTACGACGGCAACCTCCTCTTCCTCCTCGGCGACGACGTCCCCGAGCGCTCCCTCCCACTCAGCCGCCGCGAGCTCCAGCACCTCAAAGAGCGTCGCGCCCGGCAGCGCACCTGCCTCCTCGCCTTCGACCGCCTGCCCCACAAGCTCTACCTCCTCGCCTTCGACAGCGAACTCCCCTCCCACGAGTGCCAGGAAACCCTCCGCCGCCGCGCCGCCGACCTCCTCCGCCTCCTCGAGGCCGACCGCGTCGACACCCTCGCCCTCTCCGGCGAAGGCATCCTCCCCGAGGAACTCATGGCCCTCCTCGAAGGCCTCACCCTTGCCGACTACTCCTTCGACCGCTACCGCTCCACACCCCCCTACCACCTCGCCCAAGTCCTGGTCGACGACCGCTTCCTCCGCGCCGACGAGCTCGACGCCGCCCGCCGCCTCTGGAACCGCATCTACTGGTGCCGCGAGTGGGTCAACCTACCCGTCCAGGACCTCAACGCACCCGCCTTCGCCGACGAGCTCGCCTCCATCGCCGCCGACCTCGACCACGTCTCCTGCACCGTCTTCGACAAAAAGAAAATCGAAAGCCTCCGCATGGGCGGACTCCTCGCCGTCAACCGCGGCTCCGTCGACCAGCCCCGCTTCGTCGTCCTAGAATACAAACCAGTGGAAAGTGAAACACTGAACACTGAACACTCAACACTGAACACTGAACACTCAACACTGAACACT
>CAMHDJ010000047.1 GCA_946183915.1 uncultured Bacteroidales bacterium | reverse complement strand
GCGACCCCCACTTCGCCTGCACCTTCCGCGCCTGGAAGGCCGACTGACGGCTGCCTCCCCCAGGCATCATCCAGGCATCAACTAGGCATCAACTAGGCATCCCCTCTGCATCATCTCTGCATTTTAACAGTCCGGATGCAGACAACGCCCCTCGAAAATCGCTTCGGGGGGCGTTGCTTGTAGGGGATGGCTGCGGCGCCTTACTGGGCTGTGTGCTTGACGGGTTGCACCTTGCTGTGGTCGATGCCGAAGGGGTCGGGCTCCTCGTCGTCGTCGAGGGCATTGGTGGCTGGGGCTGCGGTGCTGTCGGCGTGGCGGTACTCCGAGCCGCGTTCGGGCCGGTTGCAGTCGGTCATGCTGGCCTGTATGGCGCTGACATCGAGGCCGTCGGCCGTGTTGGCGAAGCGCTCGCGCTGGAAGGGGAAGGCCGAGGCCAGTTCGCCGCTGTAGTAGAAGTCGAAACCGATGGCGCCGAAGGTGTACTCGCGGTCGCCGACTTTGATGTGGCTGCCGCCCGGCACGGGGTTGGGCTTGGGCTCCGACTGCGAGAAGCCTACGTTGAAGAGGGTGAAGAGCAGGTCGGGACGGTCGCTGATGTCGTAGCCCGCGCGGCGCCACTGCAGCATGGTCTGGTGCAGGATGCAGCCGGTGTAGATGTAGCTGTAGAGGTGGCTGCCGTAGTCCACCAGACGGCGGTAGCGCTCCTCGGCGGTGTCCACCCCCTCGGGATAGTCGAGCAGGTGCTCGTAGGCCGGGCCCATGTAGTACTCGCTCGTGCGATCCTTCAGGTGGTGCTCCACGGCCTTGGCCGTGAAGTCCTTGATGCCGTTGACGCCGTAGCTGAACTGGCTCTGCACGCTCAGCACCTTGACGGGGCCGAGGTACTTCTTGTACATCTCGCGCTTGGAGTTGAAGAGGCGTATCTGCTCGCCGATGAGGCAGCCGACGATCAGGCGGGGCTCGACGCCGGTCAGGCGGCCGGCCTCGTGGATGAGGGCGCTGTCGCGGGTGATGGCCACCTTCAGCGCCTCCCATTCGGGCGTTGCCATCCAGGGGATGACGTTCAGGCGCCGGTCGGTGGTGCCGGCACCGTCAGCCATGTAGATGCCGGCGGCGGCCACCATGGGCCCGATGAGCGACGGGTCGTCGCTGACGGCGGCGGCGTGCAGGATGAGGCGGGCGTTGACGGGATGGCGGCGTGCCATGACGGACAGTTGCGCCAGCTGGTCGGCCCAGAGCGAGTCGGTCTGCTCGGGTGTCAGCTCGGCACCCTTCAGCTTCTGCATCTCGCCGACCGACATCAGGTAGCGGTAGTTCTTGTCCACCGCCCCGCGGTTGTTGGTCACCCCCAGTTGGTAGAGGCCCCAGGCCCCGATGATGGCGGCCCCGGCCAGCGCGAAGAGCACCAGCACGATGTCGCACACCTTGCGCCACACCGGGCGCTGCTTGAATTCAGTCCAAAGACTTTTCAACACTTTACTCCTAACTCTAAACTCTTAATTTTAATTACACCATCTGGCTCCACCAGTCGTAGCGCTCGAAGGTCAGGTTCATGGCGATGAAAATGACGGCGCCGGCCAGGTAGCCCGCCAGGGCGAGCCAGCTGATCTTCTTGAGGTACCAGATGAAGTCGATCTTCTCCATGCCCATCACGGCCACACCGGCGGCCGAGCCGATGATGAGCAGCGAGCCGCCCGTACCGGCGCAGTAGGCCAGGAACTCCCAGAAGGGGTGGTTGGTGATGAAGCCCTCGGGGCTCATCGGGTACATGCCCTGCACGGCGGCCACCAGCGGCACGTTGTCCACAATCGAGGAGAGCACGCCGATGATGAGGTCGATGAGGAAGAAGCCGACGGTCTCGCCGCCGACGCTGATGCTGCGCATGCCGTCGAGGCCTTGGGCCAGGTTGCCCAGGATGCCGGCCACCTTCAGGCAGCTCACGGCCATCAGGATGCCGAGGAAGAAGAGAATCGTGGGCACGTCGACATGCTCCAGGGTGCTCACCGCGGTGGGCAGCTGGTGGCCTTCCTTCGAGTGCTTGCGGCTCAGGATCTCGGTCGTCACCCACAGCACCGACAGGCTGAGCAGCATGCCCAGGTAGGGAGGCAGGTGGGTGATGGTCTTGAACACCGGCACGAAGATCAGACCGCAGACGCCCATGATGAGGACCAGCTTGCGCATCCACGGGGCCACCTCGATGCCGTCGTGCTCCTGTTCGGGACGCACGATCTCGCCCTTGAGGTGGGCGCTCAGTATCAGCACCGGCACCACCATGCACACCAGGCTGGGCAGGAGGGTCTTGACGATGATGTTGAACGTGGTCACCTGGCCCTTGATCCAGAGCATGATGGTGGTCACGTCGCCGATGGGGCTCCAGGCACCGCCGGCGTTGGCGGCCAGGATCACCATGCCGGCAAAGAGCCAGCGCTCCTTGCGGTCGGCGATGAGTTTGCGCAGCAGTGCCACCATCACGATGGCGGTGGTCATGTTGTCCAGCAGGGCCGAGAGGAAGAAGGTCAGGATCGAGATGACCCAGAGCAGCTTCTTCTTGTCGGTGGTGGTGATGTGGTCGGTGATGATGGTGAAGCCCTGGTAGTCTTCGATCAGCGTCACGATGGTCATGGCGCCGAGCAGGAAGAAGACGATCTCAGCCGTCTCGCCGAGGTTCTCCACCAAGCTTCCGCTCACGAAGGAGCGGTAGCCTTCGAAGCCGCCGTAGCTGGCCAGCACCTCGGGGTTGTTTACGTTGAACATGTTGAAGATGGCCCAGATAAGGCAGCCCAGAAGCAGGGCTGTGGCCGTCTTGTTGATTTTGAGCGGGTGCTCAAGGGCTATACAGGCATAGCCCAGGATAAAGATGGTAATGAGTGTCGCAACCATAGTTTTGAATTAATGTATCGTGTTGTTTATCGTCTGTTGTTCTGTTGTTTCTGCATCTGTTCGGCCTGCTTCTGCAGTTCCTCCAGGCGGCGCTGGAAGTTGCTCTTCTTCGGCTTGTCACCCTTGCCGGAGGCGTGCTTGGCGTCGTAGGCCGCCATGCGGGCGCGTACCTTCTTCTCGCTCGTGAAGCGGCGGATGAGCATCATCACCGTCATGGTGAAGGTCAGCGAGATGAGGTAGTAGAGGTTCAGTCCGGCGCTCTGGCTGTTGAAGATGAAGAGCATCATGAAGGGCATGAAGTACATCATGAACTTCATGCCGGGCATGCTCTGCGTGCCGGCCTGCTGGCGCATGGTGTACCACGTGTAGAAGAACTGCATGCCGAACATCAGCAGGCAGAACAGCGAGATGTGGTCACCGTAGAGCGGTATGTTGAAGCCGAAATCGAGGATCGAATCGTAGTTCGACAGGTCGTTGCACCACAGGAACGGCTTTTGTCTCAGCTCGATGGCGATGGGGAAGAACATGAACATGGCCGTCAGGAAGGGCATCTGGATCAGCACCGGCAGGCATCCCGCCATGGGGCTGTAGCCCGCCCGCTTCTGCAGGGCCATCATCTGCTGCTGCTTCTGCATGGCCTGCTCCGGCTGCGGGAACTTCTTGTTCAGGGCGTCCATCTCGGGCTTCAGGATACGCATGATGGCGCCGCCCTGGTAGCTCTTGTAGACCAGCGGCAGCAGGATCAGGCGGATCAGCAGTGTGAAAACGATGATGATGATGCCGTAGTTCCAGTTGAAGCGCTCCAGGAAGTTGAACACCGGCACGATCAGGTAGCGGCTGACGCTCTTCGAGATGATCGTCCAGCCGAGGGGCAGCATGCGGTCGTAGCCGCGGTGCATGGCCCGCAGGTCGCGCAGCTTGGTGGGGCCGTAGTAGAAGCTCATCTGCATCCGGCCGCTCTGCTGGTCGTAGGGCAGGCCGATGACGGCCTCCATGTCGGTCAGGTAGTTGCGGGCCGTGTCGCGCTTGTCGGTCGCCACGGTCAGGTCGGCATTCTCGAACGGCATGCCGCCCTCCGAGTTGATGATCGCGGCGAAGTACTGGTCCTTGAAGGCCACCCAGTCCAGCGAGGTTTTCACCTGTTTCTGCTTGTCCTGGCCCATGCCCACGTTGTTGGGGTTCTTCTCCTTGGGCCCCTTGTAGTAGATGCTCGAGTAGTAGCGCTCGCGGTCGCTGTTGCGGTTGTTCTTGCCGCGACTGCCGCTGTTCACCTTCTCCTGCCGCAGCATGCGGTTCTGCCAGCGGAAGTCCATGTAGGGCGTGTTGCGCACCACCTCGCCGAGGTTCACGAAGCAGATGTCGAAGTCCACCTCATGGTTGTCGCGAATGGTGTAGAGAAACTCCAGGTAGCCCTGGGTCAGGCTGTCGGCCACCTCGGCGCGGAAACTCACCTCGAGCGAGTCGCCCTCGGCTACGGTCCAGTCGTAGGTGCTCGCCGGTTTGCCGTAGATATAAGGTGTGAAGACCAAGTCCTTGGTGTTCACCACCCGGTTGTCCTCGGTCGAGAAGACGAGGTTCATGTTCTCCTCCGACGGCGTGACGAGTACCAGCTCGTTGCTGTCGTAGGTCAGGTAGTCGCTGAGCACCACACGGTCCACCCGTGCGCCGAGGGTGTTGAACTCCAGCGTCATGCGGTCGTTCTTGACGGTCAGCTGGCGAGCCTCGCCTTGGGCGGCGCTGTTGAAGACGCCCATGTCCGACACGCGGCGGCCGCTGCCGAGGGTCAGCGCCGTGCTGTCGCCCGCGACGGCCAGGCTGTCGGCCAGGGTCTTGGCGGCGGCTATCGAGTCGGCCACCCGCTGGGCCTCCACGTTGGCGGCCACCGTCGAGTCGTAGACCCGTTGCCGCTCGGCAATTTCCTCCTTCGAGGGGGCTACCCAAAACATGTAGCCCACGAAAATGGCGAAGATTAGTACCAGTCCTATGATCGATTTCTTGTCCATCGGTGTTGTTTGATTCCTATTTTTTAATATGATTTACAATACAATACCCCTCTCCGTACCCCGGAGATGAGTTTGCAAAGATACACATTAATTTTGACATGTGCCACACTATTTTTCTCTTCGCCCCACTTTTCCCCTCTGTCGGGGTGGGAATTTGCAGGGGGTAAAAATAGATCGTGCACGATCTAATTTGAAATTTCCACTCCTCCGCGCTCCCCCTTCCGGCCCCTTTCCGGTCCCCTTCGCCGCCCCTCCGCCCCGCCACCCTCCGGAAGACCTGGAGTCTGCTTATGGGGTATAAGTGTTTGATTATCAGTATATATGTGGTATTCGTTGTATTTAAAACCCACAAAATCAGGGTTGAAGCCCTATCAAGTCCGACTCAACTCCGCGGATGGTCCGCGGATGGTCCGCGGATGGTCCGCCGGCGGGCGGAGTTGATGCGGACCTGCTGCGGGGGTGGTGCGTCGATGGGGCAAATTAGATCGTGCACGATCTAATTTTGTTTTCGGCGCCCTCTGGCGAGGGGTCCGGCGGGGCGGTGTTAATAACTTTCGACCGGGTGTGCAATAAATGGGTCGGAAGTGCGTTAATAGAGATATTAATAATAAAAGGGCGCCTCGCGCGTCCGAGTGACAATAAGAGAGAAAATGAAACTGCAATTCATGGGGGCCACCCGCGAGGTGACCGGAAGCAAACACCTGATTACCACCAAGAGCGGGCTCAAGATCCTGCTCGACTGCGGCATGTACCAAGGCAAGGGTCTGGAGACCGACGCGATGAACCGCGACCTGGGTTTCGATCCCGAGGAGATTGACTACCTGGTGCTTAGCCATGCCCATATCGACCATTCGGGACTCATCCCGTTCATCTACAAGCAGGGCTTCCGCGGCACGGTGCTCTGCACGCCCGCCACGCGCGACCTCTGTGCCATCATGCTGGCCGACGCCGGCCGCATACAGGAGCAGGACACGCAGACCTTCAACAAGAAGCGCAAGGCGCAGGGCCTCGAACCCGTCGAACCCATCTACGACGAGAAGGACGCCCAGGCCTGCATGAGCTGCTTCATCTCGGTGCCCTACCACAAGAAGTTCAACATCGAGGGCGAGGTGACGGTCGAATTCTTCGACGCGGGCCACATCCTCGGCTCGGCGCTGGTCTACCTCGAGATCAAGGACGGCCGCCGCAAGATACGCCTCGGTTTCACGGGCGACATCGGCCGCTACGACAAGCAGATACTCAAGGATCCCGAGCCCTTCCCGCAGGTGGACTACCTCATCATGGAGTCGACCTACGGCGACCGCCTGCACGAGAGCATGCAGGACGCCGAGCAGGAACTGCTGATGGCCGTGCTCGACACCTGCACCAAGAAGAAGGGCAAGCTGATCATCCCCAGCTTCGCCATCGGCCGCGCGCAGGAGATCATCTACGCCCTCGACCGCCTGGAGAACGCCAAGCTGCTGCCGGACATCGACGTCTTTGTCGACAGCCCGCTGAGTATCAGCGCCACCAACATCATGCGGCTGCACACCGAGTGCTTCAACCAGCGCATCGCCGACTACTGCCAGAACGACCCCGACCCCTTCGGGTTCAACCGGTTGCACTACATCCAGAGCGTCATGGAGAGCAAGCAGCTCAACATCCGCCACAAGCCCTGCGTGATCATCGCCGCCAGCGGCATGATGGAGGCCGGCCGCGTGAAGCACCACCTGGCCAACCACATCGACGACCCCTCCACGACGGTGCTCTGCGTGGGTTACTGCGAGCCTTCGACCCTGGGGGCCAAGATCATGCGTGGCGACGAGGAGGTCTCCATCTTCGGCCAGCGCCACAAGGTGCGCGCCGAGCTGCGCCGCATCGAGTCGCTCTCCGGCCACGGCGACTACTCGGAGATGATCCGCTACATCGGCTGTCAGGACAAGCGCAAGCTGAAACACATCTTCATCGTCCACGGCGAGGAGGAGACGCAGCAGCACTTCGCCGAGACGCTGCTCAAGGTGGGCTGGAAGAGCGTCAGCGTGCCAACATTCCGTGAGGAGGTGGAGTTGTAGCCATGAAGCTGGTGTTCATACTCTGCCTGCTGCTGACCACCTGCGCGTCGGTGCAGCCCCAGCGCGTCGGCGTGGCCGACACGGTGCCCGACGGCGTGGAGCTGCCGGCCTACGATCCCGCGGAGGACATCGTGGTGCACCTGGGTTACACGGCCTCCTACAACCATCGGACCCTGGTGCCCGACTGGGTGGCCTGGGAGCTGACGGCCGACGAATGCCGCGGCACCAACGAGCAGGGGCGCCAGTTCAGTCGCGACCCCGACGTGGCGTTCCCCAAGGCTAGCCGCGAGGACTACAGCAACAGCGGCTGGGACAAGGGCCACATGGCCCCCCATGCCGACATGAAGTGGAGCTGCCAGGCCATGACCGAGAGCGACTACTTCACCAACATCTGCCCCCAGAACAAGGAGATGAACGCCCAGGCCTGGCGCAAGATCGAGGAGCACACGCGGCGGCTGGCGCTGCGCTACGGTGCTGTGTATGTGGTCTGTGGACCGCTCTTCGACAGCACGCCCCACCGCACCATCGGTGCCGCCGGCGTGCATGTGCCCGACCGCTTCTTCAAGGCCCTGGCGGTGAACACCGGCGACGGCTGGCAGACGGTGGCCTTCGTGGTCGAGAACACGCCCCAGGACGGCGCGCCGCGCCGCTACGCCGTGTCGGTCGACGAGGTCGAGGCCCTCGTGGGACGCAACCTCTTCCCGCTGCTGCCCGAGGAGGCCGAGGCGGCATACGATTGGAACCAATGGAAATGAAACTGAAAATACAATGCTGAATATGAAAAAGATAAACTTTGTAGCGCTGGCCGTGCTGGCGCTGGCTGTGCTGGCAGGCTGCAAGCATAACGGCCCTGAGGCCGACGAACAGACGCCGATGGTGGTCACCGCCACGCCCGATGCCGAACAAACCCAGGCCGACGTGGAGCTGGTACCCGTGCTGCGCAAGGCGCAACCCGCCGCCAAACCCGCCGCTGCCGCCCGTCCGGCTGCTCAATCGCGCCCGGTCGCTCAGCCCAAGACCAACAATAAGGCCGAGACCCTCTATGTCGAGACCGAGGGCGCCCAGGGGCGCGTCTGGGGACATGTCACCATGCAGGGCGACCGTGGCACCGGCACCATCCACGACTGGGACGAGAACACCCTGGCCGTCAGCGTCACCCGCCACGGCAACGAGCTCTTCGCCGTCGACCAGAACTCCCGCCTGTATGTCTTCAAACTGAAACAAAATCAAACACAACAATAATGAAAACCACAGTAGATGTCAAGCAGACGCAGTTTGCCACCCTGGCGGTTGGTGCTACGGCACAACGCATGGGAATCTCTGCCACAGAACTGTTTAACCGCCTGAAGCGTTACGGTCTTGTGAGGCGTTTGCTGCTTGACTGCTACGACACAATGCACACAGAGAGTATTGACGGGGTTGTGTGGAATGTGCAAGAGGCGCTGAATAACTGGGAAGCACGGGAAGGAGGGCGCCAATGATACGGCTCTATCACGGCTCTTATGTCAGTATTCCGGCACCACTCACGGGTGTTGGACGACGTGAATTGGATTTTGGTCCAGGTTTTTACTTGACAAAGTTGGTTGAACAAGCCGAACGATGGGCCAAACGGGTATGTGTTATTCGTGCTGTCGATACGCCGACCATAAGTTGTTATGACTTAGACGAAGCGATGCTACCGGGTGATGTCCGGAGGTTATGTCTGGACCGTTATGATCAAGAATGGCTTGATTTCGTCGTAGGCAGCCGCCGTGGTGAAGCGCCATGGAAGGACTACGACATCATCGAAGGCGGAGTGGCCAACGATCAGGTAATCGATACGGTAGAGGATTATTTCGCCGGACGTATAACTGCTGATCAGGCCATTGGACAATTACGCTTTGCAAAACCGACACATCAGATGTGTATACGCAGTCAAGCTATTGTTGATAGGTGTCTGCGATTCGTTAAGACTCTCCCTGTCAATACGGAAGGAGGACAACAATGAGGGACCAAGTACTATGGCGCAAAGAGGGCCGTATCGCTGCGATGCTGGCCGAGAGACTGGATGTAGATATCGAGCGTGCACTTGATATTTTATATAATTCTCGTACTTACAGTTTGTTGGTCAATCAAGACAGCGGACTGCAATTGCAGAGTGATGCTTATGTTCTATCAGACCTAATTCATGAACTGGAAGAATGAATAAACAAAAATAAACACAACAATAATGAAAACCACACAAGAACTTCAGCAGATTGCGACGCAGGTGCGCCGCGACATTCTCCGTATGACCACCAACGCCAAGAGCGGCCACCCGGGCGGCTCGATGGGCACCACCGACTGGTTCGTGGCCATGAACTTCAATATCATGGACTTCGAGCCCAAGAACTTCACCATGAGCGGTGAGGGCGAGGATATGCTCTTCGTCAGCCAGGGCCACATCACGCCGGTGATCTACAGCACGATGGCCCGCCGCGGCTACTTCCCGGTCGACGAGCTCAAGACCTTCCGCAAGTTCGGTACCCGTCTGCAGGGCCACCCCTCGACGGCACACAACCTGCCGGGCATCCGTATGGCCAGCGGCTCGCTGGGCCAGGGCCTCAGCGTCGGCATCGGCGCCGCCCTCGGAAAGAAGATGACGGGCGACAAGCACCTGGTCTACACCATGCACGGCGACGGCGAGCTCGAAGAAGGTCAGATCTGGGAGGCCGCCATGTTTGCCGGCGCCAAGAAGGTGGACAACCTCATCGCCACCGTCGACTACAACAACCAGCAGATCGACGCCACGGTGGACGAGGTGATGAGCCTCGGCGACCTGAAGGCCAAGTTCGAGGCTTTCATGTGGAAGGTGGTAGTCATCGACAACGGTAACGACATGCAGCAGGTGCTCGACGGCATGGCCAAGGCCAAGGCGCTGACCGGCCAGGGCAGCCCGGTGTGCGTGTTGCTGCGCACCAAGATGGGCTACGGCGTCGACTTCATGCAGGACACCAACAAGTACCACGGTGCCGTGCTCAGCGCCGACGACCTGCCCAAGGCCCTCGCCCAGCTGCCCGAGACCCTCGGCGACTTCTGATTGTTCGCCAGTCAGGTACCGCAAGCCCCGTAGGGGCGGCAAAAATAGCCGTGGGCGCAAGCCCACGGTTTTAGGAGTATATACCCAGCCAAGCCCCGTAGGGGCGACAGATAATACATGAAACGACTGACACTCATCATCGCCCTGCTTGTCGCCACCATCGCCATGCAGGCACAACAGCAGCCCGACAAGACGCGCCTGCTGCTCATCTTGGATTGCTCCAACTCGATGTGGGATCACTGGCAGTCGGGCGCCAAGATCAAGGTGACGCAGCAGGTGCTGCTGTCGTTCCTTGACTCGGTGTCGAAGCAGCACGACGTCGATGTGGCCCTGCGCGTCTTCGGACACCTCAACCAGCACCAGTTCGGCACGCGGCTGGAGGTGCCCTTCGGCGCGGACAATACCTACCAGTTGCAGAGCAAGATCAAGACCCTCGTGCCGCAGGGCGGCTGCACGGCGGCCGCTGCGTTGACCGATGCCCTCAGCGACTTCCCGGCCACGGGGGCGTCGAGGAATATCATCCTCATCGTCACCGACGGCATGGACGACTGCGACGCCGAGATTTGCGACGTGGCGCGGCAGGTGCAGCTCAGCGGCGTGGTGGTGCAGACCTTCGTGCTCGGCATCGGCGGGGGCGAGTTCAACCATGCCGACTGCGCCGGTACCTTCCTGCCGGTGCGCCACGAGGAGGAGTATGCCCGCACGCTCTACGACGTGTTCCGTCTGGCGGGCCGGTCGGCTCCGGTGATGGTGCGGATGCTCGACGCCGAGGGTAGCCTGTATGAGACCGAGCATCCGATGGCATTCTACGACCGCCGCACGGGCGTCAGCCGGATGAACACCATCTACACCGTCGACGGACGGCTGCAGCCCGACACGCTGCAGCTCGACCCGCTGGTGACCTACGACCTCACCGTCTTCACCCATCCGCCACTGCGGCGCGAGTCGTTGCGGTTCGACGTGGACCGCGTCAATACGGTCGACCTCACCGTCAGCGAGGGGTCGCTCTGCGTGCGCTACGGCGGTCGCCGTCCGCAGTGGCAGCAGCAGCCGGTCGACGTAGTGGTACGGCGTGCCGGCGAACGGGTGGCAGCGCAGGAGGTAGGGGAGACCGGCCGCTACCTGGCCGGCCGCTACGACCTCGAGGTGCAGACCCTGCCTGTGACGGTGATCAAGAACGTCGAGGTGCGTGCCGACGCCCAGACCAACCTCGAGGTGCCGCTGCCCGGCATGCTCATCCTCAGCAAGCCCAAGGGCATCACCACCGGTGCCATCTTCCGTTTGCGCGACGGCCAGGTGGAGTTTGCCACCGACCTCAACCCCAGCACCGCCGGCGAACGCCTCCTCCTCCAGCCCGGCCAGTACGAAGTGGTCCTCCACCCCCAGAACGCCACCAAGTACGACAAAGTCCAGACCAAACGTTTTGTCATCGAAAGTTCACAGACCACAAAAATACAGTTTTGATTACAGAATAATAACCGAACAATAACAATATTATGAAAGAACCTTGGACGAAATGCCCCCATTGTGGCACAGGTTTTAACACAAATTTAGATTACTGTCCAAAATGTCACACACAAAGACAGAAGATGGCAGGAGTTGCTGTTTTTGCAAGAATAATGATGTGGATACAGATAATAGGTGGAATAATACTGATTATTGCAGGTCTTTTATCGGACAAGACTTTCATAGTATACGGTATTTCATCAATTATTACATCGTCATTATGGGCCGTGGTACGTCTCATCGCAAAGATTGAATATCACGCCCGTCTGATTAAATTTGCCACGGAACCAGAGAGTAAAGCATAATAAGCCAAATATTAAAACAAAATAAAACAATAATAACAATGACCCACTACGAAAAACAATCAATGAAAGAACTGCGCGCCGGCATGGGCGAAGGCCTTGTGGAAGCTGGCAAGCGCAATGAGAATGTCGTGGCGCTGAGCGCCGACGTGAAAGGCAGCGTCAAGATGGACGGCTTCGCCAAGGAATTCCCCGAGCGCTTCATCCAGTGCGGCATCGCCGAGGCCAACATGGTCGGCATCGCCGCCGGTCTGAGCCTCTGCGGCAAGGTGCCCTTCCTGGGCGGCTTCGCCGAGTTCGTCACCGGCCGCGTCTACGACCAGATCCGCCAGGTCGTGGCCTACAGCAACAAGAACGTGAAGATCTGCGGCTCGCACGCCGGCATCTCGCTCGGCGAGGACGGCGCCACGCACCAGACGATGGAGGACATCGCCCTGATGAAGGCCCTGCCCAATATGACCGTGCTGGTGCCCGCCGACTTCAACCAGGCCAAGGCCGCCACGCTGGCCGCCGCCGAGCACGTCGGACCCGTCTACCTGCGCCTCGGCCGCTCGAAGATGCCCTGCTTCCTGCCGGAAGGCGAGAAGTTCGAAATCGGCAAAGCCCAGCTGCTGAGCGAGGGCAAGGACGTGACCCTCTTCGCCTGCGGCCACCTTGTGTGGGAAGCCCTGCAAGCCGCCGAAGCCCTTGAGAAGGAAGGCATCAGCGCCGAAGTCATCAACATCCACACCATCAAGCCGCTCGACGTGGAGGCCATCGTGGCCAGCGCACGGAAGACCCGCGCCGTGGTGACCTGCGAGGAGCACCTCTTCAACGGCGGCCTGGGCGACAGCGTGGCCCAGACCCTCGCCCTGCACTGCCCCACGCCGATGGAGTATGTGGCCGTGGACGACAAGTTCGGCGAGAGCGGCACGCCCGACGAGATGCTCACCAACTACCACCTCCGCGCCGCCGACATCGTGGAGAAGGTACACGCCGTGCTGAAACGCAAATAAATCGCCTTGCCGCTGCGCGGCAGAGATCTCGTAGATCTTGTAGATTATTCTCGCTTGCGCGGATTGTTGCTGCGTCAGCAGATAATCTACAAGATCCACAAGATCTCGCGAGCGTAGCGAGCAGGAAAATAAATAGATTAACAGAAAGAAAGCTATGGACAATCCCTTCCCTGAAATCCAACATTTCTGCCAGAGCTGCGGAATGCCGCTGAGCGACGAGGTCGTGAGCGAGAATCCCGAATACTGCAAGTACTGCTTTGCCGACGGCCACTTCACGCAGGACTGCACCATGGACGAGATGATAGAGGTCTGCGTGCAGTTCCTCGACGAGTTCAACAAGAACACCGGACAGCACCTCACCGCTGACGAGTACCGTGAGGGCCTGCGGCAGTACTTCCCGACGCTCAAGCGCTGGCAGAAAAGGTAAGTTCACATAGCTCAAGAGCGCAACCACGGACGAGGCCGGAAAACGCACCCCGCTCACGAGCGCGGCCGATTTTCACTCGGAAAGTGCCCTCCGCTCACGAGCGCGGCCAGTTTTCGCACCGAAACAACACCCCGCTCCCGAGCGCGGTGAAAATGCACGAATGAAACAATACATTGAACAGAAACAATAAACACAGACACGAATGGATAATCAAAAGAAAATGACGGTAACGCTCTTCAAGGTAAAGGAAATGGACTGCCCGAGCGAGGAGAACATCATCCGGATGAAGCTGGCGGAGCTGGGCGACGACATCGCGTCGCTCGATTTCGACCTGCGGCGTCGCACGCTGGCGGTGACCCACAGCGAGAGCGCGGCGGCACGTCTCGCAGATGCAATGGAGAGCGTGGACATGGGTGCCAAAATTATCGAGACACGCGATGCCGATGCTGCCGTCGGAGCGGCCGACGACACGTCGCAACGCCGTGTCCTGCACCGTGTGCTGCTCGTGAACGCCGTCTTCTTCGCCCTGGAGATGGCCATCGGACTGCTGAGCCGTTCCATGGGACTGGTGGCCGACAGCCTCGACATGCTGGCCGACGCCACGGTGTACGGCATGAGCCTCATGGTGGTCGGAGCCGCCGTCGGACGCAAGAAACGCGTGGCCCGGTGGAGCGGGAT
Source organism: uncultured Bacteroidales bacterium (assembly GCA_946183915.1). Classification (GTDB taxonomy): domain Bacteria; phylum Bacteroidota; class Bacteroidia; order Bacteroidales; family P3; genus Colimorpha. The sequence goes on along the minus strand of CAMHDJ010000047.1, from coordinate 870 downwards.
TTTGCAGACCTTGCTGGCCGTGGCCGGGATGGTCGAGGTCGTGCGGCGTTTTGTCTCGCCTTCCCTGCCGCCGGAGTATGCGGCCATGATATGGATGTCGGCGCTCTCGCTGGTCGCCAATGCCTACTGCCTCTGGCTCCTCAACCGACAGAAAAGCGGAGACGCGCACATGCGCGCCAGCGTCATCTTCTCGGCCAACGACGTGGTGGTCAACCTCGGAGTCATTCTTTCGGGCGTGGCGGTATGGGTATTCAACAGCCGTGTACCCGACCTCGTCGTCGGAGCCGTGGTGTTCGTCATCGTCCTGCGTGGCGCCGTCCGTATCTTCAAACTTTCACGCTGAGAACTGTCGCACAATAGCCACATATAAAACACCACAATGAACGTCTCAGTCTTCTGCGGGGCGTCGCTCCCGCACAGCGAACAAATCACAGAGGCCGCGCGGCAGCTCGGCCGCGCCATCGCCCGCGGCGGCCACACGCTGCTCTACGGCGGCAGCAATCTGGGGCTGATGGGCGCCACCAGCGGCGCGGCCCTGCAGGAGGGCGGCCGCGTGGTGGGCGTCATCCCCACCTTCTTCAGCGACGACATCATCCACTCGCAGCCCGTCAGCGAGCTCGTCCGCGTCCGTACCCTCGCCGAGCGCAAGGAATACCTCATCGCCCACAGCGATGCCTTCGTGGCCCTCCCCGGCGGCATCGGCACCCTCGACGAGGTGCTCGAAGTCATGGTGGCCAACCAGCTGGGGCTGGTGCGCGACCGAAGTGGAGCGAATCAGTCCCAGGGCAAGCCGATGATATTATTGAACCTCGGCGGCTACTACAACCCCTTCCTCGCCCAGCTCGACGCCATGCGCGCCGAAGGCCTCCT
>CAMHDJ010000046.1 GCA_946183915.1 uncultured Bacteroidales bacterium | reverse complement strand
GCGCCGCCCTGTCGTTCCTGCTACTCGGCGAGCTGCTGACGCCCCTCTTCCTCGTCGCCACCGCCGTGATGGCCGCCGGCTGCTGGCTGGCGGCGAAAAGCGACAGCTGATCTGAACATCGGTTGCACAAATATATGTTTCTTACACAATAAAAAGTGCGATTGGGGGTTATTTAGGGCAGTAAATATGAATAAAATGAAAAGAATACTTGTCGCAGGTCTTATGGCCTGGGTCGGTCTGGCAGGGCTCGGAGTGCGGGCCCAGGAGGACCGCGGTTTCGAGATAGCCAAGAATCTGGAGATTTTTGCCAATGTGTACAAACAGCTGAACCTTAATTACGTCGACGATGTCGACCCCGGCAAGACCATCAAGGTGGCCATCGACGCCATGCTGGCTTCGCTGGACCCCTACACCAACTATTTTCCCGAGAGCCAGATGGAGGATGTGAAGCTTCAGTTGCTGGGCGAGTACGGCGGCGTGGGGTCGCTCATCGTGCAGCGGGGCGACTCGGTCTACATCAGCGAGCCCTATCGCGACCTGCCGGCCGCCGAGGCGGGCCTGATGGCGGGCGACCGCATCGTGGCCGTCGACGGGCAGAGCACCCAGGGAAAGACCACCGCCGACGTGAGCAGCGCCATGCGCGGCCAGGCGGGCACCACGGTGACCCTGCGCATCGAGCGCGACGGCAAGGAGTTCGACCGCACCCTCACGCGGCGCGCCATCAAGCTACCCAACGTGCCCTACTACGGCATGGTGGCCGACGGCACGGTGGGCTACATCAAGCTCGACGAGTTCACCACCGATGCCGCCAAGCATGTGCGCGAAGCCTTCGTCAAACTCAAGGAGGAGCATCCCGGCATGAAGGGCTGTATCCTAGACCTGCGCGGCAACGGCGGTGGCCTGATGAACGAGGCCGTCGACATTGTGGGCATCTGGGTTCCCCGCGGCACCCTGGTGGTGGAGACCAAGGGTAAGATTGCCTCGAAGAATATGAAGAGCTACACCACCCAGCAGCCGGTGGACACCGAGATGCCGCTGGCGGTGATCATCGACGGCGCCTCGGCCTCGGCCAGCGAGATTGTGAGCGGCAGCCTGCAAGACCTGGACCGCGCCGTGGTAGTGGGTCAGCGTAGCTTCGGCAAGGGGCTGGTGCAGAACATACTGCCTATGCCCTACAACAGCCAGATGAAGGTGACGGTGAGCAAATACTACATCCCCAGCGGGCGCTGCATACAGGCCATCGACTACAGCCACCGCGACGAGCAGGGCCGCGCCCTGAAGGTGCCCGACAGCCTGAAGACCGCCTTCAAGACCAAGGGCGGCCGCACCGTCTACGACGGCTTTGGCATCGAGCCCGACGTGGAGGTGGAACCCCAGTACATGTCGAACATCGCTATCGCCCTGACGCAGAAGTTCCTCATCTTCGACTACGCCACGCGCTACCGCCGCACGCACAAGGCGATAGCCCCGGCCTCGCAGTTCGAGGTGAGCGACTCGCTCTACGACGATTTCTGCCGCTATCTGAAAGAGAAGAAGCTCAGCTACAATACCGTCACGGAACGGGTGATCAAGGACCTGCGCGATGTGGCCAAGCAGGAGAAGTATGCCGATGCCATCGAGGGCCAGCTGAAGGAGATTGAGGCGACGATGGAGCGGGAGAAGGAGAGCGACCTGCAGAAGCACCGCGAGGAGGTGTGCGAGATGCTGAAGGCCGAACTGCTGTCGCGCTACTACTACGACCAGGGCCGCATCGAGGGTGCGCTGCGCGACGACCCCGTGGTGCGTCGTGCGGTCGAGGAACTGAAGGGCAAATGATGATCCCAGAATAGTGTTTCCGGCCGCAGTCCATAGACGTATCTATCTGGTGCTGATCACCCTGCTGGGTGGTTGCATGGTGACGTCGACCTGGGCGTCCAACCTCGTGTGGGTGCTGCTCGGTGCCAACTGGGTGCTGGAAGGACGCTGGCGTGAGAAGTGGCAGATGGCCCGCGAGAGCCGCCTGCTGCAGGCCTTCGTGGTGTTCTATCTTTTGATGCTTGTGGGCATGCTCTGGACGGAGCACGTGGGCAACGGTTTCGCCATGCTGCAGGTGCGGCTGCCGTTGCTGGTGGTGCCGTTGGTGGTGCTCACCTCGCGTCCGATCGTGGGCCGCGCCCGACGGGTGGTGCTTGCCTTGTATGCCGGCACGGTGCTGGTGGTCAGTGCGATCAGTCTGGTGCGCCTCTACACCATCCCCGACCTGCCCTACCGCGACGCGGTGCCCTACATCTCGCACATCCGCTTCGCCCTGAACTGCTGCATGGTGATCTACCTCCTCTGCGGCGAGGCCACCCGCCAGTGGAGCCGTCGCTGGCCGCTGGCCCTCGTGTGCCTGCTGCCGACGGCCTATCTGCTCTTCTTCCTCCTGAAGATCCATTCCTACACCGCCGTAGCCGTCCTGGCGGCGGTGTCGATTGCAGTGCTGCTGGTCTACTACCGTCGCTGGCCTTTGCTGGCGGCATGGCTGCTCGTGGCCGGGACGCTGACCGTCCTGGTGGTGCACGAGGTGAAGGCCTACTACCGCATGGTGCCGCAAGCCTCGGAGCCCCTGGTGGCCTACACCGCCGGCGGGCGCCCCTACGTGCACCGGCAGGACGGTATTGTGGAGAGCGGCAACTATATCAACAACTACGTCTGTCCCGAGGAGTTGCGTGCCGAGTGGGAGCGCCGCAGCGCGGTGCCCTACGACAGCGTCGACGCCGACGGCTGGACCGTGCAACCGACCCTCGTGCGCTACCTCAACGCCCTGGGCCTCACCAAGGACAGTGTGGGCGTGCACAGCCTTACCGCCCAGCAGATACGCGAGGTGGAGAGCCGGGTGCCCAATCCGGCCTACTCCAGCCGCAACCCCATCCGCAAGATGGTCTGTGTGCTGCTCTTCGAGCGCGAGTTCTACCTTCACACCCATGCCGTACGCGGCTTCAGCATGCTGCAGCGTTTCGAACTCTGGAAGGCCACCCTGCACGTGATCGGCGGCCACCGGTGGAGCGGGGTGGGCACCGGCGATGTCGACGCCGAGTTGCACGCCGAGTTGCGCGCCATGGGGTCGGAACTGGCCGACACGCAGAAGCGCTCGCACAACCAGTATCTCTCGCTCCTGGCGGCCTTCGGGGTGCTGGGCTTCGTGCTGCTGGCGGTGTTCTTCCTGCGGCCGCTCGTCGGCGGGCATCGCTCGTCGCCGACGCTTACCCCCCTGATGTTCGCCTGGTTGCTCACGGTGCTCATCAGCTTCCTCACCGAGGACACGCTCGACACCCTGGCCGGTATCCTCTTCTGCACCTTCTTCCTGGCGTTCCGCCCGGCGGAGCACCCGCACGTGGCCGACTGATTCCGCCCCACCCCCTCTGCATCCCCTCTGCATCCCCTCTGCATCCCCTCTGCATCCCCTCTGCATCATCTCTGCATTCATCCAGGCATCAACTAGGCATCATGTAGGCATCAACTAGGCATCAACTAGGCATCAACTAGGCATCATCCAGGCATCAACTAGGCATCAGCGCCTCGAAAATGGGACAAAAAAGCATCGATGCACAATAAATGATGCCTTTTATTGTTATTGATTCAGTAATTATGTATGAATATCACACCTTGCCTAACGGCATCCGCATCATATTGAGCCACACGTCGTCGCGTGTGGTCTACTCGGGCGTGTACATCAATGTGGGCAGCCGCGACGAGGCCGGCGCCGACGAGGGGATGGCCCACTTCATCGAGCACTCCCTCTTCAAAGGCACCGAGCGGCGCCGCGCCCACCACATACTGAACCGCATCGACGGGGTGGGGGGCGAGCTCAACGCCTTCACCACCAAGGAGGAGACGGCCCTCTACGCCACCTCGCTGCGCGAGCACCTGGGGCGCTGCCTCGAGCTCTTTGCCGACATTCTGTTCCACAGCACCTTCCCCGAGGCCGAGATCGAGAAGGAGAAGGACGTGGTGCTGGAGGAGATCAACAGCTACAACGACTCGCCGTCGGAGCTGATCTTCGACCAGTTCGAGGAGCTGGCCTACGAGGGTCACCCGCTGGCGCACAACATCTTGGGCAGCAAGCGCAACGTGCGCCGCTTCACGGCCGAGCGGCTGCGCCGGCACCTGCAGGCCTGCTACACGCCCTCGCGCATGGTGGTCACCGTGGCGGGCGACGTGCGCTTCGACCAGCTGGTGCGCATGTGCGAGCACTACTTCGGCGCCTACGGCAACCATCCCTCGGCGGTCGACCGGTCGGAGCGGCCGGTGTTCCGGCGGTTCGAGCGTTATGTGAACCGCCACACCCACCAGGCCCACCTGCTGCTGGGCTGCGAGGCGCCGGATGTCTACCACCGCGACAAGACCGCCTTCACGCTGATGAACAACCTGTTGGGCGGTCCGGCTATGAACTCGCGCCTCAATGTGGCCATCCGCGAGCGCTACGGCTTCTGCTACACCGTCGAGTCGCAGTACGTGCCGCTGTCGGACACGGGCCTTTTCTACATCTATGCCGGCGTCGACCTCGGCGCTCAGGAGCGGGTGGTGGGGCTGATCAAGCAGGAGTTGCGCCGCATGGCCGACACGCTGCTCAGCGAGCGCCAGCTGCGCCGCGTGCAGCAACAGTTCATCGGCCAAATGGCCGTCAACAACGACCTTGGTCTCAACGAGATGCAGAGCATCGGCAAGGCCTTCCTCAACTTCGACCACGTCGACACCCTCGAGGAGATGAACGCCGACATCATGGGTGTCACGGCCGCCGACCTGCAGCGGGTGGCGCAGGAGCGTTTCGGCGACGAGTGCTTTTCGCTGCTAATCTACGGTAACTGACTGTGATTATGATACTGACCGATCATCCCTGGCCCTTCGTGCTGCTCTGCCTGCTGGCGGGCGTGGCCTACGCTGCGGTGCTCTACTTTGTGGGGCGGCAGCCGGTGGGGCGCGGGTGGCGATGGGCGCTGGCGGCGCTGCGGTGTGTGGCGGTGTCGGCCATCGCTTTCCTGCTCCTGGCTCCCATGACGCGCCAGACGGTCACCGAACGGCAGAAGCCCCATCTGGTGCTGGCGCAAGATGTGTCGCAGTCGGTGCGTCGCAGTGCCGACTCGGCGTTCTCGCTCCAGGCGCTGGTGCCGGAGCTCGAAGAGCGCTTCCGTGTCAGCTATGTGCCTTTCGGCAACGAGGGTTCGACCGATATAGGGGCGGTTCTCGACCGCTACCGCGGCGACGACGTGGCCGCCCTGGTGCTGGCCAGCGACGGCCTTCACAACCGTGGCACCTCGCCCACCAGCGCTGCCGAGGGGCTGGCGTTCCCGGTGCATTGTGTGGCCCTGGGCGACACCACCCCGCAGCGCGACGCCCTGCTGGCCGACCTGCGCTGCAACCGCATCGCCCTCTCGGGCACCACGTTCCCGGTCGAGGTCACCGTGGCGGCCTCGCTGCTGAAGGGACGTGGCTCGAAGATCACCGTCCACGACGGCGAGGGACGCCAGCTGGCTTCGCTGCCGGTGGCGATCGATGACGACGATTTCTCGGCCACATACAGCCTTCTTCTCCAGGCCGACCGGGCCGGCATGCAGCGCTATGTGGTGGCCCTCGCTGCGGTCGACGGCGAGCGCTCGCTGGAGAACAACCGGCTGACGTTCTACGTCGACGTCATCGATGCCCGCCGCCATGTGGCCATCCTGGCCCATGCGCCGCATCCGGACCTGGGTGCCCTCAAGCGGGCCATCGAGAGCAACCCCAACTTCGAGGTCGAAGTGGTGATGGCCGACGAGGCCGAGCGGGGCCGCTGGAAGGCCGAGGGGGTCGACATGGCGGTGCTGCACAACCTGCCTTCGGCGGCTCATCCCTCGATTGCCTTTGCCGACGGGCTGCCGCAACTGTTCGTCATCGGCACTCAGACCGACTTGGGACGCTTCAACGCGCTGCACTCGGGCCTGGAGATCGTGGCCAAAGCCCGGCGGCTGAACGAGGTGACTGCCCTCTGGCGCAGCGAGTTCTCTCTCTTCTCGCTCGACGACGGCGACGCTTCGATCCTCGAGTCGCTCCCGCCGCTGACGGCCCCATTCGGCGAAAGCCGGCTGGGCGCCGGGGTGCAGACCCTCTTGGTGGCCCGTCTGGCCCAGATCGACACCCGCCAGCCCCTGGTGGCCGCCAGTGTCCAGAACGGGCAACGCCGCGCCTGGATTTGGGGCGAGGGCCTCTGGCGTTGGCGCCTGGCCGACTATCAGATGCATAAGAGCCACGAGCATGTGGACCGACTGGTGTCGCAGCTCGTCACCTTCACCGCCATGCAGTCGTCGCGCGAACGCCTGCAAGTGGAGGCCCAACGCAGCTACGACGAGGGTGAACCCGTGGCGCTTAGGGCGGTGCTGTATAACGAAAACTTTGAGGCTGTGAACGATAGTGAGGTGAAACTGGAGTTGAAAGGCGACTCGTTGCAGGCCGAATACCCCTTCCGTCGGGCGGCCGGTGGCTACAGCCTCTCGCTGCCACCCCTCAAGGAAGGCCTCTATCGCTACCGCGCTTCCACCCCCGACGGGTTGACCTCGGAGGGCAGTTTTGCCGTCGAAGCCATCCGCTTGGAGCAGCGTCGCACGTCGGCCGACCACACGTTGCTGGCCACGGTGGCCCGTCTGACGGGCGGTGTGGTGGTGCCACCCGACGGAACGGCCCCGCTGATGGACAGCCTGGCCTCGCTGAAACCCACCCTGTATAGCCACACACGCTACGCCGAGTTCCTGCGGTTGCCGCTGGTGCTGGCCCTGATCATCCTCCTCTTGGCGGCGGAATGGGCGCTGCGCAAATACCACGGTACGCTATGAAGCGGTCGCCTATAGTACGCGAAATGGGCACGTTGCTGAGTGGTAACGTGTTGGCTCAGCTGATCTCGCTGGTGGCATACTTCGCCTTGACGCGCATCTTCTCGAGCGATGACTATGGCCTCTTCGCCATCTTCTACTCCTACATCGAGGTGCTGATCATCCTGAGCACCTGCAAATATGAGCTGGCGGTGGTCAAAGCCGACTCGGATGCCGAGGCTAGGGATGTGGCAGACTTTACGTTGAGGCTGAATGCCATGGTCTCGTTCCTGCTGTTGACGGTGGTGCTTGTGCTGTGGCAGACGGACTCGCTGCCGGGCAACTTCGGCCAGTTGGGCTGGATGGTGATGCTGATACCGCCGATGGTCTACTTCAGCGGCACCTCGCGTATTTACCGAGCTATCTACAATCGGTTGCATCGCTACCGCACCATGGCCCTCTCAGAGACGGTCAATGCGGCCGCTGCTGCTGTCTTGAAGGTGGGTTTGGGCCTGCTTGGGGTGCTTCAGGCCGGCCTGCCGGTGGGCACTGTGGCCGGCCGTGCGGTGGGAAACCTCGTCTATCGCTACCGTCTGGTGCAGACCGGTATGGCTCCGCGGTTGACCACACGCTGGAGCGAAGGCTGCCATGCGGCCCGCAAGCATCGCAACTTTCCCCTCTTTGTGGCCTCCAAGGATTTCGTCAACAGCCTCTCCTCCAACCTGCCGTTCCTCTGGCTGGCCCTCTATTTCGACCGGGCAGACGTGGGTTTGTTCAGCCTTGCGCTGACGTTCACCTTCCGACCGGTCAACATTCTGAACGTGGCGTTCGAGCAAGTGCTCTACGCCCGCACGGCCGAGGCGGTGCGCAGCCGCCAGCCTATCGGCCGCATGATCGGCCGTTTTCTGCTGGTGATCAACGCGGTGGCCCTGCCTGTGGCGGTGCTTGGATGGGTGGTGGCCGAGCCGCTCTTTGCCTTCTGCTTCGGGTGGGAGGGGTGCGGAGTCTACGTCAGGGCGCTGATTCCGTGGGTCTATGTGATGCTGAGCAGCACCTCGCTGATGTTCATCAGCAACGTCTTCTCCACCCAGCGGGTCGAGTTCGGTTTCTATCTGGTGCTCCTGGTGCTGCGGGTGGCAGCCATTGCGGCCGGCATCGCGGCCGGGAGTTTCCTGACGGCCATACGTCTCTATGCAGCAGCAGGGACGCTTGTGGCAGCGTCCCTGCTGGTGTGGTACCTTTGGCAGGTGAGGCGTTACGAGCTTACTCGGCGTACATGCTGAGGAACATTACCTGAGACTCTTCCATTGCGGTGCCTTTACCGATGGTGATGCGGTAGATTGACTCGCCATTAATCACACTAGGGGCATAGTCGATTGTCATTAGCAAATCGGTATTGACACCCGGCACGAGAGTGAAATTCTCGGAGGTCCAAGGACAACTATATGTTCTGCAGCTGCCTGAATAGCAGATTTCCAGTGTTTTCAGCTCGTTAGGACCTGACACAAGATCCACTTTCATGACGGTCGGAAGTTCCTGCTCGGTCTTGTTCACCATGTAGAAATTGACCTGAGCCATATCGTTGCTGATCTGGTTTCTGTCCGGATGGAAGTGAATGGTGTCGCCGGCAGCCATCGTCTGGTTGTTGTACTGGAAGGCGTAGAGCGACGAAGCAATCGTGGGGTCCGGTTCGGGATCGGGCGTTTCCGGGGTGGGATCGCAGGCTGTCAGGCTCAGAGCTACAATGCTCATGGCCACCATGGCCACATGTTTGAAGATGTTTTTCATAATACTGTTTATTAATTGATGTTTGTTAATCCAGTTTCAGCACGGCCAGGAAGGCGCTCTGCGGCACCTCCACGTTGCCCACTTGGCGCATGCGTTTCTTGCCCTCTTTCTGTTTCTCGAGCAGTTTGCGCTTGCGTGTGATGTCGCCGCCGTAGCACTTGGCCGTCACGTCCTTGCGCACCTGTCGCACCGTCTCGCGGGCGATGATCTTGCTGCCGATGGCGGCCTGGATGGCCACGTCGAACTGTTGGCGCGGGATCAGGTCCTTCAGCTTCTCGCACATCTTGCGTCCGATGGGGTAGGCGTTGTCCACATAGGTCAGCGTGCTCAGGGCGTCCACGGGGTCGCCGTTGAGGAGTATCTCCAGTTTGACCAGCTTCGACGGCTGGTAGCCGTTGATGTAGTAGTCGAACGAGGCGTAGCCCTTCGAGATGCTCTTCAGTTTGTCGTAGAAGTCGAACACCACCTCGCCCAGCGGCAGGTCGAAGGTGATCTCGATACGGTCGGTGGTGAGGTAGTTCTGGTTCTTCAGCTGGCCGCGCTTGTCCATGCAGAGCTTGATGACCGGCCCGATGAAGTCGGCCTTGGTGATGATCTGTGCGTGGATGTAGGGCTCGTAGACTTCGGCAATGTTGTTCGGCTCGGGCATGCCGCTGGGGTTGTAGACGTCCAGCTCGCTGCCGTTGGTCAGTTTCACTTTGTACTGTACGTTGGGCACCGTGGTGATGACGTCCATGTTGAACTCGCGCGTCAGTCGTTCCTGCACGATCTCCATGTGCAGCAGGCCGAGGAATCCGCAGCGGAAGCCGAATCCCAGGGCCAGCGACGACTCGGGCTCGAAGGTGAGCGAGGCGTCGTTGAGCTGCAGCTTCTCCAGGCTGGCGCGCAGCTCCTCGTAGTCGTCGGTGTCGACCGGGTAGACGCCGGCGAAGACCATCGGTTTGACGGCCTCGAAGCCCTCGATGGGCGCCTCGCAGGGCGTGGCCACGTGGGTGATCGTGTCGCCCACGCGCACCTCCTTCGAGGTCTTGATGCCGCTGATGATGTAGCCCACGTTGCCCGCCGAGAGCTCTTTGCAGGGTTCCATGTTGAGGCGGAGCACACCCACCTCGTCGGCGTCGTACTCGCGGCCCGTGGAGAAGAACTTGACGTGGTCGCCCGTCTTGAGGGTGCCGTTCATGATGCGGAAGTAGCTGATGATGCCGCGGAAGGGGTTGAACACCGAGTCGAACACCAGCGCCTGCAGCGGTGCCGCGGGGTCGCCCTCGGGGGCGGGGATGCGCTCCACGATGGCGTCCAGTATCTCCTGCACCCCCTGGCCCGTCTTGGCCGAGCAGCGCAGGATGTCGTCGTGCGAGCAGCCCAGCAGGTCCACGATCTCGTCGGCCACCTCCTCAGGCATGGCGCTGTCGAGGTCGATCTTGTTCATCACCGGTATGATCTCCAGGTCGTTCTCCAGGGCCAGGTAGAGGTTGGAGATGGTCTGGGCCTGGATGCCCTGCGTGGCGTCGACCACCAGCAGGGCGCCCTCGCAGGCGGCGATGGCGCGCGAGACCTCGTAGCTGAAGTCCACATGGCCCGGCGTGTCGATCAGGTTGAGCACGTAGTCGTGGTAGTTCATCTGGATGGCGTGGCTCTTGATGGTGATGCCGCGCTCCTTCTCCAGATCCATGTCGTCGAGCACCTGGTCCTGCATCTCGCGGGCGGTTACGGTGTTGGTCACCTCCAGCATGCGGTCGGCCAATGTGCTCTTACCGTGGTCGATATGGGCTATTATGCAGAAGTTGCGAATATTTTTCATCGCTGCAAAAATACGCAAAAAAATTGACATGGAGAGCCACCCTCCAGGCATCCCCCAGGCATCCTCCAAGCATCATCTAGGCATCCACCATGCCTGCAACCCTCGGGAATGCCAGTAAAAACGGGCCTTTGTGCATCTTTTGCCGTTTTGTCGGTGGTTGCCTTTTTGGGGGCGTGTTTCATTAATTAACATTATTTATGAATTTTCTCCGCCCCTCGGGGCGGCCGTGTCAGCGGGCGATGCTGAGGGTGGCCACGCTCAGACGCAGCCCCTCGACGGGGCGCAGGGCGTCGATGCAGGCCCCGAGGGTGGCGCCGGTGGTCAGCACGTCGTCCACCAGCAGCACGTGGCGCCCGGCCAGCCGCTCGCCGTGGCGCAGGCTGAAGGCGCCCTCGACGTTGGCCGCCCGGCGCGAGGCCCGCTGGAGGCTCTGCTGGCGCGTGTAGCGATGGCGCACCACGGCGCCCGTCACCACCGGGCGCGGCATGACCTCGGCGATGCCGCGGCAGAGGAGCTCGCTCTGGTTGTAGCCCCGTTGCAGCCGCCGCCACCAGTGCAGCGGCACCGGCACCAGCAGCTCGACGTCGTCGAAACGGCCGCTTCGCAGCAGCTCCAGCCCCAGTTGACGGCCCATCAGCAGGCATAGTTCGCTGTTGCTGTGGAACTTCATGGCGTGCACCACTCGCTGCACGGTGTCCTCCTTGTGGAAGGAGTAGAGCGACATGGCGGCCGCCAGCGGGTAGCGCCCGGCCAGCAGACGCTCGGTTGTGTTGTCGTCCTGCGGGGCGGTGCAGGTGGCGCCGAGCGAGGCAAGGCAGTCGAGACAGAGCTGCCGCTCGCCGACAGTCAGCACCTGGCCGCAGGCGGCGCAGGTCGACGGGAAGACGACGTGGTAGAGTGCCGACAGGGGATTCATGGCCTAGGGAAGGAAGAGGCAGCTGTCGCCGTAGCTGAGAAAGCGGAAACCGTGGTCGAGGGCGTAGCGGTAGCACTCGCGCCAGCGGTCGCCGATGAGGGCCGAAACGAGCAGGAGCAGCGTGCTCTTGGGCTGGTGGAAGTTGGTCACCAGGCCGTCGACCACGCGGTAGCGGTAGCCCGGGGCGATCATCAGGCGCGTCTCGCCGACCAGGGTGTCGGAGTGCTGGCGGTCCAGGCGGCGCAGCACGTTGTCCAGGGCCTCCGTGCGCTCCAGCGGTGCGAGTGTGTAGGGGTCCCACTGGTCCACCTGCATCGCGGCCTCAGGCTCCTGCTGCAGGCGCACTCCGTACCAGTAGAGGCTCTCCAGCGTGCGCACCGAGGTGGTGCCTACGGCCACCAGCGGCTGCTCGTGCCGCCGCAGTTTCTCGATCAGGGCCCGCTCCACCACCACGTGTTCCGTGTGCATCTCGTGCTCGCCGATGGTCTCGGTCGAGACGGGCTTGAAGGTGCCGGCGCCGACGTGCAGGGTGACGTACTCGGTGTGGAAGCCCTCGCTCCGCATGCGCTCGAGCAGCGGGGGGGTGAAGTGCAGGCCCGCCGTGGGCGCTGCCACCGAGCCGTCGTGGTGTGCGTAGACGGTCTGGTAGCGCTCGGCGTCGCTCGCCTCGGCGTCGCGGCCCAGGTAGGGCGGCAGGGGGATGACGCCGGCGGCCTCGATGACCTCGGCAAAGGTGTGTCCGCCGTCCCAGTTGAAGTCAACCACCCAGGCGTTGCCCACGGCCTCGCGGCGCGTGGCGGTAAGTTGAAAGTTGAAAGATGAAAGTTGAAAGTTGAGGGTCAGGGGGCCTTCTTTCCACTTCTTGTTGTTGCCGATGAAGCAGGTCCACGTGCAGCGCTCGCGCTGGGCGAAGGCCTCGGTGACGTCCATGCCGTGCGCCTCGAGGCAGAACACCTCGACGACGGCCCCCGTCTCCTTGCGGAAGAGCAGGCGGGCGTGGATGACGCGGGTGTCGTTGAAGACCAGCATGGCCCCCGCAGGCAGCAGGGTGGGGAGGTCGTAGAAATGGTGTTCGCTGATGGTGTCGCCCTTGAGACAGAGCAACTTGGAGTGGTCGCGTTCGGGCAGGGGGTAGCGCGCAATGCGGTCGTCGGGCAGGGGGTAGTCGTAGTCCTCGATGCGGAGGCTCTTCAGCTCACTCAGCATGGTGCTTTTTCCTCTGTGTGAAAAGAGACAAGACGATGTACCACAGGATGATGACCGAGATGGCAATCCAGTTGCGCAGCAGTCCGATGATGATGGCACAGACGATCAAGAAGATGTATTGTATGCTGTTGGTCTTCCACGAGAGGTCCTTGAAGTTGAACTTCAGCGAGAAGAGCGGCAGCTCGCTCACCATCAGCACGTCGGTGACCATCGCCACGGCGGCCACCAGGATGCCGGTCGTCAGGCTCGTCACCTCGAGTCCCGACAGGGCAAGGCCGACCCAGATGAGGGCGTTGCTGGGTACCGGTAGACCGAGGAATGAGTGGCTCTGGCGGGTGTCGATGTTGAACTTGGCCAGACGATAGGCCGCAAAGAGCGGGAGCAACACGAAGGGAAGCATGACGAGGAACACGCCCCACTGCGGCAACAGGTCGCGCATGGGCAGCTCGACGATCTTCACCATCAGGAAAGCGGGGGCCACTCCCGAGGTGACAACGTCGGCCAGCGAGTCGAGTTGCTTGCCCAGGTCGGAGGGCACCTGCAGGGCTCGGGCGGCCAGGCCATCAAAGAAGTCGAGGAAGATGCCGGCACAAATCCACAATGCCGCCATACGTGTGTCGCCCAATGCCAGCGAGGCAAAGACAGACTCCACGCCGCAGAAGAGGTTGCCGAGCGTGATGAGGTTGGGAATAAAACGCCTAATCATCCAGTTGTGTCAGGGTTCAGTCGTTGTATAGTTTCACGATGAGTTTGAAGTCCGGGTCGTCCCAGTACTCGCGGAACTCGGTGTCGACGATGGCTTTGCGCTTGTACTCGTAGTCGTCGTCGATGGAAGCCTTGAGGTTCTTGAAGCAGTTGGTCTTGTCGCCGAGGCGGGCGTAGGCCACTGCGCGCAGGTAGTTGACGTCCTTGTTCTGGTCGAGGCAGCAGTCGAGGGTGCGGATGGCGTTGCCCGTCTCCTCGTTCATCAGCTGGGCAAAGGCCAGGTTGTAGGTGCAGGGGTTGGCCTTGAGGGTCTTTTCGGCATCGCTGTAGTTGCCGCGCTTGAGGTTGAGGATGGGCATGTTGGCGTCGGCGTCGGTGCTACCCTGGCGCTTGGCCTCCTCGAAGTAGTACTTTGCCAGCGTGTAGTCCTTGCGACCCAGGCAGAGCAGGCCCGTGTTGTTGAGCACGTCGGGGTTGTGGGGGTTGAGGTCGCGGGCCACCTTCAGGTAGCGGTCGGCCTCGTCGTAGTCGTCCAGATAGAAGGCCACGGCGCCGGCGTTGTTCCAGGCGGCCCACTCCTGCGGGTGGTTCTCGGTGGCCCACTTGTAGTACTTCATCTTGGTGTCGTAGTTGTAGTTGATGTAGGCGGTGTACATCAGCTCGTCAAAGCTCAGCTTGGCGGGGTTGATCTGGGCCTGTTTGGCCAGCTCGGCGTCGGTCTTGCGGGCCTCGCTGTAGTAGAGCGCAATCTGCGCACGGCGCAGGTTGGGGAAGATCTCGTCGTTCAGTTCGGTGTAGACCTCGGCCATGTTGCGGATCATCTGCTCGCGTTTGATGAGGTTCTGCTGCGTCTCCACGATGTTGATGATGGCGTGTTTGTCCTGTATCTCGGAGCCTTCGACCATCACGACGAAGTGCACCCAGTCCTCGCCCGAGGCGCGGGTGGTGATGATCATCTGCTTGCGCTGCTCGTATTTGTAGTACTCCACGTCCTTGGCCTTGGCTCGGCGGGCCATGATGGTGAGCACTTCGTCCAGTATCTTGTTCAGCTGAGCGGTGGCCACGTCGGCGCGGTTCTTCGACACGCCCACGTTGCCCGTCTCCTCACCCTCGGGCGAGGCCCAGCCCGTGATGCTGATCTGCTTCGGCAGACCCTGCTCCAGCATGACGCGTTTCAGGTGCTGCAGCTGCCCCTGGGCGTCGAATGTCTGGTTCATCGAGAAGTTCCAGTCCAGCTCCGACGTGCCGCCCTCGAAGTAGATGTCGGCCGTTTCGACGATGCCTTGCGTCTTGTTGTAGTTGATCGGCGAGATGGATATGTTGCCTTTGATGTCGACCCACGACGAGGTGTTGTTGACTCCGTCGGAGATGAGCACCGTGTTGAACTCCAGGCCCTTGCTGTCGCGCAGCACGTCCTCGGCCACCCGGGCGTCCTCGTTGGTGTTGGCCGCTTTGTAGCCCACGGGGGTCAGGGTGATGCGTCCGGTCTCCATGCCGGGCTTGAAGTCGAAGATGTCGCTGTAGGTGAAACGGCCACCGTTCTGGTAGTTGATCACCGTGCCGTCGCCCTCGACGTTCTCTCCCTTGAGGGTCAGAGGCTCCAGCGGGATGGATCCGCCCTCCCAGTAGAAGACCGGCTGGATGAAGACGGCGCAGTTCTTGTCGAAGTACTTCTCGGGCACCGCGCCGGTGAACTTCACCACCACCTTCTCGTCCATCGTCTCCACGGGGTTCGGGTTGGCGGCATAGCGCACGCGGCCGCTATTGCTTTTCATTTTTTTCAGCCCGTTGCAGCCCGTCAAAAGCACGCAGCAGAGCGTCAAAACCCAAAGTGTTCGTCTCATTGTATGTGTCATTCGTTTGTTTATATACATCATTACCAGCCACATACGGCTTGTTTGCACCAGCCGCGGCGACCTTCTTTCAATCTGCAAATATACGTTTTTTTTGTGACATGGCAAAATTATTTTTCAGTTCGCGTCTCGCGCGCGTTGAGAGGGGTAGGTGAAGCGGGGGGGAGCGAGACGCACGAAAGACGGAAGCAAGCGCCACCCACTGCCCACTGTCCACCATCCATCCATTTAACTTAATTTAAGTCAAAAAATTAGATCGTGCACGTGAAGGGAGCCTCCAGTGGAGGCTTCCGATAGCGAAGCGGAGAACGACCCACCCCGCGGGGTCGTCGGCGCAACGCGCCGATGCTGCGATCCGAAAACGCAGCCCTAAACATCAATATTAAGTTAATTTAAGTCAAAAAATTAGATCGTGCACGATCTATTTTGCACATTTAAACCATTCAGAACGAGA
>CAMHDJ010000045.1 GCA_946183915.1 uncultured Bacteroidales bacterium | reverse complement strand
GTAAAGGCAGCGATGTCAAAGCCGAGCGGTACTAATTACCCGAAGACTTTCCGTTGTGATTGCTTTAATGTGGGAATGCGTTAATGCGTGAGTGGCTTGCGCAGTCAAATCACTTACACAATGACGCAATAACACAATAACGCATTCAATTTCTCTTGTATGTCTTGTGCCAATGTGCCAAAACCATTACTTTTGGTGGCTATGGAGCCGGTGTTCACCTCTTCCCATTCCGAACAGAGAAGTTAAGCCCGGCATCGCCGATGATACTGCACTTGTTTGTGGAAAAGTAGGTCGCCGCCAATCTTTTTAAGGAGTCTCAGAAATGAGACTCCTTTTTTTGTTCCCCTCTCCCCGCTCCGAGCCGAAGGACGCCTTTCTCCTGCCCGCTCCGCGAGCGAGATCTTGTTGATCTCGTAGATTCATCTGCTGTCGCAACCACCTGTGCCGCAACCGCCGCAGGCGAAAATCTACAGGATCTACCAGATCTCTGCCCGCAGGGCAAGGAGTTTTAGATTCACTGCCCTGCATGCGTCAGCTTTCGAGTAATTCGCCTTAAATTGACCTGCGTAGCTTCGTTTAATTCGAGTAATTCGCCGTCAAAAAATGCCAGTAGAAGTTCCATACGGGATTCTTACACCCGCCCGCCCACCATAGACCTACCATAGACTTACCATATACCCAACATATACCCAGCATATACCCAGCATATACAAAACATATACCCTAGCATATACAAAACATATACCTCAGCATATACAGAGATGGTATAAAGTAACTAAAACCAATATAATATGGTGTCGGTCTTGCTTTTTTTATAGTCATGGGGGCAACTCATTGAGGAGATGTAGTTTCGGCGGTCGGCGGGGACGTGTTATAACGGGGACGTTGCCCCGCCTGAGTGCTTTGTTCCCTATGGGAAAGAAATCATAATTTAAGTTAAAATCGGGCTGGCACTTGCAAGGCTTTCTTTTTATTTGTATCTTTGCATCGAGTTTTAAATCGTTTACAGCCATGAAGTATCACCAGACAGAAGAACAGTTGTTTGCCCGATGGGCAGCGCGTGCGCGCCAGTTGCGCGAGAGCGATGACATTACGAAAGACGGCCTGCTGTACCGCGGCGAGATGTGGTTCGACGGGTTCAACCAGGTGCGCAAGCCGGGCGACGAGGAGCAGCAGTGGGCCGATGCCGGGGTGCGCCTGCTGGTGATGACCAAGGAGCTGGAGGAGGACGACGGCTGGGACATCCGGGGCGAGAGTGGCCGCGTGCCGTCGCCGCGCCTGACCTGCCGCACCGCGCAGCGTTTCTTCCCCAACCTGGAGCTGTGGGTCTACGGCTTGATGAACACGCCGGAGCGAAAGGTGTTGCCCTTCGGCAAGGCCGACAATGCCACGCGCCTGCAGGGTTTCTACGAGAACGCCCCCATTGCCCGCATCAACTGCCGGAAGCAGTCGGCCGCCAACGGCCCGATACAGAAGAGTCTGGACAACTATGCCGACCTGCTGGCCGAGCAAGTGCAGCTCTACGACGCCGACGTGATCCTCTGCGTCGGCGGGCAAGGCGTGATGGTGAAGTTCCTGACCCGCCACGTCTACCGCGACCTGGAGCAGTACAACGCCCACGTGTGGTTCTCGCCCTCGACGGGCGTGGTGGTGGTGAAGCAATACCATCCGAACTACAACGTCTACAGCCGCCAGGAGATGTACAGCGGCATGATGCGCGACTACCAGGCGTTCCTTAAGGCATACCCTGCATTCCCCCGCCACCGATAGCATGAGAGACGCCGAATTGTACACGCTGCAAGCGGGCCGTGTGCGGGCCGATATCACCCCGCTGGGCTGCCGTGTGGTGCGGCTCACGGTGGACGGTGTCGACGTAGTGCAGGGCTTCGACCGGGTGGAAGACTACCTTCCGGAGCACCATGAAAGCGATTTCGGCGCCGTCATCGGGCGCTATGCCAACCGCCTGGCGGGCGGCCGCATCCGCGTCGACGGGCGCGACTACCAGCTGCCGCAGAACAACGGCCCCAACTGTCTGCACGGCGGTCCCCGGGGTTGGCAGTACAGCCGCTACGCTGTCGAAGCCGCCGGCGACCGGCGCTTGGTGCTCGGCATGACCAGTCCCGACGGCGACCAGGGCTTCCCCGGCGAGGTCCGGGTGCGGGTGGCCTACAGCCTCGACAGCGACGGCAGCCTGCGCATCGACTACCACGCCGAGAGCGACTGCCCGACGGTGATCAACATGACCAACCACAGCTACTTCAACCTCAGCGGCGATCTGGCGTCGAGCATCCACGACCACCTGCTGATGATCGACGCCGGGCAGTACACGCCGGTGGACGCAACCATGATACCGCTGGCAACGCATCGCGCCGTGGAGGGCACTCCGTTCGACTTCCGGACGGCCAAGCCCATCGGACGCGACATAGCAGCCGACGACGCCCAGCTGCGACTGGGGCGGGGCTACGACCACAACTTTGTGCTCTGCCACCGCGCGGGGCACCCCTCGGCCGTATTGACATGCCCGCGATCGGGCATACGCCTCGAGGTGACGACCGATGCCCCCGGGCTGCAGCTCTACACGGGCAACTTCCTCGACGGCGTCGAGGGCAAGGGCGGCCAGCGCTACCCGGCGCGCAGCGCCGTGTGTCTGGAGACGCAGCAGTACCCCGACTCGCCCAACCGCCAGTGGCCCGAGTCGACCGGCCGCCTGGCTCCCGGGCAGCCCTTCCACAGCACGACAGTATTCAAATTGACCAAAGATGATTGATACCCAATCCCTCAAAGCCCTCTTTGCCGCGCGTTTCGGCACCGAGGGCGTTGCCTACTTCGCCCCTGGCCGCATCAACCTGATCGGCGAGCACACCGACTACAACGGAGGCTTCGTCTTTCCCGGCGCCGTGGGGCAGGGCATCAGCGCGGTGATCCGCCCGCAGGCGGGGCCCACCGTGCGTCTTTTTGCCGCCGACCTCGGGCGTTCCTGCACCTTCGACCTGACCGACGAGGCGGGTCCTTCCGACGTCAACTTCCGCTACGTCTACGGCGTGGTGCGCGAGCTGCTGGCCGCGGGCGTCGGGGTGGGGGGCTTCGACGCCGTCTACGGCGGCGACGTGCCGCTGGGCGCCGGCATGAGCTCGTCGGCCGCCCTGGAGAGCTGCTTCGCCTACGCCCTGAACGACCTCTTCGGCGGTGGCCTGGACCGCATGGCGCTGGCCCGTATTGGGCAGGCCACAGAGCACCGGTATGTCGGGGTCAACTGTGGCATCATGGACCAGTTCGCCTCCCTTCACGGCCGCAAGGGGTCGCTGGTGCGCCTCGACTGCCGCAGTGGCCGCTTCGAGTACTACCCCTGGCGCCCCGAGGGCTACCGGCTGCTGCTGATCAACAGCTGCGTGAAGCACGAGCTGGTGGGCTCGCCCTACAACGAGCGGCGCGCCTCGTGCGAGCGCGTGGCCGCCATGGCGCGGGTGGAGACGCTGCGCGACTGCTCGTGGGCCATGCTGAACGCGATGAGGGTGAGGATCGACGCCGTCGACTACCGCCGGGCCACCTACGTGCTGGGCGAGCACGACCGCGTGGTGGCCGTCTGCGACGCTCTCGAGGCAGGCGACTACGAAGAGGTGGGCCACCAGATGTACCTCACCCACGAAGGGCTGAAACGCGAGTACGAGGTGAGCTGCCCCGAGTTGGACTTCCTGGTCGACGAGGCCCGCCGCCTCGGCGTCAGCGGCGCCCGCCTGATGGGTGGCGGCTTCGGCGGATGCACCATCAACCTGGTGCGCAGTGAGCGCTGCGACCGCTTCCTCGACGAGGTGCAGCGCACCTACCACGACCGCTTCGGCGTCGACTGCCAGCCCATACCGGTGGCCATCGGCGACGGCGCCCGCAAGCTGTAGCCGCGAAACAAACATAAAAACTGATAGAGCGATGAAACGATTTGCTTTGTTGATCTGTGCAGCGCTCGTGTTTGCTGCCTGCGAGGAGAAGCCGACCCTTGTCGGCGATTGGCTGCTCGCCGACGAGGTCCATGGTACCTACCACGTACCGCTTCAGGAGAAATGGATGCTTAGTTTCCACGAGGACAAAACCGGTGTGATGCATGTGGAAGACAGCGTGCGTGTGAGGACAGAGGAGTTCGGCTGGAACCTGGTGAAAACGACACGCTGATCATGTTCGCGAAGCCCACGGGCCAGGACGAGCCTGGGATGCCGGGCGTCTACAAGGTGGAGAAGCTGACCCAGGAAGAGATGGTCATGGAGCACCTCATTGTGGGCAGGATCTGGTACTATTTCGACCGGCAGTAGACGGCAGCCATCGGGCTAATCCACTCCTCGCCAGGGAGGGGACGTAGACTGTTCCGTCCTGCGCCAGCCGACCCCTCCCCGGGGCGGGGCAGGGGAGGGGGGATGATCCATCCGGAGGACACGGGGGAGTCGACCCCTCCGAAAAGCCCATGGTTCCTAGGTGGCTCCGTGATGACTCCCTGATGACTCCCTGATGACTCTCTTAAAACCAGGGCAAAATCCTTGCCCTGTCAGCGTTTTGCGAGTTTTCCAGCATGGTTGACACACTTCCGGAAGGCTAGATGCCTCGTTTAGAACGGCTTAAAGGTGAAAATTAGATCGCGCACGATCTAATTTTTTAACCTAAATTTACTTAATTTTTATAAAACGGCGAATTACTCGAAGAACTCGAAGCTACGCAGGTCGATTTTTGGCGAATTACTCGAATGGCCTTCGCAAGCATTCGCGTAATTCGTGTAATTTGCCGTTGGGGCCGGCTGCTAGGAGGTCTTGTTCTTGCCGGCGAGGAGGCCGCAGGCGGCGTCGATGTCCTGTCCGCGCGAGGCGCGGAGGGTGCAGACGATGCCGTTGCGGTTCAGGTAGTCCTGGAAGGTCTTGATGGCGGTGGGCATGGATGTCTTGAACGGGGCCTCGGGCGACTCGTGGAAGCGGATGAGGTTCACCCGGCAGTCGAGGCCGCGCAGGGCGTCGACCAGTTTGGCGGCGTGGCCGAGGTCGTCGTTCAGGCCGCGGAACATGGTGTACTCGAACGAGAGTCGCCGCTGGCCGCTCCAGTCGTACTGCCGCAGCAGGGCCAGCACGTCGGCGAGCGGGTAGGCCTTCTGCACGGGCATCATCTGCTGGCGTTCCGGGGCCA
Source organism: uncultured Bacteroidales bacterium (assembly GCA_946183915.1). GTDB lineage: Bacteria > Bacteroidota > Bacteroidia > Bacteroidales > P3 > Colimorpha. Next base: position 10,397 of record CAMHDJ010000045.1, on the reverse strand, counting down.
CGGGGTTGTGCAGGCTGACGGCGAGGTGGCACTGGCTCTCGTCGAGGAAGCGGCGCAGGCCGGGCAGGATGCCCACGGTGCTGACGGTGATGCGCTTGGGGCTCCAGCCGAGGCCCCAGGGGGCGGTGAGCACGCGGGTGGCGGCGAGCACAGCGTCGAGGTTGTCCATCGGCTCGCCCATGCCCATGAAGACCACGTTGGTCAGCAGCTCGAACTCGGGGATGGCGAAGAGCTGGTTGAGGATGTCGCCGGCCGCGAGGTTGCCGTGGAAGCCCTGCTGGCCGGTGACGCAGAAGCGGCAGCCCATCTTGCAGCCCACTTGGCAGCTGACGCAGAGGGTGGCGCGGTCGTCGTCGGGGATGTAGACGGCTTCGATGTATTGGCCGTCGAGGACGGGGAAGAGGTACTTCTTCGTGCCGTCGCGCGAGAGCTGGCAGTTGGCCGGGAAGTCGTGGCCGATGTAGGCCATCTCGTTCAGGCGGGCACGTTGCGCCAGCGAGAGGTTGGTCATGGCGTCGATGCTGTCGACGCGCTTGCGGTACAGCCAGTCGCAGAGCTGCTTGGCTGTGAAACGGGGGAAGCCTTCGGTGGCGCAGAGCTCCTGCAGCTGCTCCAGCGTCATTCCCAGCAAGTTGGTCTTTCCGCTTTCCACTTTCATCTTTCCACTTTTAGAAGTCCCAGTCGAAGCCCTCGTTCTCGATTTCCTGCTGGAAGTTGGAGCAGTCCATCTCGATGGGTACGGCGGGCCGCTCGAAGTCGCCGCGGTAGAAGTTGATCTTGGGATCCTGGTAGACCTTTTGCATGAAGTAGGCGAAGATGGGCAGCGCCTGGGCGGCACCCTGCCCGAATGTCATGTTGCGGAAGTGGATGGAGCGCAGCTCGCCGCCGGTCCATACGGCGGTGGCCAGGCGGGGTGTGATGCCGACGAACCAGCAGTCGGAGTTGTTCTGCGTGGTACCCGTCTTGCCGGCGATGGCGGTGGAGTACTGGTTGAGGTTGTAGCGGTAGTTGAGGCGCACGCCGGTGCCGCTTTGCACCACTCCTTTCATCATCTCGAGCATCATGTAGGCCGTCTGCTCGTCGAGGGCTTCGTTGCGCTGGGGCGTGAAGCGCTCGAGCACCATGCCCTTGTTGTCCTCGATGCGGGTGACGAATATCGGCTCGACGTATTCGCCCTTGTTGGCGAAGGTGGCCATGGCGCCGGCCATCTCGTAGACGGTGATCTCGGGGGTGCCGACGCAGATGGCCGGCACGGCGTCGATGGGGCTGCGGACGCCCATCTTGCGGGCAATGTTGATCACCTGCTCGGGCGAGCCCTGCTTCATGAGGTAGGCCGAGACCCAGTTGACCGAGTGGGCCAGGGCCCACTTGAGGGTCACCATCTCGTCCTCGCGTTCGTGGGTGCTGTTCTTGGGGCACCAGTCGGGCGCGTTCCACACCTCGAAGCAGACCTGCGAGTTGGGTACCTCGGTGCAGGGGAACATGCCGAGGTCCTGCAGGGCCATGGTGTAGACGAAGGGTTTGAAGGTGGAGCCCACCTGACGGTGGCTCTGCACGTTGTCGTACTTGAAGTAGCGGTAGTTGATGCCGCCGACGTAGGCCTTGACGTAGCCGGTGCCGGGTTCGACGCTCATGAGGCCGGCGTTGAGGAACTTCTTGTAGTAGAGCAGTGAATCCCAGGGCGACATGACGGTGTCGCGGTTGCCCTTCCAGTTGAAGACGCGCATCTTCACCTTTTCGTCGAAGCGGGCGCGGATCTCTTTCTGGCTGAGCCCCTCGGCCTTGAGGGCGCGGTAGCGGTCGCTGTTCTTCATGGCCTGGGTGAGGAACTTGGTCTGCTGCTCCTTGCTGACGTCGCAGAAGGGGTTGCCGTTGCGGGCCTTCAGCTCGCGCTCGAAGGCGGGCTGTATCTCCTCGCTGAAGTGCTTGCGCACGGCTTGCTCGGCGTAGCGCTGCATGCGGCTGTCGATGGTGGTGTAGATCTTCAGACCGTCGCGGTGCACGTCGTAGTACTCGCCGTTCTTCTTGCGGTGGTGCTTGCACCAGTCTTTCATGTAGGTGCGCAGGTATTCGCGCAGGTAGGTGGCCAGGCCGTCGTTGTGGCTCTGGGGCGAGTAGCTGCTCATGTCGATGGGCTTCTCGCTGTAGATGACGTAGTCCTCGTCGCTCAGGTAGTCGTACTTGTTCATCTGGTGCAACACCGTGTTGCGGCGTGCCAGAGCGCGGTCGGGGTTGAGGACGGGACTGTAGTAGGTGGGTGCCTTGAGCAGGCCCACGAGCAGGGCCGCTTCGTCGACGTCGAGGTCGGCAGGGCTCTTGTCGAAGAAGGTCTTTGAGGCCGTCTTGATGCCGTAGGCGTTGCTTCCGAAGTCGACCGTGTTGAAGTACATGGCCAGGATTTCCTCCTTGGAGTAGTTGTGTTCCAGCTTGACAGCCACGACCCACTCCTTGAGTTTCACGTAGACCACGCCCAGCTTGGAGCGTTTGCCACGTGGGAAGAGGTTCTTGGCGAGCTGCTGGGTGATAGTGGATCCGCCGCCCGAGGAGCCGTGGCGGCCGATGACCGTCTTGAAGAGCACGCGGAAGAGCGAGCGGCTGTCGATGCCACTGTGCTTGTAGAAGCGCACATCCTCGGTGGCGATGAGGGCGTTGATGAGGTTGGGCGATATCTGGTCGTAGGTGACGTTGCTCCGGTTTTCGAGGCCGATGAAGCCCAGCACCTCGCCGTCGTCGCTGATGACCTCCGAGGCTTGCAGGCTGCGGGGATTCTCCAGCTCCTCGAAGGAGGGCATGAATCCGAGCCATCCCAGCGAGAGGAACAGGAAGAACAGGAGTACAAAGACCCAGAGGCCGCCGAAGACGAGCCACATCGTCTTGATGTATTTCGGGTGTTCGTTCTTGCTTTTAGCCATAGCGATGTGTTATTTCATGTTACTGTATTCGATGCGTAGTCCGATGTCCTTGAGCCCGGTGATGGCGCTGTCGCGCATGCCGTTGGTGACGCTGAAGTGGTAGTTGCCCTCCATCGGGAAGCGGGCGTTGCGGCGGAAGTAGAAGCGGGTGTCGACATATCGGCCGGTGCGTTTGCCAAGCCAGCGCCCCGAGGCGTCGGCCAAGGGCAGCTCCAGCGTGTCGCGGGCCGTGCTGCCGTCGGGGAAGGTGGTGTGGAGGAAAAGGAAGGTGTTGGCGTAGGGGTAGCTGATGCTGTTGCGCACCTCGACCTGGAAGTTGTAGACCGTCGTGGTGTCCTGCACCTCGACGTCGAAGTCCACCGCCTCGGTGGGTAGCCATCCGTGCTCGTCGACGCTCTGTTGACGGTCGTAGAACACCGAGCCGTCGCAGGACGCCAAGAGGAGCGCCAGGACGCCCCAGAGGAGGATCTTGGGTATGAACACCGTTCTCATCATCCGCGCCGTTCTCTGTTGTCCCGGTTGCCGCCGCTGCGCCGCTCGCGGTCGCCGCCCTCGCGACGGGGCTTGTTGACGGGGTTGTTGTTGCTGTTGTTGCGCTTGGGCTGCTGGGGTCGCTGCTCCTTGTCGCGGTTGGGGCGGTCGCCCTTGGGGCGGCGCTCGCCGCCACGCGGCTGGCGGTCGCCGCGGTCGCGTGCGGGTCGGGGCTCGCCCTCGGCCTTGCGCGGACGCTCTTCGCCCACCACTCCGTTGCCACCCTCCGACAGGCGGGCTATCTCGCGCTCGATCTCCTCGCTGTTGCCCTCCGAGGCCAGGCCCGAGGTGGACATCAGCTCCACCTGATAGTCCTCCAGCTTCTCCGGGTATTGCTGCTGGCGGTTCATCTCGATGATCTTCTTCACGTCCTCGGCCTTGACGGCGATGAGTTCGTTCTCGCCCTCGTAGGCGTACCACATGATGCCGCGGAAAACGTCAGTCTTCTTGTATAGCGCCAGACCTTTCTGGAACCGTATGGCCTGGTTGGCCGGGGGAAACTTCTTGAGTGCGTCGGCGTAGACCTCGTACTCGAAGTTGAGGCAGCACTTCAGCTTGCCGCACTGGCCGGCCAGCTTCTGCGGGTTGGGCATGATCTGCTGGGTCTTGGCCGAGCTGGTGGTGACACTCTTGAACGAGGTCAGCCAGGTGGCGCAGCAGAGCTCTCGGCCGCAGGTGCCCAGACCGCCCACTTTGCCGGCCTCCTGGCGCACACCGATCTGCTTCATCTCGATGCGCACGTGGAACTCCTCGGCCAGCACCTTGATCAGTTCGCGGAAGTCCACGCGCTCGTCGGCCGTGTAGTAGAAGATGGCCTTCGAATGGTCGCCCTGGAACTCCACGTCGTTCACCTTCATATCGAGCCCCATGTCGAGCACGATCTGGCGGGTACGTATCAGGGTGCGGTGCTCCTCGCGGAGCGAGGCCTCCCAGCGTTCGATGTCGTTCTCCTTGGCGCGGCGGAATACCTTTCTGATGTTCTCCGAGTCGGGGCTGATGCGGTGTTTGCGCATCTGCAGGCGGCACAGTTCGCCGGTGAGGCAGACGATGCCCACGTCGTGGCCGGGCTGCCCTTCGACGGCCACCACGTCGCCCTCGGTCACCTCCAGTCCGTCGGGCAGGCGGTAGAAGTCCTTGTGGTTGTTCTTGAACCGCACCTCGACGCAATCGAACGGCCGTTCGGTGGGCTGGCGGATGCCGCTCAGCCAGTTGGTCGACGTCACCTTCGAGCAGCTCTGGCGCTCGAGGGCGCTCACCGGCACATAGCTCTTCGGGCAGCGCCGGCAGCCACGGCTGAGGAACAGCGGCTCGTCGTACTTCACCCACGGTATCTCGGGGTCAGGGTCCAGGTAGGGATCCAGAGCGCTCTCCTCGCTGTGGTACTCCTCCACCTCGGGGTTCTCGCGCTCCACCGTGTGTTTCTTCTCTTCGCGGGCTTTGCGCCGTTCGCGCATGAATTCCGCTATGTCTTCCGCCGACGCCACGGTCTCCTCGGTGTCGAGGACGGGCTCTTGCGGTTTCTTCTCCAGTTCTTTATCTTTGTTGTCTTCCATTTTTCTCAAAAGGGGGTGTTATCTTTTCTTCAGCGCCTTGCTCAGGCGGAACGACAGCTCCATCAGTGCTATCTTGCCGTAGGCATTGCGCTCGATGGCGAAGAGGGCGTCGTCCAGGGCGTTGTTGATCATCTCGATGTTGTTGACCGTTACCATTTGCGGGAACATGGCGTCGAACTTTTGGTCGCCCGAGCCCAGCTCGACGGGCAGGCCGGCCGTCGAATGCAGGAAGCAGCTCCGCATCACCTCCTGGGCGTAGCCCAAAAACTGCTTCTGCTGCTCGCGTCCCAGGGCAGCCATCTTGTCCACCTGGGCCGACAGCTCCTTCATCTTCAACTTGAAGAGCATTCGCAGCCACTCCACCAGCAGGGGGGCGTACTGCTCGGCCAGGGCGGCTTCGGCGGCGCGGCGGCTGTTGCCGGCCTTCAAGCGAACCGTCTGCACGCGGCTCTTGATCGTCGGCAGCAGGCGCTCGTCGCTCTCGCCCACCAGCAGGATGACCGACCCCTCCGACGGCTCCTCGAGGGTCTTCAGCAGTTCGTTGGCCGCGGCGGCGTTCATCTTCTCCGGCATCCACACCACCACCATCTTCCATCCGCCCTCGTAGGCCTTCATGCCCAGCGCCTGCACGATGGCGGCGGCATCGGCCTCGCGCACCATGCCCTGCTTGTTGTCGATGCCTAGGTGGGCATACCACTCGTCCAGGGTGCCCAGGGCGTGGTGGGCCGCGATGAATTCGCGGAACTCGGCCCCGAAGTCGTCGCTCTTGGGTGCCGACGTCACGCGCGTGGTGGTCGCCGTCGGGAAGTAGAGGTGCAGGTCGGGATGCATCAGGGCGGCGATCTTCTTGCAACTCGGGCACTCGCCGCACGAGTCGGCCCGCAGGTCACCTCCCTCGGGGTGCACGCGGTGCTCGCAGCAGAGGTATTGCAGGTAGGCCAAAGCCACCTGCAGACTGCCGTCGTCGGTGGCGCCCAGCAGCAACTGGGCGTGGCTCACGCGTCCGCTGTCGATGATTTCCGTCAGCCGGTTGATCACATCTCGCTGTCCTACAATGTCTTTAAACTGCATCTCTTGTCGCTTTAAACTTGCAAATATACAAATAAAATATATTTTAGCGAAAAAAAACTCGCTTTGCGGGGACGCAATCATCATTTTGCCCCCGCCTGCCACCCCCGTCGGCCCCCTTACTCGGGGGTGGTTCCGAAATGTTAAAATGACCTCGAATAGGTGCCGCTGCACCCTCGATTTATTTAACACTTTTTAACACCTTGTTAAAACCTACTTAACTCCTACTCAACTAGGCGTTTAGTAGGCGTTGATAAGGGGTTGAGTAGGAGTTGAGTAAGACATGGTGCCGTATCAACCGCGTTTTGAGGGGGTTACAAAACGGGTTTTTCTGGAAAACGGTCCGTTTTTGTCGTTTTTGAATCGGGGTGATTTAAGTTAAATTAACAGTCTCTTCCCAAGCCCGATCCGGGTCTGTAACGGCGGTCGGGGAGGGGTGTCGGCAGGTGGGGTGGATTTTTATTTCGTGTGGTAGACAATAAATTGCGGATGTGATCGTTATGAAGTGCACGAATTAGTGATGGAATGAGGCATATCTTTATTGTCAATCCCCACGCCGGAGGGCGGGATAACACACCATATATCAAACAGTTGGTGCAGTCGATGGACGTTGGCGCCGAAGTGTACGTCACGTGCGGCCCGCGCGACGCGGTGGCCTATGTGGCCAACCGTCTGCGCCAGGACGGCGACGAGCCGGTGCGCCTCTATGCTTGTGGCGGCGACGGAACGCTGAACGAGGTGATTAGCGGTGTGATGGAAGCGCAGAGCGGAGCGCATGGAGCGGAGTGCGGACAGCGGCGAGTGGAGGTGGGATGCTACCCGTGCGGCAGCGGCAACGACTACATCAAGTGCTGGCCCGGGGTCGACTTTGCCGACCTGCGTGCCCTCGTCGGGGCGCCGTCGCAGCCGGTGGATGTGATGCGTGTGGGCGACCGCTACTGCGTCAACGTGCTCAACTACGGCTTCGAGGCCGAGGTGTGCCGCACGATGGAGCACGTGCGTCGCTGGCCCTTGCTGGGCGGGCGCATGGCCTACGTGACCGGCATCGTCCACTGTCTGCTGCACAAGCGCCACAATCCCTGCCGCATCAGTGTCGACGGTGAAGCCTGGCACTCGGGCGATATGCTGCTGGGGTCGGCCGCCAACGGCCGCTTCGTGGGTGGAGGCTACCAGTGCGCCCCGCGGGCGGTGGTCGACGACGGCTGGCTCGAGGCGCAGTGTGTCGACGCCCTCTCGATCCCCCGCTTCCTGCGGCTGATCGGCTCCTATCGCCGCGGCGAGCACCTGGACCGTGTCGACATGCACGATGTCGTCCACCACCGCCGTGTGCACTCGATGTGCTTCGAGGCCGACCGCGACTTCAGCGTCGTCACCGACGGCGAACTGCTCACCGGCCGCCGGTTCGAAATCACCATCCTGCCCAAGGCAGTCAACTTTATCGTCCCAGAAAAATAGGCCCGTAAGTGTCGTTGTATCAACTTCTCACCTGCTAAGAAAATGGAAAGTCTACCTGCGTTATTCATGGACCTGGCCGTCATCCTGATCACGGCCGGAGTGATCACCGTCGTCTTCAAATGGCTGAAGCAACCCCTGGTGCTGGGCTACATCCTGGCCGGATTCTTCATCGGCCCCTACTTCCCCTGGTTCCCGGCCGTCAAGGATGCCACCAACGTCCATGTCTGGAGCGACATCGGCATCGTCTTTCTGATGTTCGCCCTCGGCCTGGAATTCAGCATCAAGAAGCTGAAGAAGGTGGGCGCCACGGGCGCCATCACGGCCCTTACCGAGCTGGCCATCATGTTCCTCGTCGGCAATGCCGTGGGGCACCTGCTGGGCTTCAGCGACATGAGCTGCATCTTCCTTGGCTGCATGCTCTCCATCTCGTCGACGGCCATCATCGTCAAGAGCTTCGACGACCTGAAACTCAAGCAGCAGAACTTCACCTCGACGGTGACCGCCGTGCTGGTGGTCGAGGACATCGTGGCCGTGCTGCTGCTGGTGGTGCTGAGCACCGTCAGCGTCAGCCGCACCTTCGACGGCGGCGAGCTGGTGATGAGCATGGTCAAGCTGGCCTTCTTCCTCATCGTGTGGTTTGTTTTCGGCATCTACCTCATACCCACCTTCCTGCGCTGGATGCGCAAGTATATGACCGAGGAGACACTGCTGCTGGTGGCTGTGGGCCTCTGCTTCGGCATGGTGGTGTTGGCCGCCAAGGCGGGCTTCTCCACCGCCCTGGGCGCCTTCGTGATGGGTGCCATCCTGGCCGAGACCATCGAGGCCGACGTCATACACCGCCTCATCACCCCCTTGAAGAACCTCTTTAGCGCCGTCTTCTTCGTCTCGGTGGGCATGCTCATCCAGCCCGCCGTGCTGGGACAGAAATGGTGGGCCATCTTGGTCATCGCCCTGAGCATCATCCTCTTCAAGACCACCGCCGCCACCACGGGCGTGCTGCTCAGCGGCAAGCCGCTGAAGACCGCCGTGCAGAGCGGCTTCTGCTTCTGCCAGATCGGTGAGTTCTCGTTCATCATCGCCGGCCTGGGCAACAGCTTCCACGTCATCGACCCCGACCTCTATGCCGTCATCGTCTCGGTCTCCATCCTCACCACCTTCGTCACGCCCTACATGATCAAGGGGGCGCTGCCCTTCTACAACTGGCTGGAGCCCAAAGTGCCGGAGCGCGTCATGCAGCGCATCGACGAGTATAGTGCCCACTCGCGCGGCGGCGAGGACAACGGCAACAGCATTCAGACCTTCCTCAAGAAGCATCTGGGCAACGTGCTCCTCTACGGCGTCATCCTGACGGCTATCTCGCTGCTCTCGATCGGCCTGCTGCGTCCCTTCCTCGACCGTCTCTTCGTCGACCTCAAGATACCGCAGATCTGGAGTCGTCTGGTGGGCCTCATTGCCACCCTCTCCCTCATGGCGCCCTTCCTCTGGGCCGTGGCCGTCAAGGGGGTGAGCCGCAAGCATATCAAGGAGATGTTCGACACCTACCGCTTCTCGCAGGCCGTGGTCATCCCGGTGCTGGTGCTGCGCTACTTCGTGGCCCTCTTCACCGTCGGCGTTGTGGTGGCCGGCTATGTCGACATCGCCGTGGGCTTCCTGATGGTCATCGCCGTCATTGTCGTGGCCGTGGTGCTCTTCTCGCGTCGCGCCGACGGCTTCTACAGCCAGATCGAAGACCGCTTCACCAAGAACTTCAACAGCCGCCAGGCGCAAGCTTCGTTCCATATTCCCGCCGGCATGGAGAACGAGTTCGCCATGGAGCGCCTTCGCATGACGCCCGCCTCGCCCCTGGCGGGCCTCACCCTCCAGCAGGCACAGCTGCGCGAGCGCTATGGCGCCAATGTCGTCACCCTCGAGCGCGGCGACAGCATCATCGACCTGCCTGGCAAGGACACCCTCATGATGCCCTACGACGTGCTCACCGTCATCGGTACCGACGAGCAGGTCAGCGCCATCCGGGCCGACATCACCAAGGAGGCCGACATGCTGGTGCACGACCACTCCGACCACGAGATGCACATGTACCGCTACCATGTCGAGGCCGGCGGCCCGCTGTGCGGCTTGGCCATACGGCAGGCCGCCTTCGGACAGAAGCACAACGCCATGATCATCGCCATCGAGCGTGGAGGCCAGCGTATCGTCAATCCCGACCGCGACACCGTCCTGCTCCACGACGACACCCTCTGGTTCGTCAGCCCCGACCAGCTCACCGTCGCCGGCTTCGAGAAGAAGATGGTCGAGATCTGACGGCAAACTATGTATGATATAATGGTGCGTGTTAGGGTCGGTTGGCGTTTTTGCGTGTGGTGAAAACGAAGCGGACGCCGCCGGCGTTCGGGAATGCGGCTATCGTACCTCCGTGCAGAGCTACGGCGTTGTTGACGATGGCGAGGTCGAGGACCAAAGCGACAACGTGCCCCACGAGGCCCTGCGCATAGCCTCCATCCTCGGCTGCGACGAGCAGCTCATCAGCCTGGCGCAAGAGAATATCAACCATTAGAACCCCATTGTCACGTTGCCTTTTCCACAATATCTTACCATAGCCCTGCCGGCGACGGGCGATTCCTGCTGCCTAAGTTCCAGTTGCAAATGCAACACTGAATAAAAAAACACCTTAGCGACACAGGACGATCCCTAGACCTACCCTATACCCAGGCAGTATTTGAGTAAAAGATGATAAAAAGAGGAGTAAAAGGGGAGTAAAACCTATAGACTCATATCCGATGTTCTCCCATCGTGAAAATCAATACGCTACCCGCAGTTTTTCAAACCGACTTTATTCAGATTGTACACATGAGCGAGTTCTATGCTAGAAAACACAATC
>CAMHDJ010000044.1 GCA_946183915.1 uncultured Bacteroidales bacterium | reverse complement strand
TTGTTTTGCGAATTACTCGAATGCTTGCGCAGGCCATTCGAGTAATTCGCTGAAATCAGCCTGCGTAGCATTCGCGTAATTCGCATAATTCGCCGTTATAAAAGCCTGCGTAGCTTCGAGTAATTCGAGTAATTCGCCGTTAAATTCCTTGTGCGGGGTGGGACGTTCTCCGCTTCGCCATAGTATGTTACACCTTATCCAACTTTTTTTTCGGCCGCGCACAATATTTCCCCACGCATGACGTTTAAGACGTATTAAATTTATTAATAAAAAGACTAAAGACATGAAAAGCATTGCAATCCTCACGGGCGGCGGTCCTGCGCCCGGAATGAATACCGTGGTGGCCTCCGTGGCCAAAACCTTCCTCCGCGACGGCTACCGCGTCATCGGCCTTCACGGCGGCTACTCCGCTCTCTTCACCGAACAGCCCCGCATGCAGGACCTCGACTTCCTCACCGCCGACGAGATCTTCAACAAGGGTGGCTCGATCCTGAAAATGAGCCGTTTCAAACCCACACCCGAAGACTTCGAGCAGCGTTTCAACCTTCGTCTCTTCACCGACAACGAGATCAAGCTGCTGGTCACCGTGGGTGGCGACGACACGGCCTCGACGGCCAACCGCATCGCCAAGTTCCTGGCCGACAAGCACTATCCCATAGCCAACATCCACGTCCCCAAGACCATCGACAACGACCTGCCGCTGCCCAACTCGAGCCCCACCTTCGGCTACAACAGCGCCAAGGCGCAGGGCTGCGTGCTGGCCACCGCCGTCATGGAGGATGCCCGCACCTCCGAGAACTGGTTTGTCGTCAGCGCCATGGGTCGCTCGGCTGGCCACCTGGCCCTCGGCATCGCCGGCGCCTGCCACTATCCGATGGTCATCATCCCTGAGTTCTTCAACCGCACCGAGATCACCGTCGACAAGATCATCAACATGGTCGTCTCCTGCATCGTCAAGCGCAAGCTGATGGGCATCAACTACGGCGCCGCCATGATCAGCGAGGGCGTCTTCCATTCGCTCTCCGACGAGGAGATCAAGAACAGCGGCATCCACTTCTCCTACGACGAGCACGGCCACCCCGAGCTTGGCAAGGTCAGCAAGGCCCACATCTTCAACGACCTGCTGGAGCAGAAAGTCAAAAAACTCGGCCTCAAGGTGAAGAGCCGCCCCGTGGAGGTCGGCTACGAGATCCGCTGCCACACGCCCATCGCCTTCGACCTCACCTACTGCTCGCTGATGGGTATGGGCGTACACTCGCTCTTCAACCAGGGCTGCACGGGCTGCATGGTCTATGTGGACCAGCAGGGCAACGTCTCGCCCCTCTACCTGAAGGACCTGCAAGACCCCGTCACCGGCAAGATCCCGCCGCGTCTGGTCAACGTCGCCTCCAACAAGGTGATGTCCTACGTCAACGACATCATGGACTATATCACCCCCGCCGACTACGAGGCCGCCCGGAAGTACCTGCCCAATCCCGAGGAGTATGACTTCAAACGCATCCTCGCCTGGGACTAATACAATCAAGGGCATCTTGACACGACAACACAGACAACAGAGACAACCATCCCGACGCAACCGGCGCCGGAGGGGGAAAGTGCAAGTTGCACTTTCCCTGTTGTCGGTGTTGTTTCTGTTGTCGTTCTCCCATCCGCTGCAGGCGCAGAGCAAACAGCAGCTTGAGAAGGACAAGACCCGCGTCGAACAGGAGATCAAGCGCCTCAACGGCGACCTGGCCAAGGCTCGCAAAAGCAGCAAGAACAGCCAGAAAGAGATAAACCTGCTGGAGCAGAAGATCAAGCAGCGCACCCGCCTGATCAACAACATCGGCGGGCAGCTCAACCAGCTCTCCGTCCAGATGACGCAGACCCAGGACAGCATCACCCTGATGCGCTCGCAGGTCGACTCGCTCAAGGCCGAATACGCCCACGTGGTACGCGTGCTCTACGGCGAGCGGGGCTCGCTCGACAAGCTGGTGCTGCTGCTCGACACCAAGAGCTACAACACCGCCTACCTCCGCACCAAATACTTCCGCGACTACTCGCGCTACCGCCGCCGCCAGGCCGCCTTCATCCGCCAGAAGGAGGACGAACTGACCGAGGCCGGCGTGCAGCTGGCGCGCCAACAGCAGGAGACCACGACCCTCCTGGCACAGGAACGCCGCCAGCAGGACCAGTTGGCCCAGGAGCGCAAGGAGCACCAGAAGAGCCTCAAACAGAGCCGTCAGCAGGAGAAGAACCTCAAGGCGCAGATCGACCGCAAGGAGAAGCAGAAGCGCCAGCTGCAGCAGCAGATCCAGAACATCATCAACGAGGAGATTGCCAAGGCCGCCAAGGCCAAGAAAGCCGCCTCGGCCGCCTCGTCCAAGGGCAGCACGGCACCGGTGGACAAGACCTCCGCCGCCGATGTGGCCCTCACCGCCGACTTTGCCGGCAACAAGGGACGCCTGCCGTGGCCCGTCAGCTACACCCGCGTGGTGCGCGAGTACGGACGCTACACCCACGCCTCCGGCGGGCAGAACATGAACAACGGTATCGACCTGCAGTGCAAGAGCGGCACCGGCGTCCAGGCCGTCTTCGGCGGCACCGTCAGCCGCGTCTTCACCACGCCCAACGGCACCAAGGGCATCATCGTCCGCCACGGCGACTACATGACCGTCTATGCCAACATGGGCTCCGTGGCCGTCCGCGAGGGCGCCAAGGTCACGCTCAAGCAGAACCTTGGCACCGTCTACACCAACGAGGAGGGCACCGCCGAGTTCTCCTTCCAGCTCTGGAAGGGCACCGCCTCCCAAAATCCACGTTCATGGCTGAGATAAGACAACAAGACCGCGAGACTGCGAGACCTCAAGACCTCGAGACACCAGAACAGTATACCTCGAAGACACAAAGGCCTGAAGACTCGAAGACTCGAAGTCTCGTAGTCTTTGTCAGTGATGCCCACCTCGGCAGCGGGGCCGACAGCCTCGAACGCGAGCGCGAGCTGTGCCGTTTCCTCGACAGCATCAAGGCCGACTGCCGCCAGCTGTTCCTGCTGGGCGACATGTTCGACTTCTGGTTCACCTACCGCCACCTGGTGCCCCGCGGCCACACGCGCCTGCTGGGCAAGCTGGCCGAGCTGGCCGACCTCGGCGTCGAGATCCACTTCTTCATCGGAAACCACGACATGTGGCTGTTCGACTACCTGGAGCAGGAATGCGGCGCCATCATGCACTCCGACCCCGAAGTGCTCGAGATCGACGGCCGCCGCTTCCTCATCGGCCACGGCGACGGACAGGGCCACCTGGACAAGAACTACAACACCCTGCGCCGCATCTTCCGCTCGCGCCTCAATCAGCACCTCTTCGCCCTGCTGCCCTCGGCATGGACGTTCCCCATCGCCCGCCGCTGGAGCGACAGCAACAAGGTGAAACACGCGCGGCAGGACACCCTCCGCTACCTGGGCGACGACCGCGAAGGCATCGCCATCTACTGCAAGGAGCGCCTGCTGAGCGAGAAGATCGACTACTGCGTCTTCGGCCATCGCCACACGCCGCTGGTGCGTGAGTTGAAAGTGGAGAGTGCTACCCACTACCCACTACCCACTACTCACTCTCCACTCTCCACCCTCTACGTCAACACCGGCGACTGGCTGCTGAACCGCAACTACGCCGTCTATTCCCTCATCGACCACACCCTCAGGCTCTATGACCTTCAGAAAGGCGAGATTACTGGATGTTGACGCCATCATGGCGCTCGTCCAGCGGCGCATCGACTGGATGAACGCCGTCGGCCTGCACCAGTGGAACGAGACCGACTACTTCGGGCGCTACCCCCGCCGCTACTGGGAGCAGCACATCCCCTCCTTCCTCGTGGGCGAGGAGCAGGGCCGTGTGGTGGTGGCCATCGCCCTCTACACCGAGGATGTGCGCTGGACGCGCGACGGCCATTACACCGGCGGCCTCACGGGACGCGCCTACTACCTGCACCACCTCGTCACCGACCCCTCCGTGCCGGGCGCCGGCGTGCAGATGATGAAGCATGTGGAGCAGTACGCCATCGAACAGGGCGTCAGCTTATTACGATTGGATTCCGCCGTAGGCAACACCGTCCTGGAGCGCTACTACACCGCCCTCGGCTACACCCCTTGCGGCACCTGCCACGACCAACTCTACCACGGCATCCTCCGTGAGAAGGCCCTCATGGCGGCCATGTAACGCCATCCCCCAGGGCATCATCCAGGCATCATCCAGGCATCAACTAGGCATCATCTAGGCATCATCTAGGCATAAATGCCTGCGGGATGCATCGAAAAAACTACTCTGCTACCCGGCCGCTACCGGTGGCCAGGTGGGCTGTGAGGGCGCTCAGGCCTGCCACCGCTAGTGCCACCAGTGCGGGACGCAGCTGTTGCAGCACGAGCAGCAGGCGCGAGGCGTCGGGTGCAGGGTGGGGCAGGGGGTGCATCAGGGTGTAGGCCAGGGCGACGGCGCCCAGCACGGCACCCGTGGCGAAGGCCACCACCAGCCAGCGCCGGAAGAGGCGGCGCTGCTCGTCGGCCTGCTGCTTCATCCACCGCAGGGCCTCCATCTTGCGCTGCAGGCGCTCGGTGTACTCGTCGGCGTCGCCCAGCTCGGGTCGGTAGCTGTCGAACAGGGGTTTCAGGTCATCGTTCATTGTTCAAAAGTTTACGTAGGTGTTCGCGTCCGCGGCTCAGCAGTTTCTTCACCGCAATGGGGTTGCTGCCGGTGGCAAGGGCGATCTCGCGCAGGCTCTGCTCCTCGAGGTAGAAGAGGCAGACGGCGGTGCGCTCCTTGAGCGGCAGGCGAGCCAGGGCGCGGTGCAGGGCCTCGTGGCGGAAGGAGTCGTCGGCGCGCTCGCTGGCCGGCAGAGGCATCGTCTCGTCGAGGGGCAGAGGAGTGTGGGCGTGGCGGCGCAGGTGGTCGACGTAGGTGCGGTAGGCTATCTTGCAGAGCCAGGTGCGGAAGCGGTAGCGTTCCACGTACTGGGCCGAGGCGAGCCATGCCTTGAGCAGCGTCTCCTGCGCCAAGTCCTCGGCCAGGGGCCGGTCGCCGCCGCACAGGGCCAGCAGGAAGCGCCGCAGCACCTCCTGCTCTTCCTTGACCAGTTCGACAAAACGTTCCGGCGTCATAGTAGCCCCGAAGTACTAATCGTTTTCTTTCAGCATCTTCTTGCCGGCACGGTAGGAGAGGAGGAAGCCCAACCCGATGCCCAGCGGCATGGCACCGATGAAACTGAAGGGGCCTGCATCGTCGAACACGTCCTCCCAGACACCTCCGTTCGAGGTCATTACAATGCCGTAGATGAAGGGCATCACCACCAGAATGACTCCCACGATTGTCAGCCCCCAGCCCCAGCCTGCACGTGCCACCAACCGTTCGCGTAGGCCCTTTTGCGGCTTCTGCATGTTGCGCAGCACCTCGTCGGGGTTGTCGCTCTTCTCCAGCGCTTTCATCATCAGGTCGGTACGTCGGTCTTCCTGCTGCTTTTTGTAGCGGAAGTAGAACCAGGCCACAAGTACTATTGCCGCCAGCCAGGCGATGCTCTCCAGCAGAGCTTTCAACGGATAGATAAGGTGTTCCATAATCTTTGTTGTTTTGAATGTTTGACTTTCGATTGATTGACTTCACCCCATTAAACGCAACAGCCCCCCGAAAGGTGACATCGGAGGGCTGTTTTTTTCTGTCTATTGTCTGGAGAGTGCTGATCGCAGATGCTCGGTCGTGTTCTTGAAGTGGAGCGTGTGTGGATTGTCGGGGTAGCGCTCCTGCAGGCCTTCGAGCACCAGATCGTACCACTCGATGCTGTTGGGGTCGCGGGTGTCGATCAGGAGACGGTTGTTGAAGGGCTTGTAGAGTGCAATCAGCGTGCTAAGCGAACCCTTGTTCTCCTCGAGGAAACGGCAGACGTAGTCCTGCTGCTCCTGGAAGGTGAGGCGGTAGATGGAGTCGGTCTCGTCCTTCTTGCGGAGCACATCCTCCTGGGTGATCTTCTCGTCAAAGAGCAGTTGAGCGTAGCGCTCGGTGGTGTCAACCAGCTGGTTCAGCACCTCGGCGCCGTCGTTGGTGTACTGTTGCAGCAGCCACAACAGGCCGCTCTCGGGCGAGCCCTCGATGGAGTAGCTCACCGAAAGGTTGTCCCACCGGCCGCCAATCTTGATGTGTTCGCCGTAGTCGGGCAGGGTGACGATGTAGTTGTCGGCCGTGGTGTGCAGGTTATACAGCGAACGATAGGGCATCTTGTACTTGAACTTGAAGCGCCCCTTGCTGTCGACGGGGATGCTGTCTATGAAGAGAGGCCCGTCGGGGGCTATCTCCTCGAGCCAGAGTGTCTTGCCTGCACCCCCTTCGAGCGTGCCGCTGAGGGTGAAGGTATCGTGCTTGCAACCGGCAAGTGCCAAACCTATCAGTCCTATCAGACCTATCAGTCTTATCTTTTTCATAACAAGTAATTAATCAAACAAAGGGCAGCCATGGATTCGACGATGACCGGAGCGCGCTGCACAGCGCAGAGGTCGTGGCGGCCACCGATGGTGACAGTCTCCAGATGACCGTCCTCATGGAGGCACTCAACGGGCTGCGGGAGCGACACGACGGGGTGGAACGCCACGCGGAACTCGATGGGCATACCGTTGGTGATGCCGCCCTGAACACCGCCACAGTGGTTGGTGCGGGTGGTGCCGTCGGGGTTCCAACGGTCGATATACTCGCTGCCTGTCATGGCTGCGGCGGCAAAACCAGCCCCCATCTCGAAGCCTATGGCCGAGGGGATGGACATCATGGCGGCCGCCAAGGCAGCGTTGAGCTTGCCGAAGAGGGGACTGCCGATGCCGGCAGGCACGCCGGTGATGCTGCAACTGACGGTGCCTCCGACCGTGTCATCGGCCTGGGCGGCGGCCGGCAGGTGGACCTCAGCCCGGATGTCCACCTCGGGCATCAGCTGGCGAGCCACCGATCCTGCCACGACACGGGCCACCGTCTCGCGGGCCGAGGCCCGTCCACCGCCGCGGTGATCGCGCAGGCCGTACTTCATATAATAGGTATAGTCGGCGTGGCCCGGACGGAAGAGGTGCTCGAGCGGCGCGTAGTCGTCGGGGCGTGCATCGTGGTTGCCGACACGGAAGGCCAGCGGGGTGCCGAGGGTGATGCCGTCGCGCAGGCCGGAGAGCCACTCGATGCGGTCCTCCTCCTGGCGCGGAGCCCCCTGGCGACGGCGGACCAAGGCGGCGGCGATGGCCTCCATGTCGAGGGCCACACCGGCCGGACAGCCGTCGATAACAGCACCTACGGCGGGTCCGTGGGACTCGCCGTAGGTGGTTACTCTAAATCTTTCGCCGTAGGAATTCATTTACTTGGGGTTGATTTCCAGCAGTTCCACCTCGAAGACAAGCGTCGATCCCGGCGGGATGGCGCCGGCCGGCTGCTCGCCGTAGGCGAGGTTGTAGGGGATGTAGAGGATGTACTTCGATCCTTCGTCCATCAGTTGCAGACCCTCGGTCCAACCGGGGATGACCTGATTGAGCTGGAAGGTGATGGGGTTGCCGCGGTCGACACTGCTGTCGAACTTGGTGCCGTCGATCAGGGTGCCAGTGTAGTGCACCTTGACACGGTCGGACACCTTGGGCTTCTTGCCGTTACCATCGCGCAGCTTGCGGTACTTCAGGCCACTGGGGGTGGTGTAGACCGACTTGTTGTTGCTGATCTCCTGCAGGTACTTGGCGCCGGCATCGATGTTCTTCTGGACGCCTTCACGCTGTTTGCGCTCAAAGTTCTGCTGGAACCGTTGCAGGAGGCTGTTGGTCTGAGCGTCGGTGAGCTGGCTGAAGCCGTTGGCATCGTCCTCGAGGGCCTGGGCGGCCATCTTGGCGTTGATGCCCAGTTGGCGCTGGGTCCAGTTGGTGTACATGTCGCGACCGATGGCATAGGAGGCCGAGTCGGTGAAGTTTTCCATCGGAGGAATGGCCAGGGCTTTCTCCAGCTCTTCCACGCGCGCCTGCGCCTTGGCGTAGCCTTCGGCACTGGAAAGCAACGATTTGTAGTACTCCTCGCTCATGGTCACCTTGCCTCGTTTGACCTTCACCTCCTGAGCTTGGGCCTCCGAGAGCTGGAGACCGAGGAGCGAGACGATGGCAAGCGCCCAAACTGTCTTTTTCATTGTCGAACCGTTTGAATGTTGTATTCCTATTATTTGTATTCTTTCACCTGCACGCCGTCGAGCACTTCCTTGCCGCAGATGGCGAGGGCGAGCATCTCGTTTTCACCCTTGTAGATCTTGACCGGGGCGATCCAGCCGACGCGCTCTTCGATCATGGCCATCCAGGGCTTGCTGTAGGCGATGCCGCCGGTGAGGAGGATGGCGTCTACCTTGCCGCAGGTGACGGCGGCCAGACGGCTGATCTCCATCGAGACCTGATAGGTGAAGGCGTCGACCAGGAGCTTGCACTTCTCGTCGCCGGCGAGGGCACGCTTCTCGACTTCGTAGGCGTCGTTGGTGCCGAGGTAGGCCACGAAACCACCTTCGGCGGTGACCATCTTCTTGAGCTGTGCTTCGGTGTACTTGCCGCTGGTGGCCACTTCGATGAGTTTCGAGGCGTTGATGGAGCCGCAACGGGTGGGGGAGAAGGCGCCGAGGCCGCAGAGGGCGCGGTTGACCTCGGTCACACGGCCGTGCTCGTGGATGCCCACGCTGACGCCGCCGCCCATGTGGGCGATGATGAGGTTGAGCTCGTCGTAGCGCTTGCCCACCTCGCGGGCGTAGAGCTTGGCGGTCATTTTCTGGTTGAGGCAGTGCCAGATGGGGCCTTCCTTGCTGGGGTCGAGGTCGAACACGGGGTGGCCGCTGATGCGGGCAAACTCCGGACGCTCGTCGACGATGCCGGGGTCGGCAATGTAGGCGCACTCGAGGCCGATCTCGCTGGCGATGGAGTCGCTGATGAGGGCGCCCAGGTTGCAGGCATGCTTGCCCTGGATGCCGGCGTGGCACTCCTGCTTCATGAGGTCGTTGACGCGGTAGCAGCCGCTCTCGCAGGGGCGGGTCAGGCCGCCGCGGCCCATGACGACGGCGATCTCGTCGGTGCCGATGCCGTGGCGCTTCACCATGTCGAGGATGGCTCCCTTGCGGTACTCGAACTGGTCGGCCACTTCGGCGTACTTCTGTATCTCTTCGATCGGGTGCGAGAGGTTTTCGGTAAACACTTCGTTCTCACCATCATAGATGGCGGCTTTGGTCGATGTGGCACCCGGATTGATCACTAACGTGTATTTTCTTTTGCTCATATTGATTTGATATTTTTATATTATTTTCCGAGTGCAAAGATACTAAATAAAATTGAATTCTGCGCAACAAATTTGATATTTTTTATCAACACGCTGGCTCACGCCCCCTCCATGCCGCCACCATGGCACCTTCGGCAGGGGTAAAAAGCAGACATGATGCAGAGGGGATGCAGAGATGATGCAGAGGGGATGCAGAGATGATGCAGGGATAAAAGCCGGTTTTATGCCTAGATGATGCCTAGTTGATGCCTAGTTGATGCCTAGTTGATGCCTGGAGGAGGGGGGAGGATATTTTTTTTCGTAATAGATATACTATATTTATATTTTTGCCGTTACAGAGAGCATGAAGTTACGAATCATAGTCTTGCTCGCGCTGCTTCCGCTGGCGCTGTCGGCCCCGCGGGCCGAGGCACAGACGGCGCCGACCGAGAGCGACGCCGAGTTGATGACCCGTCGCTACAGCGAGTCGTACGACAGCCTGCTCAACAGCTACTACATGCGCCGCTTCGCCCACCAGCACCTGCGCAGCGCCAGCACCTTCTCGGTCGACGAGTTCGACCTGGTGCCCGATTCGGTCATCGAGAACCGCATGCGCGCCCTGCACACGGTGGTGCCGATGGCCATGAACAGCGAGGTGCGGGCCCACATACGCCTCTACCTGCGCATCATGTCGCGCCGGCTCGACCTGACGCTGCTGCAGCAGGAGCGCTACTTCCCGATCTTCCACGAAGCCCTGGACCGCTACGGCGTGCCGGACGAGGTGAAGTACCTCACCATCGTCGAGAGCGCCCTCAACCCGGAGGCCACCTCGCGCGTGGGCGCCGCCGGACTGTGGCAGTTCATGTACAACACCGGCCACGTGTACGACCTGGAGGTCAACTCGGTGATCGATGAGCGCCGCGACCCTGTGGCCTCGTCCTACGCCGCCGCCCGCTACCTGAGCGACCTGCACCGCGTCTTCGACGACTGGACCCTCGCCATCGCGGCCTACAACTGCGGTCCGGGCAACATCAACAAGGCCATCGCCCGCAGTGGCGGCAAGCGCGACTTCTGGGAGATCTACTACAACCTGCCGCGCGAAACCCGCGGATACATTCCCTCGCTGATCGCGGTGATCTACGTCATGAACTACTACGAGCAGCACGGCCTGCGCCCCAGCCGCCTGGAAAGCCCCGTGCGTACCGACACGGTGATGCTCGACCGCGACGTGCTGATGCACTATGTGGCCCGTGCCACCGACCTCGACATGGAGGCCCTGCGGCAGCTCAACCCGCAGTATCGCGTCGACCTCATCCCCGCCTCGTCGGGCCGCCTGGCGCTCACGCTGCCCACCACCAAGATCGAAGCCTTCATACGCGCCCAGGACAGCGTCTACGCCTGGTCGGCCGACAGCCTGCTGCGGCGCCCCGTGAAGGTGACCCCCGCCGGCAAGAGCTCCGCCTCGTCCTCGCGCGGCGGCAGCGGCCACTACTACACCGTGCGCCGGGGCGACACGCTCTCGTCGATCGCCCGCAAACACGGCGTCAGCGTGCAGACCCTCAAGAAGCGCAACGGCCTCCGCAGCGACCGTATCCGCGTGGGACAAAAACTTAAGGTTTAAGGTTTAAAGTTTAAGGGTTAAGGGTTTTGGTTTATAAAGATTTCGGTTTTTGCAATGAAAAAGGTTTGGAAGATAATAGGTAACAAGTACGTCATCGCCACGCTGGTGTTCGCGGTGCTCATACTCTTTCTCGACGAGTACAACCTGATGGTCACCGGCCGCGTGAAACGGCAGGTCGACGAACTGCACGCCGAAGAGAGCGCCCTGCGCGAGGCCATCACGGCCGACAGCCTCAGCAACGCCAACCTGCGCGGCAACCTCGACGCCATCGAGCACTACGGCCGTGAGAACTACTACATGAAGCGTCCCAACGAAGATATCTTTGTGATCAAATGAAACACTCCGCCGCAATAGTCCTCTCCTGCGCCGCCCTGCTGTTCGGCGGATGCCAGACGCTGCGCAACTTCATGGCGCGCGACCTGGAGGACGAGGATTTCATCATCAGCCAACTCTACGCCGACGAGCATGTCGTCGAGACGCCGGTCATCGCCACCCGCGTCAACGCCAAGCCCCAGCGCAAGGCCGACGGCAGCGAGTGCAGCAACGCCCTGGGCCTCGAATGCTCGGGCGACGACAACGCGCTGCTCTACGAGACCATCAACTCGTGGCTCGGCGTGCCCTACAAGTACGGCGGCACCGACCGCAACGGCATCGACTGCTCGGCCTTCGTCGGCACCGTCTTCCGCGAAGTCTACGGCGTCACCCTCCACCGCACCAGTAACGACATGCTGCAGGATGTGACCCTCATCGGCCGCTCGCAGCTCCGCGAGGGCGACCTCCTCTTCTTCACCAACAGCAGGGGCAAGGTGTCGCACGTGGGCATCTACCTCAAGAACAACCTCTTCGCCCACTCGTCGACCAGCAACGGCGTCAGCGTCAGCAAGCTCGACAGCAAGTACTGGAGCCAGCACTTCTACAAAGGCGGCCGGGTGAAGAACTAACGATTGGGTGTTCAGGACTGGATCAGTTCGTCCAGTTCGAGCCAGCGCATTTCCTTCTCGTCCAGCAAAGCCATCAGTTCGCCGATGCGGGTGCTGGCCCGGGTGAGTGCTGCCGGGTCGGTCATGCTGCCGTCGCTCAGGCGGCGCTCCAGGTCGGCCTTCTCCGCTGTCAGCGAGTCGATCTCGGCGGTCAGCGCCTCGTATTCCTTCTGCTCCTTGTAGGTGGCTTTCTTCTTGGGCGGCAGGGTGGAGGCTGACGGCTGCGGACGGCTGGCGCGCTGGGTCTCTTTCTCTTCCTTCTTCCGGCCTTTCTCCGCCAGATCCTTCTCCATCCGGTAGCGGGTGTAGTTCGAGTGGTAGTCGCGTATCTTTCCGTTGCCCTCGAAGACCAGCAGATGGTCCACGATGTGATCCATGAAGGAGCGATCGTGACTGACGATGATCAGGCAGCCCTTGTAGGTCTGGAGGAACTGCTCGAGGATCTGCAACGTGTAGATGTCCAGGTCGTTGGTGGGCTCGTCGAGGATCAGGAAGTTGGGATTGGCCATGAGCACCTGCAGCAGGTAGAGGCGACGCTTCTCGCCGCCGCTGAGGTTGCCGAAGTAGTTGTACTGCGTGGTGCCGTCGAAGCCGAAGTAGGTGAGGAACTGGTGGGCCGAGAGGCTCTTGCCGCCCTCGATCTCGATCTCCTCGGCGATGTCCTTCACCAGGTCGATCACGCGGCGGTCGTCCGGGGCACTCATGCCCGCCTGGGTGTAGTAGCCGAACTGGATGGTTTGGCCCACCACCACCCGGCCCGAGGTGGGCTTCAGCCGCTCGGTGATCAGGTTGAGGAAGGTGCTCTTGCCCACACCGTTGGGGCCCACGATGCCTATCTTCTCGCCCCGCTTGAAGACGTAGCTGTAGTCGTCGATCAGGTCGCGGTAGCACAGGTTGTACAGTTCCAGAATCTTGCCCCCGATGCGTTCGGTCTTCACCGTCAGCCGGGGCCTCGTGTCGTCGAAGCGGGTGTGGGCCTTGGCCTCAAGCTCGTAGAAAGCGTCGATGCGGGCCTGCGCCTTGGTGCCGCGGGCCTGCGGCATGCGGCGCATCCACTCCAGCTCGGTGCGGTAGAGGCTGCGGGCCTTGGCCACCTCGGCGCGTTCGTTGGCCTCGCGCTCGGCCTTCTTCTCAAGGTAGTAGTCGTAATGTCCTTTGTAATGATAGAGTCGCGCGTTGTCGAGCTCGTAGATGTCCTGGCAGACGTTGTCGAGGAAGTAGCGGTCGTGGGTGACCATGAGCAGGGCCAACCGCTGGCGCGAGAGGAAGTCTTCGAGCCACTCGATCATGTCGATGTCCAGGTGGTTGGTGGGCTCGTCGAGGATGAGCAGGTTGCAATCGTCCATCAGCAGGCGGCAAAGGGCCACCTTCTTCTGCTCGCCGCCGCTGAGGGTCTCCATCTGACGGTCGAGCAGCGTGTCCACCTTCATGCGGCTCAGTATCTCCTCCATGCGTTGCTCGAAGGTCCAAGGGTCCTCCGTCTCCGGGCGTTGCACATTGTAGACGAAGTCGCGCACCCGCTCGTGGGGGTAGGCCTCCGGGCTTTGGGGCAGGTAGGCCAGCTTGAGGTCGCCGCGGAAGGTAACCTTGCCGCTGTCCTGCAGGGTGTTGTAGCCCCGCTGACCCGCCGCCGTCATGATGATGTTCAGCAGGGTCGACTTGCCGTAGCCGTTGCGGGCAATGAGGGCGCTCTTCTGTCCGGCGTTGATGCCGAAGGAGATGTCTTCGAAGAGAAGCTTGTCGCCGAAGCTCTTGGTGAGGTTCTCGACGGTGAGTAGTGCGTCAGCCATGGATGAGTGTTTTGGGGAAGACGCCCTGTTCGAGGGCGCCGGTCGAGGAGAGCACGCGGGCCGGAACGCCGCCCACGGTGCAGTTGTCGGGGAACGAATGGTTGACCACGGCGTTGGCACCTATGGCCACATTGTTGCCGATGGTAATGTCTCCGTAGAGTTTGGCCCCGGGACCGATGTAGACGTTGTCGCCCAGGGTGGGGGTACCGTTGTAGTCGCCGATGGAGGTGGAGGGGTGGAGGCGGCAGTTGGCCCCCACGCGGGCAGCGGGATTGACCACCACCGTGCCGCGATGCACCAGGCAGAGGCCGGGGCCAAAGACATTCTTCGGAACCGTGAAGCCCAGGCGTACAGCCAGCCGGTGGTTCAGCACCTCCAGCACCAGCCGCGACAGCAGGCGCCATCGGCGGCAGTTGGTCAGGTACACCAACCGGCGCAGCCGTAGCTGAAAGCGCAGCTGGTCGATGCGAAACCAGTCAATGAGCCCCACCCGTTGCAGCCCGTAGGCGGCAATGTCGGCACGCACATAGCGGCGATAGTCCTGGCGTGAAGCGATCATCGGCTGAGGCGTTGGTACTCTTTGCGGGCCCGCTTCATGAGCTTCAGGAAGCGTCGGTCGGCATGCAGACGGGCCACGGCGGCACTGGCGGCCAGGCGGCCGGCGTCGACGTCGCTCTGCCAGTGGAAGCCGGCTATCACCCGACTCTGCCCGTACATGTAGCCTCGCGCCAGAATGGTGTCGGCATGTTCGGGAGCCAACTCGGTGAGCAGCAGGGCAGTGGTCCAGCCCAGAATGGTGTGGCCCGAGGGGTAGGAGCCGTTGTGGCTCAGATCCTCCTCGTCCCACGGTGCAATGGTCGGCTCGCCGTAGTACATATAGGGACGCGTGCGCATATAGAACGCCTTGGCGGTCTCGCTCACCTTGTCGGCCGTAAAGATACCGGCCGTCAGCATCCGGTAGATCGCCGGCGTAGCCTCGCGCGAGAGGGTGATGCCCATGGCGCCGCCCATGATGCGGCACATGTAGTCCACACTCCACTCGGCGTCCTGCGTCGCCAGGGCGCAGCGGAGGCTGTCGCCGCGTTGTTCCAGACCCCAGCGGTACTGAGCCTGGTCGTAGCGGAAGGCCGCGCTGGCCGTGTCGGGCGGCGGCGGCAGGAAGCGGCGCATGTTGGGCAGCTCGCGGGCCGGCACCAGCGGCTCCTGAGCCACGGCCGAAAGGCCCATCAGCAGGGCCGCCACCAAGGTGATCATCTGCTTCATTGTTTCAGTAGTTTTTCGGTTTGCTCCTTCGCCCGACGGTTGATGTCGGCGTCGAGGTACTTGTTCAGGGTGCGCAAGGCCACCATCAGGGCCGTCAGGTCGTCGGTGAAGCCCAGGGCAGGGATGAAGTCCGGCACCAGATCGGTCGGCAGTATCAGGTAGCCCAGGGCACCGACGATGAGCGTCTTGGCCTTCACCGGCACCTGCTTCGACTGCAGCAGGTAGTACAGCTGCAGGGCAGGGTAGAGCACCTTCGAGCCCACCTGCGCCGCCAGCCGCCGCGCCTTGCGCCAGAATCCCTCCTCGTCGTAGTGCCGCTCGTACTGCGGTGCCGTCTCAATGCTGAACTTGTCCATCCGTTGTTCTCTTTTGTCAAAACAACCCTCTAACGCCCTTCCGCCCGTTTTATTGCCCCGCGGCGCCATTTTTTCCGCCCGACGGGAAGCCATATCATTTTTATTTCGTATCTTTGCGCCCGGAAATCAACAACAAAACATACACCACAATGAAACAGTACATCGAACAAAACAAGGACCGCTTCCTCGAGGAGCTCTTCTCCCTGATCCGCATCCCCTCCATCAGCTCCGAGCAGGAACACAAGCCCGACATGGTGCGCTGTGCCGAACGCTGGCGCGAACTGCTGCTCCAGGCCGGCGCCGACCGCGCCGAGGTGATGCCCACCGAGGGCAACCCCGTCGTCTACGGCGAGAAGACC
>CAMHDJ010000043.1 GCA_946183915.1 uncultured Bacteroidales bacterium | reverse complement strand
GTAAAGGCAGCGATGTCAAAGCCGAGCGGTACTAATTACCCGAAGACTTTCCGTTAGATTCCCTTATATGTCTTGTGCCAATGTGCCAAAACCATTACTTTTGGTGGCTATGGAGCCGGTGTTCACCTCTTCCCATTCCGAACAGAGAAGTTAAGCCCGGCATCGCCGATGATACTGCACTTGTTTGTGGAAAAGTAGGTCGCCGCCAATCTTTTTAAGGAGTCTCAGAAATGAGACTCCTTTTTTTGTTGTTCTCCTATGCAATAATATTGTGTTTGTTGCGTTATTAGGGTGTTATGTCATTAATAGAGCGAAATATTGACGGAATAAAGCAGTTATGCAATACCTATGCGGTTGCGCAGATGTCGGTGTTTGGGTCGGTGCTCACCGACCGCTTCAACGACGACAGCGACATTGATATCCTCGTCTCTTTCGAAGCGCTTCCTGTCGAGGACTATGCCGACAACTATTTGCAGTTGCAGGCTGGCCTGCAGGCTTTATTGGGGCGGGAGATAGACCTCGTCGAAGACAAGGCTATCCGTAATCCTGTCTTCCGCAACCATGTCGACCGTACTAAAGTACAGATTTATGGATGAGTATAGCCGCCAATCTTTCTAAGGAGTTCCTTTCGGGACTCCTTTTTTGTTCCCCTCTTCCCGTTCCGCGCCGAGGGTCGCCTTTCTCCTGCCCGCTCCGCGAGCGAGATCTTGTTGATCTCGTAGATTCTAATTAATTATCTTTCGTCTGCACCGGGTGATGCATAGCCTGATGTATATGATTTCTATATCCTAATGTATATGTTTTCAATATGCTGGTGTATAAGGTATCTATACTCTGGGGCTAAGGTGGGTCTAAGGTAAGTCTAAGGTGGGTCTAAGGAGACATTTGCTAGCTGCCCCCACCCCTGCCCCTCCCTAGGGAGGGGCAGGCTGGCGCGGCGCAGAACTGTCTACATTTCCTCCGAGGGGAGGGGCAAGGGGTGGGGGGGCAGTGCCCGACGGGACACAGAAGACACCGAAAAGAAGGCAGGGGATCGAACCGTTGTTATGAGAAAAGGTTTCGTCCGTCCCCTGCCAAGGCTTTATTTATCTCTTGCCGATCGACCGCTCCGCGTCACCGCCGCAGGCGGAAAGAATCCACAAGATCTACCGGATCTCGTCCACACAGCGGGCAGGGGAGTCCTTGCCCTGCGGGCAGAGATCTTGTAGATCTTGTAGATTTTCGCTTCGCATCACAAACTCTAGTCGGGAATTCTCCACAAGATCTACCGGATCTCGCCCGCGCAGCGGGCAGGCGGCTCGGCTACCGCCGGACGATGAGTTTCTTGGTCACCTGGCCCAAGGGCGTCGTCAGGCGCAGCAGGTAGGTCCCTTCGGGCCAGGCGCTGACGTCGAGGCGTGTCTCGTTGCCCGAGGCCTGCCAGGTGCCCATGCGGCTGCCCGCGGCGTCGTAGGCCTCCACCTGCGTCAGCCCCACGCCGCTCACCACGCGCGCCGTGCCGCGCGCCGGGTTGGGCAGCACCACCGTACTCTTCCACAGCATGGCCTCCTGCACCGACAGCGTGTCGCCACCGGGCTCCACCGACGTGCTGTCCTCGCCGAAGTAGCCGTTGCTGTCGGGCTCCAGAATGGGGTAGATTAAGTGCATCCAGTCGGAGCGCCTTTCGAAATACCACCTGGCTTCACTTTCATCCGAAAAGCGCCAACTGCTCGCAGTTGGCTCAGGGAATGTACGTGATTCTCCCGCCAACGGGCTCTCGCCGACAATCGCCCCGACTACCGTCCAAAAAACCGGCCATGTGCTATAACGTACACCGTCTTTGGGATGTTCGTATTCGATATGGTTGGTCATATAGAGATAGAACGAGTCACGCACCGGCTGCGGCTCGTTGAAGTACATCTCGTACATGGCGATATACTGCTTGTCGCTCAGCGGCACCAGCGTTCCATAGGTGCCCATGTCCAGATAGTAGGCTACCGGCGAGGTCTTGATGTTGATCATCAGCTGCGGACTCTCCAGCACGAGGCTGTTGCCCACGTGCTTGTAGATGCCCCAGTGTTCGTAGGCCAGCTCGTGCGATGTGTCCTCCATCTCAGACAGATCCCTATAATAGGTCGAAGAATCGGGGTAACGCAGAAGATCCCCTTCCAGGTCGACTGTCTGCATGGCGGCGGCGATGCCGTAGACGTTCAATTCTTCGCCCGGATCTAGGCAGAAGTACTTTCCCTCCCCGGCGCCGTGATAGCCGTGGGCCTGGAGGAACCACGTGGAGTCCATGTGATACTCCGGGTAGCAGAAGTAGGTCGACTTCGGCGTCCGCGTGACCAAAGTGTCCTGCGCCTGAGCGGAGCCCAGCGCCAACAGCAACAGGGCTGCAATGATAATGTTTTTCTTCATGATGTTTTATTTTTAAGGGTTAGTAATTCTTCCTAACAATCGGCTTTTGTATATATAATACTCGCAAAATGGGCATTCCTGACCATAGGGGGGCATTATTAACATTATTTAACGCATCGGGGAACTATAAGTATAAACGCCAAGACATGTCGGTTTATCACACCCCTATGGTTTCTTTTAACCATATTTAACCATTTTTATTGTTTGTCTATATCAATGTCATTATGGAAACTCTTGCCAAGGACTGTTTGTATTTCTTGTTGCGTATGTGTGTGAAATACAGCGATGCACATTCTTACTGAAAAAAAGGAAACCACTTCATTGTTTTTTGGATCAGAATCTGGAGGATCAGCCGGGTGTCCTCTGAGGCATCTCCCTGAATGTCTTACATTATACCCATTGTCTGTTTTTTCATACATTGTTCTTAGTGTCGCCATATCTCGTATATACTCTTCGCTTTTTCCCATGGCGCGCAGCAGGTCGGCGAAGGCGGCGGAGTCCTCGGCCTCGAGGAGGGTCATGTCGAGCCGCAGGGTGTCATTAATGGGCATCTGGCGGATGAAGGCGGCGCGGACGCCCGGCAGGTGGCGGTACTGGCGGTAGACCTCGCTGGTCTCGGCCAGCGGCACCGTGTGCCGCCGGTAGGTGATGGCGGCCGATACCCCCACCGTCAGCAGGCAGAGCAGCGGGAAGAGGAGCCAGAAGATATGTCGCTGGTGTCGTGTCATAGCTGCGTGACGATTTCGCGGGCCGTGGCGATGGCGAGCTGCTGTTGGGCCTGCGTGTCGCAGCGGACGGGGATGTCGGGCAGTTGCTGCGCCATGACGGGCGGTGTGGAGACGAAGAGGATTGCCAGCACGAGGGCGGCGACGGCGAGCTGCCGGCGGGTGTGGATGCGGTCGGCCCGGCGGAGGGATTGGCGGGCGATGTCGTCCAGCAGCTGGTGTCCGTGGGCTTCGCGGGCTGCCAGATGGCAGCGCTCGAGGTCGAGGAGGGGTGTGGTGTCGTTACTATTCATTGTTGTGTGTTTTGTTTGTCGGTTCTATCGCAGGTAGTGTTTCCGGTAGGCCTGCTGCAGGAGTTTCTGTCGCA
The DNA here is from genome assembly GCA_946183915.1 of uncultured Bacteroidales bacterium. GTDB lineage: Bacteria > Bacteroidota > Bacteroidia > Bacteroidales > P3 > Colimorpha. Next base: position 12,520 of record CAMHDJ010000043.1, on the reverse strand, counting down.
GGCGCGACAGGCGGGTGCCGGCGGCGGTGTAGCTGATACCGAAGATGATGGCGAGTTCGCCAATGTCGAAGCCTTCGAGGTAGTACTTGATGAATTGTTGTTCGTCGTTGCCGAGGCAGTCCATGAGGTCGTCGGTGATCTCGCGCAGTTTGGCGGTGTCGTCGTCGTCGACCGGGTCCGGGAGGGAGTGCTCGTCGAGCGAGACGAACGGCGTCTCGAGGGAGGAACGGAAGTGGCTGATGGCTGACTTCACGACGCGGACCACCCAGGCGCGCTCGGGGAGGGGCTGGTCGCCGGCCAGGCGGTCGCAGTGCTGCAGGAGGCGGAGGGCCGACTCCTGGAAGTAGTCCTGCGCGCGGTCCACACGGCCGTGCGCCGCCCAGAGGCAGCGCCGCCAGATCAGCGACTCGTGTCGCTGCCAGAGCGCACGGAAGCGCATGTGTGGTTCTATGTGCAGGTCGTCCATCGCTGTGCTGTGGCCTTACATATATATAAGACCCTGAAGAGGGCTGTTTTTTTTACATTGGGGCTGTTTTTTTAACATTTCGCCTCGCGGCAAGGCGGCCGGAGCGGTGCCGAAAGGTGGCGGCCGGCGACGTCAGTGCCAGGCCATTTCGACCATAGTTCAACCATAGTTCGACCATAGTTCGACCATCGGGGATGGTAAAACGACGGTCGAGCGACGGCCGAACGATGGCTGAGGGGAGGGCGCAGGCGCTCTTGTCGGTCTGAGAATGGCAGGAGTGTTACCCGGGGCGCTATTCTACCGAGAGGAGTTCGGTGGCTACGTACTGGCTGGCGCCGCGCCAGGGAAGGGTGCCCATGTAGCGCTTCCAGCGCAGCTCGACGTGCTTGCCGGAGCAGCGCATCAGGGTGTCGGCCAGCTGGCGGTCGGTGACGGAGAACTTGAACTCGTTGCTGTGCAGACTGCCGATGGTGCCGTTGCCGCCCTTGAAGCCGCTCTGGATCATCTTGCCCTCGTAGGTTTTGAAGACGACGCCCTGCCGCTGGAAGTAGTTGATGTCGCCCGCGTTGACGCCCGAGCTGTAGACGAAGAAGAAACGGAAATAGACGAAGGCCGCCAGCGCCAGAACGAGGATGGCGACGACGATGCCGATGATCTTGCCTTTTTTGCTGTTTTCTGCCATGATGCTTGTGGTTTTACGATTCGAAAGCGGGTGCAAAAATACAAAATAATTGCGACATGGACGCAAATTGTTTTCAGAGGGGACACAATAAAAGCCTCCGGCCCGCGTTATTAAGGAAATTTAAGTTATCGGCCTATGAAGATCCTAGTCCTCAACTGTGGCAGTTCGTCGTTGAAATACCAACTCATCGACGTCGATACCAAGACCGTTCTGACCAAGGGCCTGCTGGAACGCATCGGGCTGGAGAGCGGCATTTTCTCCTACACCTCGCGCGGCGAGAAGCACACCTTCGAGCGTCCGATCCCCAACCACACCGAAGGCTTGCGGATGGTGATGGCCGCCCTGACCGACCCGGCGACGGGCGTCATCGACAGCATCAAGGAGGTGAGCGCCGTGGGCCACCGCTTCGCCCATGGCGGCGAGTACTTCACCGAGAGCGTGCAGATCACGCGCGAGGTGATCAACAAGGAGGAGTCGCTGATCGACCTGGCGCCGCTCCACATTCCCGGCAACATCATGGGGGCCGAGGCCATCAACAACGTGATGCCCGACGTGCCGCAGGTGGCGGTGTTCGACACGTCGTTCAACCTCACCATCGAGCCGAAGAACTACCTCTACGGCATTCCCTACGAGTACTACGAGCAGTACGGCATCCGCCGCTACGGCTTCCACGGCACGAGCCACCGCTTTGTGGCCAAAAAGGGCGCCAAGATGATCGGCAAGTACTGGAAAGACCTGAAGATCATCACCTGCCACCTGGGCAGCGGCGCCTCCATCTGTGCCATCGACCACGGCCGGAGCGTCAACAACTCGATGGGCATGACCTCGCTCGAGGGCCTCACCATGGGGTCGCGCTGCGGCGACATCGACGTCGGCGCGCTGCTCTACCTGATGGAGAAAGCCTCCATCAGCCCGCAGCAGATCAACGACATCCTGTACAAGAAGAGCGGCCTGGTGGGCCTCACCGGCGGCTCGCCCGACATGCGCGACATCTGGGCCGGTGTGCAGCGCGGCGACAAGCGCAACACCCTCGCCTTCGAGGTCTTCGCGCAGCGCTGCAAGAAGTACATCGGCGCCTTCATGGCCCAGATGAACGGCTGCGACCTGCTGATCTTCACGGGCGGCATCGGCGAGAACGCCTGGTTCATGCGCCACGAGATACTGAAAGACATGGACTGGCTGGGCGTGGACATCGACATGGAGCTCAACGACCGCACGGCGGGCGTGGATGCCGTCATCAGCCGTCCCGGATCGCGGGTGACCACCGCCGTGGTGCTGACCGACGAGGAGCTGGCCATCGCCGTGGATACCTACAAGATCGTAACCGGACAGAAATGAGACCGCTGCTCCTGCTGGCGGCCCTCCTGCTGGCATGCCTGCCGGTGCGCGGCCAGGGCGACGGCCCGACGCTCCGCATCGTCTTCGGGGGCGACATCATGGGGCACGGGCCCCAGATCAACGCCGCCCGGCAAGCCGACGGCAGCTACGACTACGAGCCCTCGTTCCGCTACGTGCGCGACTACATTCAGGGCGCCGACCTGGCCATCGCCAACCTGGAGGTGACCCTGGCGGGGCCGCCCTACACGGGCTACCCGCAGTTCTCGTCGCCCACGGCCCTGGCTGCGGCGGCGCGCGACGCGGGCTTCGACATCCTCACCACCGCCAACAACCACTGCATGGATCGCGGCCGGGCCGGCCTGGAGCGCACCCTCCGTGCGCTGGACACCCTCGGCATCCCCCACCTCGGCACCTACGCCGACACCCTGAGCCGCATGGACCACCACCCGCTGATGGTCGACCGCTGCGGCATACGCCTGGCGCTGCTCTGCTACACCTATGGCACCAACGGCATCGAGGTGCGGCCCCCCAACGTGGTGAACCTGATCGACACGGTGCTGATGCTGCGCGACCTACAGGCCGCCCGCGAGCGCGGTGCCGACTACACGGTGGTGCTCATCCACTGGGGCATCGAGTACCAGCTGGCGGCCAACCGCGAGCAGCAGGAGCTTGCCGCCTGGCTGCTGGCCCACGGCGCCGACGCCATCATCGGCGGTCATCCCCACGTGGTGCAGAACTTCACCGTCGACGCACGCCCCGACAACGGCCGCTACCCCGAGCCGGTGGTCTACTCGATGGGCAACTTCGTGAGCAACCAGCGCGACGAGCACTGCGACGGCGGCATCATGGTCGAGCTGGAGCTCGAGCGCCGTGGCGACAGTGTGAGCGCGGTGCGGATGGGCTACCTGCCCTACTGGGTGCACCGCGGCAGCGTCGACGGCCGCTACCACTACTACGTCGTGCCTTCGACCGACGCCGTCGAGCACCCCGACCTCTACCAGATCGAGCCCGAGCTGCTTCCGGCCCTTCGCCGCTTCAGCGACAACACACGCCGCCGCCTCGCGCCCTGCACGGCCGACCCCGCGGCCGAGTGCCCCATCGGCGAGGTGCGCTACTACCACGCCATGCAGGTGGTGCGCTGACGGGTTCTGTTTGTTTTATTTTAAGTCAATTTTAGTTAAAAAAATAGATCGTGCACGATCTAATTTGCACCTTTAAACCCTTCTAAACGAGAGGTCTAGCACTCCGGAAGGGTGCAAACCATGCTGGAAAACTCGCAAAACGCTGACAGGGCAAGGATTTTGCCCTGGTTTTAAGAGAGTCATCAGGGAGTCATCAGGGAGCCATCAGGTAGAAGATAGGGAATCAGGGGGATGGAGAGGGGTGTGTTTTTTTGTCGACAGGGTTGGCAAATATCAGAATAATTTGTATATTTGCAGGAGGCAAAGTGTGGGTGGGTTGCACGGCAACGCGCTGAGGGTTAGCCTGTAAGGTGAAAATCAAACATACGATTATATGGCAAAGATTGACAAACTGCTTGCAAAGCAAGGTTATGAATGGAAGTATAGCACCGTGGGCGGTGTGACGCGTGTCAACATCGAGACGGGTGCCGACGTGGCACACCTGGCCGAGTTGGACCAGAAGCTCTGGACCGTGCTCAGCTGCCCGGTGAAGGGGCTGGAGTTTGACGAGAAGACGCTGGCGCTGCTGGACACCGACGCCGACGGCAAGATCCGCGTGCACGAGGTGGTGGCCGCGTCGCAGTGGCTCGTGCAGGTGCTGAAAGACATGGAGTACCTGACCGCGGGGAAGGACAGCATCGACTTCGCGCAGGTGAAGGACGACACCGAGGAGGGGCGCCAGGTGCTGGAGGCCGCCCGCATGATCCTGGGCAAGCTGGGTTTGGAGAAGGAAGGAATCTGCCTGCAGGACGTGCAGGACTACATGGCCGTGTATGAGGAGAAGTGCAAGGCCGAGTATCAGGCTGCCGAAGGGGAACCCTACGAGCCTCCCTACGGCGAGGGCAGCGATGCCGCCGAGGCGGCGGTGAACGCCGTGCGCGCCAAGGTGGCCGACTGGTACATGCGCTGCCGGCTGGTGCAGTTCGACGAGGACGCCTCGGCGGTGCTCGACGTGCAGGTGGACAAGATTGCCGCCATCAGCGGCGAGGACCTGGCGGCCAACGTGGCCGAGATCGGCACCTACCCTCTGGCGCGTCCGCGCAAGGACGGCGAGCTGCCGCTGACCGAGGGCATCAACCCCGCGTGGCAGGGCGCCATGGCGGCCCTGGTGGCGGCCGTGCCCGAGCTGCAGGGCCAGAAGAAAATGAAGGAGGAGGAGTGGAACGCCATCGTGGCCAAGGTGGACGCCTACACGGCCTGGAAGGCCGCGGGCCAGACGGCCATGGACGAAGCCATCGCCGCACAGCTGGCCGCCCACGCCGCCGCCATCGCCCCGGTGGAGCGCCTGCTGCGCTACTGCCGCGACTACTTCAAGCTGCTCCACAACTATGTGGTGTTCAAAGATTTCTACCGCCGCGACGGGAATCTGGCTATCTTCCAGGCGGGCCAGCTCTACATCGACCAGCGCTGCTGCGACCTCTGCGTCAAGGTGAGCGACATGGGCAAGAGCACCGCCACGGCCGGCAAGAGCGGGATGTATCTGCTCTACTGCCACTGCGTGGCCAAGGACGGCGCGCAGATGGACATCGTGGCGGCCCTGACCGACGGCGAGATCGGCGGGCTGCACGAGGGCAAGAACGCCATCTTCTACGACCGCACGGGCAAGGACTGGGACGCCACGGTGACCAAGATTGTCGACAACCCGATCAGCGTGCGGCAAGCCTTCTGGAGCCCCTACCGCAAGTTCGGCAACTGGGTGACCGAAAAGATCACCAAGAGCGCCACGGAGAAGGAGAGCAAGCAGTTTGAGAACATGACCGCCAAGGCCGACACGGCCAGCACCAACCTGACGGCCGCCCCGGCCGAGGGCGCTGCCGCGGCCGACGCCAAGAAGGCGGCCCCGTTCGATATTGCCAAGTTCGCCGGCATCTTTGCCGCCATCGGCTTGGCCGTGGGCGCCATCGGCGGCGCGCTGGCGGCCCTGGGCGGCTTCGTCACCGCCAAGTGGTACAACGTCGTGCTGCTCATCGCTGCCGTGATCATCCTCATCAGCGGCCCGTCGATGCTGCTGGCCTGGATCAAACTGCGCAAGCGCAACCTGGGCCCCGTGCTCAACGCCAACGGCTGGGCCATCAACAGCAACGTGAAGGTGAACACCACCTTCGGCAAGACCCTCACCAGCATGGCCAAATATCCCAAGGTGGTGATGAACGACCCGCTGGCCGACAAGAAGATGGCCTGGTGGAAGAAGTGCCTCATCTGGCTTGTGGTCCTCGCGGCGGTGTTTGTCGTCGGCTTCAAACTGACGCAGCATCGCTGGGTGTGGGAGCCCAAGCCCGTGGAGGAACCTGTGGTCGAGGCCGTCGAGGCCCCGGCGGACGAAGCGCCGGCCGAGGAACCCGTGGCCGAAGAGACAGCCCCGGCCGAGTGATACGGCTGGTTGTAATACTGGTTTTGATGCTTCCGACGGTAGCACAATCGCAGGATTCATCCACCTTCTCGGCTGCGTGGTGGAACGTGGAAAACCTCTTCGACACCCGCGACGACCCGAAGACCGACGACGACGAGTTCACGCCCCAGGGCGAGCGGCACTGGACGCAACGCCGGATGTGGGACAAGCTGGGGGGCATCAGCAAGACCCTCACGATGATGGACCTGCCCGACGTGGTGGGGCTGGCCGAGGTGGAGAACAAGTACGTGCTGCGGAGCCTCTGCGAGGGGACCCCGCTGAGCCAGGTGGGCTACCGCTATGTGCACTACGACTCGCCCGACCGGCGCGGCATCGACGTGGCGCTGCTCTACCGGGCCGACCGCTTCCGCGTGGGCTCCAGCCGCCCCGTCAGCGTCAGCGACAGTGCGGACGACTTCTACACGCGCGACCTGCTGCTCGTCGAGGGCACCACTGCCGACGGCGACAGCGTGACCCTGATCCTCAACCACTGGCCCTCCAAACGGGGCGGCGACGAGGCTGAGCAGCGGCGCCTGCTGATCGCCAAGCGCCTGCGGGAACTCATGGATTCCATCCACGACGCCCACCCCGAGACGCTGGTCATCGCCATGGGCGACCTCAATTCCACCCGCGACGAGGCGCCGGTCAGCGAGGGTATGGGCTTCGGCTCCGACAGCGTCAACGCCGACGGCATCCGCAACCTCACCGTCAAGATGCCCAAGGACTGGGGCTCGCATAAGTTTCAGGGACAGTGGCGCTACCTGGATCAGGTCTTCCTGTTGGCCAGCGACCGCTGGATGGTGCGCGACATGCGGCTGATGCGCTTCGAGCATCTGCTCGTCGACGAGGCCTCGGGTCCGGGCCAGCGGCCCCGCCGCACCCACCGCGGTCCCATCTACGAGGGTGGCCTCAGCGACCACCTGCCCCTGCTGCTCCGCCTGAAACGGCGGTGAGATCTTTTGGACACTATCGCGAAAAAATGTGTATCTTTGCAGACTGGTAAAAACTGATAACAATAGAGAAACGATGTATAGGACAAATACTTGCGGCGAGTTGAGACTCGCCAATGTGGGTCAAACAGTGACCTTGGCCGGCTGGGTGCAGCGTTCGCGCGACCTGGGCGGCATGACGTTCGTCGACCTTCGCGACCGCTACGGCATCACGCAGCTGGCCTTCAACATGGAAACCAACGCTCCGCTCTGCGAGCAGGCCCGCAAATTGGGACGCGAATATGTGATACAGGTCACCGGCAAGGTGATCGAACGCAGCTCGAAAAACACCAAGATCCCGACCGGCGAGGTGGAGATCGAGGTGATGGAGCTGGTTGTTCTCAACGAGGCCAAGACACCGCCCTTCACCATTGAGGACCAGAGCGATGGCGGTGACGACCTGCGTATGAAGTACCGCTACCTCGACATCCGGCGCTCGCCCGTGCGTCGCAACCTCGAGATGCGCCACAAGATGGCCATGCTCGTGCGGAACTACCTCTCGGATCGCGACTTCCTCGAGATCGAGACCCCGATGCTCATCAAGAGCACGCCCGAAGGTGCCCGCGATTTCGTGGTGCCCAGCCGAATGAATCCCGGCGAGTTCTACGCCCTGCCCCAGAGTCCGCAGCAGTACAAGCAGCTGCTCATGGTGGCCGGCATGGACCGCTACTTCCAGATTGTGCGCTGCTTCCGCGACGAGGACCTCCGCGCCGACCGCCAGCCGGAGTTCACGCAGATTGACTGCGAGATGAGCTTCGTGCATCAGGAGGATGTGCTCAACATGTTCGAAGGCCTGGCCAAGCACCTCTTCAAGGAGATGAAGGGCCTTGAGTTCGACCAGTTCCCCCGCATGACATGGCACGACGCGATGCGTCTCTACGGCTCCGACAAGCCCGACCTGCGCTTCGGCATGGAGTTCAAGGAGGTGACCGATGTGGTCAAAGGCCACGGCTTCGGTCTCTTCGACAATAGCGAGCTCGTGGTGGGCATCGTGGCCGAAGGCTGCGCCGAATACACCCGCAAGCAGCTCGACGCGCTGACCGACTTCGTCAAGCGTCCGCAGGTGGGCGCCGGCGGCATGGTCTACATCAAGTACAACGCTGACGGCACCTTCAAGAGCAGTGTGGACAAGTTCTACGACGCCGAGGCCCTCAAGACCATCGCCGACAAGATGGGCGCCAAGCCTGGCGACCTGATGCTCATCCTCTGTGGCCCCGCCATGAAGACGAGGGTGCAGCTCTGCGCCCTGCGCCTGGAGATGGGTCAGCAGCTCGGCCTGCGCGACCCGCAGAAGTTCGCACCCCTGTGGGTCATCGACTTCCCGCTGCTGGAGTGGGACGACGAGACGCAGCGCTTCTACGCCATGCATCACCCCTTCACGGCTCCCAAGCCCGAGGACGAGCCCCTGCTGGACGACCCCAGCCGCTGGGGCGACATCCGCGCCAACGCCTACGACATCGTCATGAACGGCACCGAGGTGGGCGGCGGCTCCATACGTATCCACGACCGCACGCTGCAGAACAAGATGTTCCACACCCTGGGCTTCACCGACGAGAGCGCCGCCGCGCAGTTCGGCTTCCTGATGGATGCCTTCACCTACGGTGCTCCGCCACACGCCGGCCTGGCCTTTGGCTTCGACCGCCTGTGCTCCATCTTCGCTGGTGCCGACTCCATCCGCGACTTCATCGCCTTCCCGAAGAACAACTCGGGCCGCGACGTGATGAGCGGCAGCCCCAGCCCCATCGCCCAGGAGCAACTTGACGAGCTGCAGATCAAGGTCGATCTGAAGGGCTGACATGAAAGCCTTGATAAGATCCATGCGTCTCCGCACGCTGCCTCTGTCGTTGGCAGGGGTGGTGTGCGGAGGTCTTTTGGCCATGGGCGCCCATGGCGGCAGCTGGTGGGCCTTTGCACTTGTGCTGCTCACCGCCTGCGCCCTGCAGGTTCTCTCCAACCTCAGCAACGAGATGGGCGACCACCTGAGCGGTGTGGACAGCGAGGGCAGGGAAGGCCCCAACTACAGCATGACCGACGGCGGGCTCACTGTCAAGCAGATGTGGCGCGCCATCAACGGGACGGTTGTGGCCTGCTGTGTGATCGGCTTGGCGATGGTACTGGTGTCCGGCAGCCCTTGGTGGGTGCTGCTACTGGGCGCCGCCGCCATCTGGGCCGCCACCCACTACACCCTCGGCAAAAAGCCCTACGGCTATATCGGCTTCGGCGACCTGTTCGTCTTCATTTTCTTCGGCCTGGTGAGCGTGCTGGGCAGCTACTTCGTCGTGGCACACACCATAGACCTCAAATTATGGCTGCTGCTGCCAGCTGTGGGTGTAGGGCTGTTGAGTGTAGCAGTGCTGAATGTCAACAACATCCGCGACATGCAGAGCGACGAAGGTATCAGGCACACGATACCGCTGCGCATTGGCGTTCGTAACGCACGGATATACCATACTTTTTTGATTGTGCTGGGTGTCGCAAGTTTCTTTTTTGCATCAGTAGCTCTTGCTCAGATTGTTGCTTGCTGTATTACAGTTCCCTTCTTTGTATGGCATCTGTACGGTGTATGGACACGTGAAGGGAGAAGGCTCGACCCGATGTTGCCGCTTTTGGTAATCACTACTTTTGTTTTGGCAGTGTTGTACAGCGGAGTGATGCCTTTGTTGTTAGGCTTGCTTAATTCTCGTCCTTGATGGCCTACAACTTCGATACCATAGCGCGCGACTATGACCGCATGAACCACCTGATGACGGCCGGCCTCGATCGCTGTTGGCGGAAGCGCGCTGTACAAGGGTTGCATGGCAAGGTGCTTGATGTGGCATGCGGCACGGGCGATATGGTGGTGGAATTGCTGCGGACGCGGCACGCCGCGTCCCTACAGGTGACGGGCGTAGACCTCAGCGAGGAGATGATAGCCATCGCCAAGCGGAAAGTGGAGGGTGGAGAGTGGAAAGTGACTGATGCCGAGCATCTGCCCTTCGAGGATGCCAGTTTCGACGCCATCACCTGCGCCTTCGGGGTGCGCAACTTCGTACACCTGGAGCAGGGTCTGGGTGAGATGCTGCGGGTGCTGAAGCCCGGCGGCCGCATGGTGATCTTGGAATTGGCCACGCCCGACAGCCCCCTCGTCAGACCTTTCTACAACCTCTACACCCGCCACATCATCCCCTGGCTGGGCCAACGCCTGGCCGGCAGCCGCGAGGCCTACACCTACCTGCCGCGCAGCATCGAGCGTTTCCCCAAGGGCAAGGAGTTCCTCGCCATCCTTCGGCGACAGGGTGTCCGGGCCACCGAGCGCAAGCTCACCTTCGGCGTCTGCCGCATGTACGTGGCGGAAAAGAGTTAACGCTGCACTGACGTTTGCACAAACAAAGAGGCCGCCCGTCGGGCGGCCTCAGTGCTATTAATCCTAAAACAAGAAATGAACTATTTTGTGTGCTTTTTAGTTCTGATTTCCGAGTGCAAAAGTACGACCGTTTCCGAAACCCCACAATAGCCATTTGTGGTGAATTTAGAATAATTTGCTATCTTTGCCCTTGTAATCAAAATAGTTTGAGGATGAAAAACGCACTGATAATCACTACGCTATTGTTCCTTTTTCCCTTGATGTCGATGGGGCAGCAGAAGGTTTCCTATCTCGATTCGGCCGACCTCTGCCGCCAGCGCGAGGACTGGAAAGGCGTGGAAAAATGGCTCAAAAAAGGAGCCCAAGCTGGAAAAAAAGAGTGCATGAACGAGTTGGGCGACTACTACAGCGCCCGCGAGGAGTACAAGAAGGCCGCCAAGTGGTATGCACAGGCCGCCGATGCGCGGGGCGACTTCGGACTTGCGGTGCTGTATCTGGACGGATCGCTGGACAAGAAGGGCCAGGCCGACTCGCTGCGCGGCCTGCCCCTGCTGCGCCGCTCCGAGCGCACGGGCTACCGCGACGCCGTCTACACCGTGGCCCGCATGTTCGACGCCGGCGTGTTCTGCCCGCAGAACTACGACAGCGCCGTCTACATGCTGCGCCGCCTGCCGGCCGACGGCCAGGCCCTCTTCATGCTGGCGCAGTACTATGAGGCCGGCACCGGCGTCGAGCTGGACAGCCTCAAGGCCATGGACCACTTCCGCCGTGCGGGCGAGGCGGGCTTCAGCGACGGCTATTCCTACCTGGGCGACTACTACAAGGACGGCTTGGCCGGCCTCCGGCCCGACTCGCTGCAGGCCTTCCAGACCTATATGCTCGCCGCCGGCATCCCCGAGGGCAACGCCAACGGCCTGTCGGACGTGGCCTATTGCTACCTGCGCGGCATTGGCACCCGTGTGGACACCGCCAAGGCCATCTACTACCTGCGCGACGCCCTCGATGCAGGATCGGCCCGCGCCGCCGCCGAGCTGGCCGACATGTACAACTACGGCCGCGGCGGCATCGAAGCCAACGGCGACACGGCCCTGATGCTCTACCGTTTAGCCTCGCAGGGCGACGATCCGCGGGGCGACTACATGATGGGCGCCTACCTCTACAACCAGGGCGCCTACGACAACGCCATCGGCTACCTGCAGTCGGCCATGATGCACGGCTCCACCGACGCGGCGGCGCTCTACGGCCAGGCCCTGCTCACCGGCAACGGCGTGGAACAGGACGCCACGGCCGGCCTCGGCCTCCTCGAGCAGGTGGCCCCCGTCGACGCCTCCGGCCAGGCCTACCTCTGGCTCGGCATCGCCTACTACACCGGCACCGGCTCCCCCTCCGACCCCGAGATGGCCCTCCGCCTGCTCGACAGCGCCGCCCAGCTGGGCAACACCCGCGCCATGATCATCCTCGGCCAGCTCTACAACGGCAGCGAAGGCATCGAGCGCGACACGGTGAAGGTGCTCCAGTGGTACGAGCGCGCCGTCGAAGCGGGCTCGGTCGACGCCATGGTGCAGCTGGCCGGCAGCTACCTCAGCGGCGAATCGGTGCCGAAGGACCCCCAGCGTGCCGCCGAGCTCTACCAGCGAGCCGCTGACCTGGGCAGCACCGAGGCTATGTGCCGCCTCGGCACCTGCTACGAGAACGGCGACGGTGTCGTCCTCAACTCGCGCCGCGCCTTCAACCTCTACCAGCAGGCCGCCGACCAGGGGTCGCCCTTCGGCATGCGCCTGGTGGCCTACTGCTACGCCCAAGGCATCTACGTGGCCGAGGACATGAAGCAGGCCGTCGACTGGTTCACCCGCGCCGCCGAGGCCGGCGACGCCCACAGCGCCTACGTCCTCGGTCAGCTCTATGCCTCCGGCGAAGGCGGTGTCAAGAAGAACAAAAAGGAGGCCAAGCGCTGGCTCACCCTTGCCGCCGAGGCCGGCATAGAGGAGGCCGCCGAGCAGTTGAAGCAACTTTGACCGTTCTACCCGGCCATCATCCATACATCCACCCCGCATCGATGCAGAGATGATGCAGAGGGGATGCCTGGATGATGCCTAGTTGATGCCTGGATGATGCCTAGTTGATGCCTGGAT
>CAMHDJ010000042.1 GCA_946183915.1 uncultured Bacteroidales bacterium | reverse complement strand
GCCGGGCCGCACGCCGAGATACTTCATCATGCGCTCGGGACTGGCGAAGGAGAGCTTGCCCTGATGCAGGCGGTGCTCCATATCGTGGATGTCCATGGCATGGCGCGAATCCATGATGACGAGGTAGTGGCGGTTGCCTTTGTGGTTGCGGAAGAAGAGGTTTTTGCAGAGCGTCGTGCCCTCGCCGCGGTAGAACTGCGCGGCGATCTCGATGGTGGGCGCCTCGGGGTGCTCGTAGTAGTCGAAGGGGATCTGCATTCGCTGCAGGGCTTCATATACCTGTGGTTGTCCTATCATTGAATCTTTGTTTTACGGTAGACGTAGCAGCCTCCCAGGTTGGGATGGTCGTAAATCATGGTATCCGACGTCTCCTTGCGGATGGCCCAGACGAGCATGATGTCGCCCATGGCGCCGCCTATCATCATGGCGCCGCCCAGCATCCACAGCAGGCTGCCGGCAGCGATGCCAGCCAGCCAGGGCACCATGCCCGTTAGCAGGCCCGGCATCAGGGCCATTATGACGTAGTTCCGCTTGGTCATCGGCACGTCGACATGACAATAGGCAGCTCCCTGCATGGTGCCGAAAGAGAGGTGGCTGAAACGCCCTTTGGTCAAGGCAATCCATGTGAGTCCGTGGATCAACTCGTGTACCACTATACCCACCAAGAGCATCACTCCGAACCACACCACGTCGAAAATCGCAAGGGCTGCATCGGGATGGATCCATTTGGTGAGCCACCACCCTACCCCACCGGCCGCCACAATCAGCACCACGGCCCAGATGTTGGCGGCCAACATGCTGAAGGTGCGCTGCACGGGCTCGTAGCCCTCGACCTGCGGCAGGGGTTCTTCCTTTTTCTTATCCATCGTGACTCTACTTGATGATGCCCAGCTGGCGACTCATCTCGAGCATGCGGACGATGGGGCGCTTGGCGCGTTCGATCATATCGGCATCCATCCGTATCTCGGGCTGCTCGTCGCGCAGGCAGCGGTAGAGCTTGTCGAGGGTGTTGAGCTTCATGTAGGCGCAGTCGTCACAGGCGCAGCTCTTGTTGTCGCGCAGGGTGATGAACTCCTTGCCGGGGTTTTCACGACGCATCTCGTAGAGGATGCCCGTCTCGGTGGCCACGATGAAGCGGCGTGCGTCGCTCTGTTTGATATAGGTGAGCATGGCTTTGGTGGAGCCCACGAAGTCGGCCACCTCGAGCAGTGCGGGGTTGCATTCGGGATGTGCCACCACGGGGGCGTCGGGGTACTCCACCTTGAGCTGCATGACGGCCTCGGCCTGCATGGCGTCGTGGACAGTGCAGACGCCGTTCCAGAGCACCATCTGGCGGCCGGTCACCTGGTTGATGTAGCCGCCGAGGTTGCGGTCGGGGGCGAAGATGATCTTCTGGTCCTCGGGGAGCGAGCGCACCAGTTTCTCGGCGTTGCCGGAGGTGCAGATGAGGTCGCTGAGGGCCTTGATCTCGGCCGAGCAGTTGACGTAGGAGATCACCATGTGGTCAGGGTGTTGGGCCTTGAAGGCGGCGAACTCGTCTGCCTTGCAACTTTCGGCCAGCGAGCAGGAGGCCTCCATGTCGGGCAGGAGCACCTTGCGCTGGGGGTTGAGGATCTTGGCCGTCTCGGCCATGAAGTGCACGCCGCAGAAGACGATGATGTCGGCCTCGGTACGCTGGGCTTCCTGGGCGAGGGCCAGACTGTCGCCCACGTAGTCGGATAGCTCCTGTATCTCGTGACGCTGATAGTAGTGGCCGAGGATGACGGCGTTCTTCTCCCGTTTCAGTCGCAGTATTTCCTGCTTCAATTCTTCGTTGGTCATATCTTTGCTTTTATTTTTGCAATCAAAAGAGATTGCAAAAATACGAAAAAAAATGAAATACCCACACCTCATCCTCCCTCCGACCCGGACGGCGGCAGCCAGAAGGCCTGCCTCGAAGGGGTGGACAACCCGTTTTTGGTCCGTGTCTCCTCCATAGTTCCTCCGGGTTTGGTCCGAGGATGGTCCGAGGATAGTCCGACCGATGTCGGAGGAACCACGCTCCATTTTCGGTGTAAACCTACCCCTGATCCGTTTTCAACCTTAATCAATAATTATTTCTTAATTTTATTTCTTTTTGTTTTATTTTTATGGGTGTTAATTTGGTTGATATCTCGCTATCGGCAGTTGTTGACAACTTATTTATGCACCCCTATTCACAATGTTTTCCACAATGGGAGTATATGGTTTACACTGGTTTAGGATTTATTATCAACTATCGGTTAATTCTTGTTTCAACGGAGAATTGTTAAAACGAAAAATATCAAGTTAGGGAGGGTTGTTTTTGTTGAGAACGATGTCGAAAAAAGGGGTTTTATCAACCGATCGGGGTTATCAACAGGCTTTTCACTCCGGTTTGAAACTGCTTTCAACATCCGGTGTTGAAAACAATGAGGGGTCTATGGGTCGAAGGATGGCGAAAAATATGTACCTTTGCAAAAAATATAACCGCTATGAAAGAGATCATACCTATCGCCTGCGACCATGCAGGATACGAACTGAAACTGAAAGTGATAGAACACCTGAAGGCCCGTGGGCTGGAGGTGAAGGACTACGGCACGCACTCCACCGAAAGCTGCGACTACCCCGACTTTGCCCATCAGGTGGGCAGCGCCTTGGAACGCGGCGAGTACCGCCGGGGCATCGTCATCTGCGGCAGCGGCAACGGTGTCCAAATGACGGTCAACAAATACCGCCACGTGCGTTGCGCGCTCTGCTGGACGCCCGAGATCGCCCATCTGGGTCGGCAGCACAACGACTGCAACTGTATCTCGATTCCGGCCCGATTCATCGATGAAGGGACGGCCATGCAGATTGTCGATGAGTACCTCGACACGCCGTTCGAAGGCGGACGCCACGAGCGCCGGGTGGAGAAAATCAGCCAGTTGCTCTGATGGACAGCGAGCAGTTGGCGTTGGCTCGCCGTGTGTTCTCCTGCATTGACAACACGTCGCTGGCGAGCACGGACAGCAAGAGCTCGATCGAGGCCTTCTGCCGCCGCACCAAGGCCATGACTTTGGCTGACGGCACCACGGTGGCGGCGGTGTGTGTATATCCGCGATTTGTCGACGTAGCCGTGCGCGAACTGGCGGGCAGCGGCATCCGCGTGGCCACCGTGGCGGGGGCTTTCCCGCACGGTCAGCTGCCGTTGGAGCTGAAGGTCGACGAGGTGCGCCGGGCGGTCGACGAGGGTGCCGACGAGGTGGACATCGTCATCAACCGCGGTCTTCTGCTCGAAGGGCGCGAGAAAGAGGTTTTCAACGAGGTCGAGGCCATGCGCCATGCCTGCCGCGACCGCGTGTTGAAGGTCATCCTCGAGATCTGCGACCTCCCTTCGCCCATTCTGGTCGAGCATGCCTCGCGGGTGGCCATCGAGGCGGGGGCCGACTTCATCAAGACGTCGACCGGCAAGGGAACCTCTGGAGCCACCCTCGAAGGGGCGGAGGAAATGTTAATTACTATTAACGATTACGTTAAAATTTGTAAAAAAGAGGTCGGTTTCAAAGCCGCCGGAGGCATTCGCAAGCCCGAGGAGGCCTTGGAGTACGCCCGGCTGGCCCAAAAAATAATGGGCGAGCAATACATTAAAAAAGAGACATTTAGAATTGGAGCAAGCAGTTTGATGGAAGGTTTGTTTTCAATTTTAACATTTTAATTCATTGCGGATTGGGAAAAAATTCGTTTCTTTGCAGTTTGAAATAATATAATAGTATGAAACCGCTAAGACAAAAGTTAGCCCAATACACCTACCCCCAGGAGATGAGAGCCCTGGGTATTTATCCCTACTTCACTCCTATCTGCAGCGAGCAGAACACCGAGGTGTATGTTACCGGTTATGACCACCCGGTTTTGATGTTCGGATCGAACAGCTACCTGGGTCTGACCAATGACCCCCGACTGAAGGAGGCTGCCAAGCGTGCCATCGACAAGTACGGCACCGGATGTGCCGGATCGCCGTTCCTCAACGGCACGCTCGACATCCACATCCAGCTGCAGGACGAGCTGGCAGAGTTCCTCGGCAAGGACGGTGTGATGCTCTTCTCGGCAGGCTTCCTGGCCAATAGTGGCGTCATTCCCAACATCTGTGGCCGGGGCGACTACCTCTTCTACGACGAGCGTGTGCACGCTTCGATCATGGAAGGCCGCCTGATCACCATTGCCAACACCCAGAAGTACCGCCACAACGACATGGCCGACCTGGAGCGCGTGCTCAGCAAGGTGCCCCTCGAAGCCTCGAAGTTGGTGGTCACCGACGGCGTCTTCTCGATGGAAGGCGACGTGGCACATGTGGACAAGATGGTGGAGATCTGCGACAAGTACGGTGCTACGTTGATGGTAGACGAGGCACATGGCCTTGGAGTTTTCGGTCGCGAAGGCCGTGGCACCTGCGACCACTACAACATGCTGCCCAATGTCGACCTGGTGATGGGCACTTTCTCGAAGAGCCTAGCCTCGGTGGGTGGCTTCATCGCTACTGACAAGGACACCATCAACTGGATGAAACACTCGGTGCGCCCCTACATCTTCACCGCCAGCATCACCCCGGCCAGCACGGCATCGGTCATCGAAGCGCTCCACATCATGCGCAGCGAGCCTGAGCGCAACGCCGCCCTCTGGGACAACCAGCGCTATGCCTTAAAAGCCTTCAAAGACCTTGGCTTTGAGATTGGCAACACCTCGACCCCCATCATCCCGCTCTTTATCCGCGACAACGTCAAGACCTTCACCATCACGCACGAGCTGCTTGAGGACGGCGTCTTCGTCACGCCCGTCATTTCGCCGGCGGTGCCCAGCGATGAGACCCTCATCCGCTTCGCCCTGATGGCCACCCATACACACCAGCAGATCGACACCGGTGTGGAGAAGATCTACAAGGCGTTCAAGAAACAGGGCGTGGTAAAATAGTTAGCAGTCAAGAAGAAAAGACTATAATATATGTCTGACATAGTAATCAAAACCGTCGAAAAGAAGAGCGATCTTCGCAAGTTTATCGCTTTTCCCAACAAGCTCTTCAAGGATGTGCCCACGTACATCCCGGCCCTGAACTTCGACGAGGTGAACCTGCTGAGCGACAAGAACCCGTCGCTTGAGCACTGCTCGCGCGAACTCTACCTGGCCCTGCGCGACGGCAAGGTGGTGGGTCGCGTGGCCGCCATCATCAACCGCACCATCAACGAGCACTGGAACAAGAAGGCCGTCCGCTTCGGATGGTTCGACTTCGTGGAGGACTACGACGTCTTCATGGCCCTGCTCAACCGGGTGGTGGAGTACGGCAAGGCCCACGGCATGAACGAGATCGAGGGCCCCTTCGGCTTCACCGACATGGACAAGGAGTGCTGGGTGATCGACAACTTCGACGCCCGCCAGAACATCTCCACCCTCTACAACCCCGAGTACTACATCCGTTTCATCGAGCGTGCGGGCTACGAGATCAAGTGCAAGTGGCAGCAGTACTCGATGCAGGCCAACCAGCCCGTGCCCGACAAGGTGGCACGCCTCAACAAGCTCATCATGGAGAAGTACCACTTGAAGCTCGTCAAGGTCAAACACCGCAAGGAACTCATCCCCTATGCCTGGCAGTTCTTCCACGCCATCAACGAGAGCTTCAAGGACCTCTACGACTTCGTGCCCATGACCGAGAAGGAGATCAAGGTCTACATCGACGAGTATTTCCCCTTTGTCAACCTCGACTTCGTGCAGTTTGTGGTCGACGAGAACGACAAGCTGGTGGCCTTCGGCCTCTCCATCCCCGACCTCAACGGGGCCTACAAGAAGGCCAACGGCAGCCTCTTCCCCTTCGGCTGGTACCACATCCTGCGCGCCTTCCGCAAGTTCGACACCATCGACCTGCTGCTCAACGGCGTGCTGCCCGAGTGGCAAAAGCGCGGTGTACACAGCATCTACTACAGCGACATGAACGAAGCCGCCATCCGCTACGGCGTCCACACGGCCTACACCAACCCCCAGATCATCGGCAACGAGGCCGTCAAGATCTGGGAGACCCAGTACCACACCACTCCTCTCATGCAACGTGCCGTCTTCGGCAAGGCCTTATAAGTGAAGAAAACCGTTTAATCAACCCTTTTATTAACAAAAAAACCAAAAACAATGAAAAAGTTCAAAGTTGCAGCACTCCTGATGTGCTTCGTGGCCATGAGCATGGCCTTCACTTCGTGCCAGAAGAATGAAGACCTCATCGTCGGCAAGTGGAAATGCACTGCGGTGTCCGCTTCCAGCAACACCATGAATGCAGGCGTCGGCACCATCTGGGAGTTCAAGGCCGACAACACGGTTGCTATCGCTGGCATCAGCGGCGCCACCTACACCGTCGATGGCGATGATCTCACTATCAGCGTCTCCATGATGGGCGTCAGCACGGCCATCAAGATGGACATCCAGAAGCTCAACAAGAAGACGATGATCCTCGCCGAGGACGGCAACGAGGCCAACACCGCCACCTTCGAGCGCCAGTAACCATCCACTTGTGGGACACCACATTAGGCCGGAAAGCAAGAAGCCTTCCGGCCTTTTTTGCAAATTTATTTTAACGCCCTGTCAGATTCCGGTCAAAAAGTGGGTATTATATAGGCATGAAACGGACCATTCTATTGCTGACGATCCTGCTTGCGGCTGCCGTAGCCATGGCTCAGGACGATGTTGAGGCCGACAGTGTGCTGGTGTCGGGCAAGGTAGTGAATCGCATGACGGGCCGCCCCGAGCCCTATTCGGTGGTGCATCTGCTGCAGCAGGGGGCGCTCCGGGCCTCGGCGTCGTGCGACAGCACGGGCGCCTTCGCCGCCATGTTCGTCCCCGAGGGGAGCTATCTCCTCGAGGTGCAGGTGCGGGGCATCACCCTCTACCAGTCCGACCTCGTCCTGATGCAGGATGTCGACCTCAGCATCGGCGTCATCACCGACACGCTGCGCATGGTCAACCTGCGCGAGGTCCGCGTGACCGCCTTGCGCCATCTGCTGGGCTCGCAGTATATCTTCTCGCCCGACGACACCCGCCTCTGGAACATGCACCGTCGCAACGGGGGCGGCGACCACAGCGCCTCGGTCGCCATCTCGCCCGACATGGTGCCCGAGTGGGACGAGCTGGACGCCGAGAACGGGGTGGTGCGCGCCCTCTTGCCGCTCGGGGTTCCCAGAGGGGCCTACAAGTACCACCTCCGCAATGCCGGCCTCAAAGCCGACGCCACCAACAGCGACATGAAGAACGACCTCATACTCAACGGCCGCATACGCGACGCCAAGGCCACCCCGAAGAAGCAGGGCAAGAACTGATCCGGATGAACAACCACGAGGCATATACCGAGATGCTCAGCCGCCACCGCCAGTTGGTGTGGTCGCTCTGCTGGACGCGTGCCCGTGGCGACCGCGAGCGCTGCCGCGACCTGGTGCAGGACGTCAGCCTCTCGCTCTGGGAACACTACGGCAAGCTGCGCCCCGGCGCCAACGCCTTCGAGGAGCGCGCTTGGGTGGCCTGGCACACTCGCACCGTGCTCGACCACCTGCACCGCCGCCCCTCCCCCACCCTGGTGCCCCTGCCCGACAACCTGATCGACGAGACCGACGACTCCCGCGACACCGTCGACGAGCTCCTCGCCCGCCTCGCCGACGCCGACCGCCAGCTGGTGCAGCTGCGCCTCGAGGGCTACAGCGCCGATGAAATAGCCGAGCGGATGGGCCTGCGACGCGACACTGTCTACCAGCGCCTGCACCGCATCATTGAACGTTTACGCAAGGAGAAAAGATGAAACAAGAAGAGATAGACAACCTGATCAACCGCCTGCAAGGCTTCGACAGCGAGGAGCTGCAGCGCACGATGACCGACGGCCTCGACGAGTGGTGCCAGGCCCAGGCGGCCCGCAGGCGCACCCTGCGCCGCGCAGCCGCCATAGCGATCCTGCTGCTCACCAGTACGGCCCTGGCCATGAGCGTGGTGCCCCAGTGGCGCCCCGCCTTCCTGGCGCCCCACAAGACCACCGAAACGGCCTCCCAGCCGCATACCCCCCGCCCGCAACCCCGCACCGCCCCGGCCGACAGCGCCGAGGCCGTCCCCGCCCGCGCGCGGATCATCGACTACCACTACCTGGGCCGCTCCGGCGAGGGCTACTCCGTCACCTACGGCCTCGACTCCCGCACCCTCACCTACACCCGCCGCGAGGGCAACCGACTGGTCAGCTCGGTGATGCACGACGCCTCCGACAGCCTCTTCTACGACACCTTAAATCCTACCGATATGAACAGCCGTATGAGAACCGCCGCCATGACCGCGGCCCTGGCCCTGATGGCCAACAGCACCAAAGCGCAGGTCGACTGCGACTTCCAGTCCGTCACCCCGCAGGGCGACACCCTCTTCTACACCATCATCGACTCCGCCGCAGGCCACGTCAGCGTGCAGGGCGACACCTACGTGGCTTGGGACGAGCCTTACATCCACTACAACGACACGCTCCTCATCCCCGCCACCGTCGCGCACGACGGCCGGCAGTACACCGTCACCGCCTTGGCCGACAACGCCTTCGCGTCGCACTATGAGATCCAGTCCATCCAGTTGCCCGCCACCCTCACCGCCATCGGACGCCGTGCCATGCGCGGCACCAATATCACCGAACTCGTCGTGCCCGACGGCGTCGACACCATCGGCCCGCAGGCCTTCTTCGTGATGCCCAACGTGGTCTACCACGGCACCGCCGCCGGCAGCCCCTGGGCGGCCAACAACGTCAACGGCTATCGGGAGGACAGCGTCTACTACCTGGACGCCTCGAAGACCCGCCTCACCGGCGCCCACCGCGCCCTCAGCGCCTTCACGGTGCCCCAGTCGGTCACCGTCATTGCCCCCAACGCCTTCCGCGGCTGCGCCAACCTCTTCACCGTCACCCTGCCCGAGGGGCTCGACAGCATCGAGCGCTATGCCTTCATGGCCACGCCCCTGCGCGCCCTCACCATCCCCCGCACGGTGCGCTACATCGGCCGCGGGGCCTTCCACAGCGCCTTCTATCCCACGGCCTACGACCAGCCCGGCGTGGCCGACGTGGTGATCCAGAACGCTGAGGTCACAATCGACCGCGACGCCTTCGCCTACTCCTACCTTAAGTCCATCCACTTCGGCCAGCGCCTCGTCAGCCTCGGCACCCAGGCCCTCGGCAACTGCTCCAAGCTGAACACCGAGGTGGTCATTCCCTCCAGCTGCCAGCGCATGGGCGACTCCTGCTTTGTCTATTGCGTGCAGCTGCCCCGCGTGGTCATCCCCGAGGGCATCGACACCCTCGGCGAGGCCACCTTCCGCGGCTGCATCCGGCTGACCGGCTTCGTGCTGCCCTCCACGGTGCGCCGCCTGGGCGCGTATGCCTTCATGGAGTGCTACAGCCTGGTCACCTTCGTCTCCAAGGCCACCGTGCCGCCCGCCATCGAGAGCAACACCTTCCACGGCATCCAGGGTCGCCTGCAGCTCGTGGTGCCGTGCCACTCGGCCGAGGCCTACGACGCCGCTCCCCACTGGGGCGCCGCCTGCGACTACAGCATCGAGGAGGACTGCACCGGCATCGCCGAGCCCGCGCCGCGTGTGGCCACGGTGAGTGTGGGCCGCGGCACCATCAGCGTCAGCGGCAGCGAGGGCGAGGGATGGTACGTCTACGACACCAGAGGGCATCTGCTCGACCACCGCTACTACGACGGCACCGTCCAGGTGGACCGCCCGGGCGTGTACATCGTCCAGATCGGCAACCGCCCCTCACAGAAGGTCGTGGTGAAGTTCTAGCACTTGTAGTAGTCCCTCAGGATGGCCACCATCTGGTTGCCGCTGAGCACACGTTTGATGACCGTCGAGAGCCACTGCTCGAGGTTGGCCACCACGTTGCGCAGCGGCGGCCGTTTTTTCTCTACCAGGCGGGCGATGCGGCGCGCCAGCACCTCGGGCTGCAGGCCGCCGTTCTCCTCCTTCTCGATGAGGCCCAGCGTGCGGCGGAAGACGGGCCCGTAGTCCGCGTCGTCCAGCGTGGCCTGGCTGTTCCTGCGGCTGGCGGTGAAGCCCGTGGCAAAGTCGCCCGGCTCCACCATGCACACGCGGATGCCGAAGCGCGTCACCTCGGCCGCCAGCGCCTCGCTGAAGCCCTCGATGGCGAACTTCGACGCCGAGTAGAAGCCCTGGTAGGGCAGCCCCATCAGGCCCCCCACCGAGCTGAGGTTGATGATCTTGCCCGCCCGCTGGCGCCGCATGTGCGGCAGCACCGCCTGGCACAGGTTGACGCACCCCATGAAGTTGGTCCCCATCTGCAGGTCGATCTCCTCCTCGGTGGCCAGCTCCAGGGCGCCGCCGATGCCCATGCCGGCGTTGTTCACCAGCACGTCCACGCGCCCTTGTTCCTCGACCACCCGGGCCACTACGGCGCCCACCTGGCTGCGGTCGCGCACGTCGCACGTCAGGTACTTGATCCGTGGATGGTCCACCGGCCTCCGGCAGAGGCCGTAGACGGTGTGTCCTTGCGAGGAGAGCAGTTCGGCCGTCGCCTTGCCAAAGCCCGACGAGGCGCCCGTGATGATGATGATTTGCGGTTTCATAAGCAGCTTCAAATTTTTTGCAAAGGTACGCAAAAAAAACCAATCGGAGACCATCCGGCTGCCGATGCCCCCAATTTTCCCCCTCCATCGCCTCCTGCCAACCCCCTTTCCTACCCCTCCAAAACGCCCATGATTCCTAGGTGGCTCCCTGATGACTCCCTGATGACTCCCTGATGACTCTCTTAAAACCAGGGCAAAATCCTTGCCCTGTCAGCGTTTTGCGAGTTTTCCAGCATGGTTTGCACACTTCCGAACCCTTAGATGTCTCGTTTAGAAATAGTTAAATGTGCAAATTAGATCGTGCACGATCTAATTTTTTAACCTAAATTTGCTTAATTTTGATAAAACGGCGAATTACTCGAAGAACTCGAAGCTACGCAGGTCGCTATGTTATCTTTTTGTTTTGCGAATTACTCGAATGCTTGCGCAGGCCATTCGAGTAATTCGCTGAAATCAGCCTGCGTAGCATTCGAGTAATTAGCACAATTCGCCGTTATAACAGCCTGCGTAGCTTCGAGTTCTTCGAGTAATTCGCCGTTATAAAGGTCTGCGTAGCTTCGAGTAATTCGAGTAATTCGCCGTTAAAATCCATGTTTGGGGTGGGTTGTTCTCCGCTGCTCTATCCAGTAGCAAACCGTCTCGCAGTCAATCCGTTCAACCCTCTGTGCTGCATTCCCTCCCACTCCCGACGCAATAATCGCGGCGGTTTGCCGTTAACTACTTTTGCGATGACCAGGTCCAACGACATACGCGCGGCGCTCGACGCCTTCATCAGGAAGTACTACAAGAACCTCCTGCTGCGGGGCGTGCTCTGTGCCGTGGGCATCGTGGGGCTGCTCTACCTGGCGGCGGTGCTGCTGGAGCACTACGGCTGGCTGTCGCCCGTGGGGCGCGGTGTGCTCTTCTGGGGCGGGCTGGCGGCGGTGCTGGCGGTGGTGGGTTGGCTGGTGGTGCGGCCGCTGCTGAAGATGCACGGCCTCGGCAAGCGTATCAGCCGGGCCGAGGCGGCCCGCATCGTGGGACGCCACTTCCCCGAGGTGAGCGACAAGCTGCTCAACCTGCTGCAGCTCATGGATAGGGAGGAGGTCGGAGGTCGGAACTCGGAGGTCGGAACTCGGAGGTCGGAGCCGGGTTCCGCCCTCTGCCCTCCGCCCTCCGACCTGCTGCTTGCCGCCATCGAGCAGAAGACCGAGCAGCTGCGGCCGGTGCCGATGCTGAACGCCATCGACCTGCGGGCCAACCGCCGCTACCTCAGGTATGCCCTGCCGCCGCTGGTGGTCATCGGGGCGCTGCTGCTGCTGGCGCCGCAGATGATCACCGGCCCGTCGAGGCGCATCGTCAACTACAGCACCGTCTACGAGCGTCCCGCGCCCTTCCGCTTCCTGCTCGACGACGACACGCTGACCGCCCTGCCGGGGCAGGACTATGTGCTCTCCGTCAGCGTCGACGGCGAGGCCCTGCCGGCCGAGGCCTTCATCAGTATCGAGGGGCGCCGCTACAAGATGACGCGCCTCTCCCCCACCCGCTTCGAGTACACCTTCCGCCAGGTGAGCCGCTCGCAGCAGTTCGCCCTCGAGGCGGCCGGCGTGGTCGACGGCGGCCACCTGCTGCGCGTCCTGCCCGACCCGCAGGTGGTCTCGTTCCGCATGCTCCTCTCCTACCCCGCCTATACGGGCCGCGCCGACGAGACGGTGGTCGACCTGGGCGACGCCGCCGTGCCCGAAGGCACCAGCGTCCGCTGGCTCTTCCTCACCCGCGAGGCCGACACGCTCCACTTCGGCGTGGTGGGTGCCGAGTGGCAGGAGGAGTGTCTGCCGCTGCAGGCGGGCCGCGCCGAGGTGCGCCGCCGCGTGCTGCAGACCCTCAACTATGCCTTCTTCGTCAGCACCGCCCCTGCCCTCCGCTCCGACACCCTCCGCTACACGCTCACGGCCATCGCCGACGCGGTGCCGCTGATAGCGGTCGACGAGGTGGTGGATTCGCTGCATCCCGACCGGCGGCTGTTCCGCGGTCGCGTGAAAGACGATTATGGCTTCTCTAAGCTCGTTTTTGTCCATCGGACGGCCAATCCCACCGACACGACCCGAAATGCGCTCAGCCGGGCTGAAATTGCCCTCCAGGAGGGTGCCACGTCGCAGGAGTTCTACTTCTCGTTCAACACCGCCGAGCTCTCCCTCGCCCCGGGCGACGAACTCAGCTACTGGTTCGAGGTGTCGGACAACGACGCCATCCACGGCCCCAAGACGGCCCGCTCGCAGCCTTTCGAGATCAAGATCCCTACCGAGGAGCAGCTGGACAGCCTGCTGACGCAGTCGCAGTCCGACGTGCGCCAGAGCGCCGACCTCCAGATGTCGGAGTTGCAAAAGCTGCAGGAGGAGATCAACGAGATGATGAAGCGGCTGGTGGACAAAAAGGAACTCAACTGGCAGGACCGCAAGGACTTGGAGCAGATCCGCGACAAGCAGCAGCAGGTGCGCCAGATGATGCAGCAGATGCAGCGCCAGATCCAGGAGAACAACCGCCTGGAGCAGAAGTATCGCGAGCAGAGCGAACAGCTGATGGAGAAGCAGCGCGAGCTGGACCGCCTGATGAATGAGGTGATGGACGAGAAGATGAAGGAGACCCTGGCCGAGATAGACCGCATGATGAAGGAACTCGACAAGGGCAAGGTGCAGCAGCAACTCGACCGGCTCAAGCTGGACAACGCCGAGCTGGAGAAGCAGCTGGACCAGAACATCGAGCTCATGAAGCGCCTGGAGATCGAGAAGAAGGTGGAGCAGACCGTCCAGAAACTGGATCGCCTGGCACAGGAGCAGCGCGATGTTTCGCGTGAAACCGAGCAGGCCAAGGGCAAGGACAAAGAACGGCTGCAGCAGAAGCAGCAGGAGCTCGGCGAGCGCTTCCAGCAGTTGAAGCAGGACATCGACCAGATACGGCAGGACTACAAGGCCCTCGACCCCTCGACTGACTTCCGTGTGCCTTCAGACCTCGAGCGGCAGGTGGAGCAGCACCAGCAGGGGGCGCAACAGAGCCTGCAGAAGGGTAAGAACAAGGATGCCTCCCAGATGCAGCAGCAGGCCGCCGACGACATGGAGCGCCTCAGCGAGGCGGTGGCCGAAGCCCAGGTCGACGCCGAACAGCAGGACCTGGCCGAGGACGCCGAACAGGTGCGCCAGCTGCTGAAGAACCTGGTGCGACTCTCCTTCAACCAGGAGGAACTCATCGACGACGTACGGTCCATTTACATCCAAGACCCCCGCTACCAGACCATCATCGCACGGCAGAACCGCGTGAAGGACGACTTCCGCTCGGTCGAGGACTCGCTGCGCTCCATGGCGCGACGCCAGCTGCAGGTGGCCTCGGCCATCGGCAAGGAACTGGCCGAGGTGAACAGCAGCATCGGCCGCTCCCTCAGCGGCCTGCTCGACATGAACCAGTCGTTCTACGGCTCCTATCGCGCCAGCCAGGCCGCCAGCCCCATGCAGTACAGCATGACCTCGCTCAACAACCTGGCACTCGTGCTGGCCGAAAGCCTCGACCAGATGCAGAACCAGATGCGCCAGAACGCCCAGAAGAAGAAAAACGGCCAGTGCAAGAACCCCGGCCGGGCCGGCAGCCAGTGCAGCAATCCCGGCAAGGGGAAGCCCTCGCCCAAGTCGATGCGCCAGATGCAGCAGGAACTCAACCGCCAGATGGAAGCCCTCCGCAAGCAGCTCGACAAGCAGGGCCAGAAGCCCGGCGGTCGCCACCAGCTGGGGCAGCAGCAGTCGATGAGCGAGGAGTTTGCCCGCATGGCCGCTCAGCAGGAGATGATCCGCCGCATGATGCAGGAGTACGGCTCCGAGATGAAGTCGGCCGCCGGTGGCGACCCCAAGCTGGCGCGCGAGATCGACCAGATGATGCGCCAGATGGAACAGACCGAGACCGACCTCGTGAACCGCACCATCACCCGCCAGACCCTCCAGCGACAGCAGCAGATCATGACCCGCCTCCTGGAGCACGAACGCGCCGAGATGCAGCGCGAGAAGGAACAGCGCCGCGAGAGCCGCGAGGCCGGCGACCTCTACAGCCAGCCCTCGCCGGCCGAACTGGAACGCTACCAGCGGCAGCTCCAGCCCGCACAGGACCAGCTCCGCACCGTCCCCCCCACCCTCGCTCCCTACTACCGCCAGAAGGTCGACGACTACTTCTTCCGTCGCTAAAAAAGAAAAAAATCTCACCCCTCGGGTCAGGTTTTCCGAAAAACATAGTATTATATATGTGAAAGGCCTTCGTTATGTCGCGGTATGAAGTGCATACACCGGAGTACGTGGGGCGCTACCTGAGCCTCATCGAACGTCACCAGGACCTCATCTTCTGGCGCTGCTACCGCCATGCTCGCTACCGTCGCCAGCAGGCCTTCGACTACCAGCAAGAGGTGCGACTCCGTATCTACGTCAGCCTCGGCACCCTACGGCCCGACGCCAATGAGCACGAGGAACGGGCGTGGGTGAAGCTGCAGATCCGCAGCGTCCTGAGCAACCTCAGATGCATCGAGCACTCCGACCTGCCCCTCGAAGCCGCCGACCAGGTGCCCGACAGCGACGAACAAAGAGAGAACCGCGAACTGCTCGACGACCTGCTGGCCTACCTCGCTGACGACGACCGCCAGCTCCTCCAGTGGACGCTCGACGGATACTCCGGCGCCGAGATCGCCGACCGCCTCGGCATCGACATTAACACCGCCTACAAGCGCATCAGCCGCGCCAAACAACGCATGGTGGGCGTGTATAAACGATTGTATAACTAAAACACACAATACGCTATGGATAAAGAACCGCTGAATATTGAAACCCTCTTCGACGGGATGGCCGCCGAAGCTCGCTGCCGACGTGTCGAGCAGCGCCTCGACGCGGCCCGCACACGCCGTCTCGACCGGGCCGCCATCCACCGTCGCCACCTGGCTGGTGCCGTTTTCACCCTGCTGGTGGTCGCAGGTCCGATGGCACTCATGGACAGCACCCTCAGCCCCACCATGCACTTCTCCTCGCTGCTCGGCCACTCCCACTCGCTCGCCACAGCCACCGCTATCGTCGCTGCCCTATGAGAAAACATTGGAAATATTGGCTATCGGTGCTGCTCATCGCCCTGGTGCTGGCCTGCGCCGGCGTCTGGTGGGTCTTCCAGACGCGCCAGCTGCCCTTGGCCGAGTGCAGCGAGGTCTACCGCCAGTACCGCCACCTGCCGGGCGTCCGCGCCGCCTTCATCCGCCAGATGCCCATTAATGACACCCTGCGGCTCGACATGACCCTCCTCGAGGCCGAGGACTCCGCCGCCTTCGCCGACCTGCTGCGCGCCATGGGAAAAAGCGAAGAGTTCGTTCAATATATAATGTCGATTGAACTGGAAGAAGAAGATCGGTTTACGGGTAAAGACGAACAAGACAATATTGTTGTTTTCTTTCCTAACAAAAAGACAGTTGTTGTGATGGGAGAAAAGGATGAGTCAAGACAGATAGAAATAATGTGGAATTATCTGAATGAATCCGTAAAACTAAAAAACATAAAAAAACATGAAGAAAGTAATTAGAATTGTAATTGTTAGGAAGAATTATTAACCCCCAAAAAATATAAAACATTATGAAAAAAAACATTTTCATTGTAGCCCTGTTGCTGCTGGCGCTGGGCTCCGCTCAGGCGCAGGACACTTTGGTCACGCGGACGCCGAAATCGACCTACTTTTGCTACCCGGAGTATCACATGGACTCCACGTGGTTCCTGCAAGCGTCCAGATACGGATTTACGCCATACGGCGGAGCGGGCAAGTACTTCTGCTTCGAAAATGGAGAGGAGGTGAACATCTATGGTATCGCAGCCGCCATGGCGACGTTTGATCTGGAAGGGACCCTCCAGAACTACCCTGACTCGTCGTCCTACTATGGCTATCTGGAACAGATGGCCGACACCGTTGCAGAAGCTGCCTACGAACATTGGGGCATATACAAGCATGTGGGCGACTCGCTCGTTTTGGTCAGTCCGCAGCTGAAGATCAACATTAAGACCTCGCCAGTGGCCTACTATTTGGACATGGGCACCTATGGAACACTGGTGCCGCTGCTCCACAAACAATATATCTCCATGTACGAGATGTACTTCAACGAGCCGCAGCCGGTACGCGACTCATTCTATCTTTATATGACCAATCACAATTGTTACGAGTATCCGAAGGATGGCATCTACTATAGTACGTGGCCTATCTTTTGGATGGTAGTCGGGGCTATGGTTGGTGAGAGTCCGATAAATGCGGAGTCGATAAGATTCAATGAACCGCACGTAGTTCGCTTTCGCTCCTCAATAACGGGAGAGTTATACTGGTATTTTGACTATTGGCCATCACACTATATGTACCTAGTCTACCCCATCCTGGAGCCCGACAGCAACGGCTACTTCTGCGAGGATAGTCCCGTAGAGCCCGGCGGCGACACGCTGTCGGTGCAGGAGGCCATGCTGTGGAAGAGTACGGTGGTGCTGCCCAACCCGGCGCGCGGCACGGCGCGCGTGGTGAGCGGCGTGGGGCTGACGCAGGTGGAGGCCTACGACGCCGCGGGCAGCCGCATGGGCACCTGGCAGGCCTCGGGCAACGAGACACGCCTCGACGTCAGCGCCTGGCCCGAAGGGACCTACCTGCTGCGCCTGACGACGCCCTTGGGCCAGGTGACCAAGAAACTCATCGTCCGGCGGTAGCCGAGCCGCCTGCCCGCTGCGCGGGCGAGATCCGGTAGATCTTGTGGATTCTTTCCGCCTGCGGCGGTGACGTGGAACGGTCGATCGGCAAGAGATAAATAAAGCCTTGGCAGGGGACGGACTAAACATACCATTCACTTTTCCCATAACAACGGTCCGATCCCCTGCCTTCTTTTTGGTGTCTTCTGTGTCCCGTCGGGCACCGCCCCGGGGTGGGGGGATGATCCATCCGGAGGACACGGGGGAGTCGACCCCTCCGAAATGCCCATGGTTACTAGGTGGCTCCCTGATGACTCCCTGA
>CAMHDJ010000041.1 GCA_946183915.1 uncultured Bacteroidales bacterium | reverse complement strand
CCCACTAAATTAAGTAAATTTAGGTTAAAAAATTAGATCGTGCACGATCTATTTTTCACCTTTAAACCGCTCTAAACGAGATGTTTGACCTTCCGAAAGTGTGCAAACCATGCTGGAAAACTCGCAAAACGCTGACAGGGCAAGGATTTTGCCCTGGTTTTAAGAGAGTCATCAGGGAGTCATCAGGGAGTCATCAGGGAGCCACCTAGGAATCATGGGCTTTTCGACGCATCGGACGTTGGGTGTCGCTGCGACCCCTTCGGGCCCGGACGGGAGGGCTCGGGGCGAGATTTTTTTGCACAGGTCAAATAAAATGATTATATTTGCACGTTGTACCCACAAGGTATGACTGAGCAAAACAACCTGTGAATCATGGCGATGGACGTTTTGCGGCCTTCGCCTGCAGTAGTTCTTTAACAACAAAAACACCTTCTAACCATGGAAGAGACCAATCCTCTGCAGCCCGCTGAGAACGAGGAGCTGCACCCCCAGGCCGAGGTGGCTCCCGCAGCGGAGACCCCAGCCGAGACCCTGAACGCCGCCCCCCAGGCCGACGCCGCCCCCGCGGCCGCGACCGAGACGACAGAATCCACCCCCGATGCCGCTGCCGCGGCGACGGAGACCCCGGAGCCCGCCGAGGCCCCCGCGGCCGACAGTGCCGCCACCGCCGAGGCCGAGCCGGCCGAGAACGCCGAGCCGACGCAGGACTACAGCCAGCTGGACCGCGAAGGGCTGCTGGCCGCCATGCAGGAGCTGATGACCGAGGCCGTGCAGCAGATCAAGGGCCGCGCCCAGGCCATCCGCACGCGCTTCAACGAGTTGAACCGCGAGGCGCAGAAGGCCGCCTTCGACGCCTTCCTGGCCGACGGCGGCAACAAGGACGACTACCAGCAGCAGAACGACTCGCTGGCCGACGAGTTCTACGCCCTCTACGACCGCTACCGCGCCCGCCGGCAGCAGTATCTCGAGGAGATCGAGCAGCAGAAGAAGAAGAACCTCGAGGCCAAGCAGGCCCTGATCGAGGAGCTGCGCGTGCTGGTGGACAGCGAAGAGGAGCAGGTGCGCGCCTCGCTGGACCGCTTCAACGAGATCCAGGAGCGCTGGAAAGCCATCGGCGACGTGCCGCGCGACCAGATGAACGACCTGTGGCAGAACTACCACTTCCAGATAGAACAGTTCTTCAACAAGTTGAAGATCAACCGTGAACTGCGTGCGCTGGATCAGAAGCGCAACCTCGACCAGAAGATCACCCTCTGCGAGAAGGCCGAGGAGCTCATCATGGAACCCTCGGTGACCAAGGCTTTCAAGGGGCTGCAGGACCTGCGTGCCCAATGGAAGGAGATCGGCCCCGTGCCGGCCGAGCAGAACGAGGAGATATGGCAGCGCTTCCAGAGTGCCGCCAACCAGATCGACGAGCGCCGCAAGGAGTACTACGACCAGCGCAAGGAGGAGTTCGACAACAACCTGCTGGCCAAGCAAGCCCTGATCGACAAGGCCGCCGAACTGACGGCCGAGCGGCCCACGAGCACGCGACAGTGGAACGACGTCACCACAGCACTCGATGAACTGCTGAAGGTGTGGAAGACCATCGGCCCCGTGCCGCGCGAGGTCAACGAGGAGATCTGGTCCAAGTTCAAGGGCATGATCGACCGCCACTATGCCGAGAAGAAGGAATACTTCGCCAGCGTGCGCGACGAGCAGGAGGCCAACTACCAGAAGAAGTTGGAGCTCTGCCTCAAGGCCGAGGCCATCGCACAGCGCGAGGACTGGAAGAAAGCCACCGAGGAGCTGCTGCAGCTGCAGCAGGAGTGGAAGCAGACGGGCCCCGTCAGCCGCAAGGTGAGCGACAAGGTGTGGCAGCGTTTCCGTGGCGCCTGCGACGAGTTCTTTGCCAAGAAGGGCGAGTTCTTCAAGGAGCGCCGCAGTTCGGAGAGCGAGAACCTGGCCAAGAAGGAGACCATCCTGGGCGAGCTGAAGACCCACATCTTCGGCGACAACCGCGAGGAGAACCTGGCCGTCATCAAGGACTTCCAGCGCCGCTGGGCCGAGGTGGGCTTTGTGCCGATGGCCGACAAGGAGCGCCTGGGCAAGGAGTTCCGCGCCGAGATCGACCGCATATTCGAACAGCTGAAGATCAGCGCTCGCGAGGCGCAGGAGAACGCCTACCGCGAGAAGCTGCACAACATGGGCGGCGATGCCAAGCGCTTCGTGCAGAACGAGCGCCAGGAATTGCACGACAAGATCGAGAAGCTGCGTGGCGACCTCAACCTCTGGGAGAACAACCTCGGCTTCCTGGCTTCGAGCAAGCAGGCCGACCTCCTGAAGCAGGAGTTTGAGAAGAAGATGCAAGGCGCCCGTCAGCAGATCGCCTTGCTGCAGGCAAAGCTGCGCATCCTCAGCGAACAGGAGAAGAACGAAGAGAAGAAAGATGCCGAATAGCAATAGCCCCATAGTCAGATGGATGCAGAGACACGCCGCTGTGTGTCTCTGCATCGTTGTTGCAGCCCTGCTGTTGTCGGGCTGCCACCGCGCGGAGGAGGTGCGGTTCCACCGCTTTGAGCACCTGCTCTTCGACACACCGGCCGACCAACTGCCAGCCCAGCTCAAGGCCCACGCCGACGAGTTCAACTCCGAACTGATTGTGCTCTCCCCCGACGAGCCTGAGTTCATTGAGATGACGCACGAGTTCGTCAGCGACCCTGTGATGCGCGATATCTACCACATCACCGACAGCCTCTACCACGACCTGTCGGACATCGAGCGCCAGCTGGGGCGCGCCCTGGCACGGGCCTACAAGCTCTGTCCGAAGATGCACCACGTGGAGCGCTTCTACACCATGGTCACGGGCGACTTCGACAACTACGGGTTCCGCGTCTTCAGCAACTGCGGCGACCTCTGCGTGTGCCTCGACCAGTACGCCCTTGGCGCCATGGAAAAGTATCAGTACTTCGGTATGCCAACCTACCTGGTACGTACATTCTCCCGCAATAACATTGTCCCCGACTGCATGTGCGCCCTGGCAGGACTCTATAGCGCAAGTCCCGACGGCGACCTGACCTTGCTCGACCATGCCATCGCCGACGGCAAGAAACTCTACTTCATCGAGAAAACCATGCCCGGTATCGCCGACACCGTTCTGTTGCGCTACACCGCCGACCAACTCAAGTGGATGGAGTCCAATGTTAAGAACGTATGGGGATGGATGATACAGAACAAAGCGCTCTACTCCACCGACATCCACACCTACCAGAACCTTCTGGGCGAAGCGCCCCACACCAACGCCTTCGGTAACGAGTCGGCTCCCCGCACGGCCGCCTATATCGGCTGGCAGATCGTGCGCGCCTACATGAGGAAAACGGGCGCCTCTATGCAAGAACTCTTCGACGAGACCGACAGCCAGAAGATACTCACGGCTTCAGCCTGGCGCCCTTAATGATTTTACTATGAAAACCAAGACCGTATTCATCGTTAATCCCGTGTCCGGCATCGGCCGGCAGAAGAAGATTGAGAGCTTGATCAAGCGCAATCTCGACCACGACCTCTTCGACTACGAGGTGCGCTACACCGAGCGTATACACCACGGCACCGAGCTGGCCCGCCAGGCGGTGGACGAGGGCTTCGAGTGTGTGGTGGCCGTGGGCGGCGACGGATCGGTGAACGATGTGGTGCAAGGCATCAAGGGGACCGACACGCGGCTGGGCATCATCCCCTGCGGATCGGGCAACGGCCTGGCCCACACGCTGAAACTCCCCCTCCAACCCTGGCTGGCCATCCGCGCGCTGAACCACCAGTACGAGCAGGTGATCGACTCGATCCTGATCACGTCGGTCGACGAGCACGAGCGGCAACAGTACGTCTCGGTCAACGCCGCGGGCGTGGGCTTCGACGCCTACATCTCGCGTATGATGCAGGCGGCCAAGACGCGCGGCATCACGGGCTACACCAACATGATGCTTCGCGCCTACAATACCTACCAGTCCGGCACCTACACCCTCACCTTGGGCGACCGCACCATCACGCGCAACGCCTGGATCATCGCCCTGCAGAACAGCAGCCGCATCGGCTACGGGGTGCCCGTGGCGCCGCAGGCCCGGCTCGACGACGGCATCATCGACATCAGCATCGTCGACAAAATCCCCATCGACCACCTGCCCATCACCGCCCCTCTGGCGCTGACCAACCACCTGCAGCTGTCGCAACACGTCGAGATGTTCCGCACGTCGGAGGTGCTCATCGAGGGCAACGACGACAAGTGGGTCGACATCGACGGCGAGGGCATCAACCTAGGGCGCGCCGTGCGCTTCGTCAACCAACCGCGGTCGGTGCGCGTCTATGCGCGCGATATACACCGTCCGCTGATCATCCGCAATCCATCCGAACTGCTTTCATTCCCCAAACCATGAGCAAGAAGCAACCCGTGGGGGTGGTCTACTCGACCAATCCCGACTTCCAGTACCAGTACGACGACGAGCCGGAGGCCTCTACCCTGCCCCCCGACCGGCAGCGGCTGCGCGTCAGCCTCGACCGTCACCACCGCGGCGGCAAGACCGTCACCCTCGTCAGCGGCTTCGTCGGCACCGACGACGACCTGCAAGCCCTCGGCCGTATGCTGAAGGGCAAGTGTGGCGTCGGCGGCTCGGCCAAGGACGGCGAAATCATCATCCAGGGCGACCAGCAGGAGAAGGTCCGCGCCGCCCTCGCCGCCGCCGGATACCGCCTGAAATAAGTCAACATAGCATCGTGGCATCTGCATGACACCCACCCTGCTCATGCAGGGCATCGGATGTGCATTTATGCCTAGTTGATGCCTAGATGATGCCTGGATGATGCCTAGATGATGCCTGGATGATGCAGAGATGATGCAGAGGGGATGCAGGGTATGTGGGTGGCGGATGGGTATGAAAAAGGCGGGGCGAGCCGTAAGGCTCGCCCCGCTCTGTTGGTGTGAGTGGCAGTTGGCTATTCAGCCCAGACGGCCTGCAGGTTGCGGTCGCCGTAGGCGTCGTCGATCTTGCTGATCGTGGGCCAGTACTTCTCGCAGTGGGGCTGCGGGAAGGCGGCCTTCTGGCGGCTGTAGGGCAGCGTCCACTCGTCGGCGCAGACGACCTGCATGGTGTGCGGGGCGTTGCAGATGGGGTTGTTGTGCTCGTCGCTGCGGCCGGTCATCACGTCGTCGATCTCCTGGCGGATGGCGATCATGGCGTCGCAGAAGCGGTCCAGCTCGCTGAGCGGCTCGCTCTCGGTGGGTTCGACCATGAGGGTGTTGTGCACCGGGAAGGCCACCGTGGGGGCGTGGAAGCCGTAGTCCATCAGGCGCTTGGCGATGTCGCCAACGCTGACCTTGAGGCTGAACTCGTTGAAGTCGACGATCATCTCGTGGCCACACATGCCGTTGCGGTTGGTGTAGAGTATCTTGTAGTACTTCTGCAGGCGCGCGCGGAGGTAGTTGGCGTTGAGGATGGCGTGCTTGGTGACTTCGGTGAGGCCTTCGCCGCCGAGCATGAGGAGGTAGCCGTAGGTGATGGGCAGGAGCATGGCGCTGCCGTAGGGGGCTGCGGCCATGGTGTTGCCCTTCTGGCCGCCGACCTCGACGACGGGGTGCGTGGGCAGGAAGTCGACGAGCTTCTGGCTGACGCAGATGGGGCCGACGCCAGGGCCGCCGCCGCCGTGAGGCATGGCGAAGGTCTTGTGCAGGTTGAGGTGGCACACGTCGGCGCCCATGTGGCCGGGGCTGGTGAGGCCCACCTGGGCGTTCATGTTGGCACCGTCCATGTAGACGAGGGCGCCCATGGAGTGGATGATGTCGATGATCTCGAGGATGCCCTCTTCGAAGGCGCCGTGGGTCGACGGGTAGGTGATCATCAGGCAGCTGAGGGTGTCTTTGTACTGCTCGGCTTTGGCGCGCAGGTCGTCGATGTCGACGTCGCCCTTGTCGTTGCACTTCACGACGACGACCACCATGCCGGCCTTGGCGGCTGAGGCGGGGTTGGTGCCGTGGGCGGAGGCGGGGATGAGGCAGACGTTGCGCTGGCCCTGGCCGTTGGCGATGTGGTAGTTGCGGATGACGGTGAGGCCGCTGTACTCGCCGTAGGCGCCCGAGTTGGGCTGCAGCGAGCAGCCGGCGAAGCCGGTGATGATGGCCAGACGGCGCTCGATGTCGTGGATCATCTCGAGGTAACCCTCGGCCTGGTCGGCAGGCACGAAGGGGTGCATGCCGCCGAACTTGCTCCAGCTGAGGGGCATCATCTCGGCAGCGGCGTTGAGCTTCATGGTGCAGGAGCCCAGCGGGATCATGGCGCGGTTGAGCGAGAGGTCTTTCTCCTCGAGGCGCTTGATGTAGCGCATCATGGAGGTCTCGTCGTGGTACTGGTTGAAGACCTTTTCGGTGAGGTAGGCGCTCTGGCGCTTCAGTTCGGCGGGGATGGCCTCGTCGGCGAACTTGCAGCAGCAGCCTTTGCACTCGAGGGCTTCGGCTTTCTTGCCGGCAGCCTCGGCCAGGCAGGCCACGATGGCGTCGAGGTCGGCCTTGCTGACGGTCTCGTCGATGGAGATGCCGATGCACTCCTCGCAGATGTAGCGGAAGTTGATCTCGTGCTTGAGGGCCACTTCGCGCACCTTGGCGGTGGGCACGGGGCACTGGAGGGCGAGGGTGTCGAAGTAGACCTTGTTCCACTGCTTGTATCCGTACTGCTCCAGCTCCATGGCCAGGCGGTGGGCACGGGCGCAGATGTGGGTGGCGATGTCGCGGATGCCTTCGGGACCGTGCCAGACGGCGTAGAAGCCGCTCATGTTGGCCACCAGGGCCGAGGCGGTGCAGATGTTGGAGGTGGCTTTGTCGCGCTTGATGTGCTGCTCGCGCATGCCGAGGGCCATGCGGAGGGCGGGGTTGCCCTTGGCGTCGATGGTCCAGCCGATGATGCGGCCGGGGAAGAGGCGCTTGAAGGCGTCGGTGAAGGCGAAGAAGCCGGCGTGCGGGCCGCCGAAGCCCATGGGCAGGCCGAAGCGCTGCGAGTTGCCGAAAGCGCAGTCGGCACCCATCTCGCCGGGAGTCTTCATCAGGGCCAGGGCCATGAGGTCGGTGGCCATGCCGACGAAGATGCCTTTTTCGTGGCACTTGGCGATGAAGGCCGTCCAATCCTGGGCCTCACCGAACTGGTTGGGGTACTGCACGAAGGCGGCGAAGTAGGTGTTGTCGAGTTCGGTCTGGGCGGCTTTGCCGGTGACGATCTCGATGCCGCGGGGGGCGGCGTTGGTCTGCATGACGGCCAGGGTCTGGGGCAGGATGCCTTCGTCGACGAAGACCTTGCAGATGCCGTCCTTCTGGGCCTGACGGCTGCGGCTGTTGAAGAACATGATCATGGCTTCGCCGGCGGCGGTGGCTTCGTCGAGCAGCGAGGCGTTGCTGAGCGGCATGCCGGTCATGTCGGCCACCATGGTCTGGTAGTTCATCAGGGCTTCGAGACGGCCCTGGCTGATTTCGGTCTGGTAGGGCGTGTAGCTGGTGTACCAGCCGGCGTTCTCGAAGACGTTGCGCATGATGACGGCGGGGGTGATGGCTCCGTAGTAACCCATACCGATGTAGGTGCGGTAGAGTTTGTTCTTCTTGGCCAGCGAGCGGCAGTGGTTCAGGAACTCGTATTCGCTCATGCCGGCAGGCAGGGGCATGGGCTCTTTCAGACGAATGGCGGCAGGCACCGCCTTCTCTATCAACTCGTCCATCGAGCCGACGCCGATGGTCTGGAGCATTTTCTGCACCTCGGACTCCTTGGAGACTCCGTTGTGGCGCGAGGTGAAATTGTTTACTGACATGTTGTTTATTTTGTGTTTGTTAATTAATCTAGCGTTTTCTGGCGTGGAAGAATCGGACCACGATTTCGTCGTATATGGTGGTGACTCGGACGATGTAGGAGCCCGTCGGGAAGCGGCGCATCTTGATGTGGCCGTGTTTGGGCATGCCGGTCATCACACACTGGCCCGCGTCGTTGTAGAGGGCCACCTCGACGATGTCCCCTTTGTCGATGGGGACTTCGATGCGGCGTTTGTCGCGGTTGTAGACGATGCCTTCCTGTGAGTTGATGGGTTCGGCGACGTCGTTGATCTCGTAGTACTCGACCAGCGTGTCGCGGCCGTCCATGTATGTGGTGTCATGGACGTACTGGATCTCGCGAACCAGCTCGGCCGGCTGCATGATGGCCGTGTAGGTGGTGGTATCGTTGACCGTAACGGTACGCGGATTCTCCAGGTTTCCGTCGGTCCAGCCGCGGAAGCCGTAGCCGGCGTTGCAGATGACGGTCATGGTGGCTTTCTCGCCCACGTTGTAGGCCCCCACACCCGTGATGGTGCCAGCCTTGGGGTCGCTCAGTTCGGCCACCAGGTCGAGCTTGCAGGGATAGGTGGTTCGTAGGTTGCGGATACGCTTCCACTGGGCCGACTCCTTGTAGCGGTCAATGGTGATGCACGGTACGTTGTAGACCACGCTCGCCTTGAGGCCCGAGAAGACCTCGCTGCCCAGTTGCGGCGGTGTCAGCGCCTTGACGTTCACCTCGGTCACACCGATGCACTGGTAGAAGGCGCGCGAATCCACGCTCTCCAGCCCCTTCGACAGCTCGATGGCCGTCATTGCGTGGCACTGTGCAAAAGCGTAGGCTCCTACATGCTTCACCGTCGACGGCAGCGTCAGCGGCCCGCTGATTTTGTTGCAGTAGGCAAACGCATAGTCGCCGATGTGCTCCAGCGATCGCGGCAGGTTCCACTCGAACCGCAAGCCATCCATACCGACAAAGGCATAGTC
This sequence comes from uncultured Bacteroidales bacterium, assembly GCA_946183915.1. Classification (GTDB taxonomy): domain Bacteria; phylum Bacteroidota; class Bacteroidia; order Bacteroidales; family P3; genus Colimorpha. The sequence continues at coordinate 9,064 of CAMHDJ010000041.1, read as the reverse complement.
CGGTATGCGTGTCACCTGCGGCCCGAAGGTCACCTTCTCCAGCCTATGACATCCGCCGAAAGCCGTCGAACTGCGTGTGCCACCCATGCTCTCGCATTTGATGGCGTTGAAGCGGACCGATGTGATGCCGCTGCATCCGTAGAAGGCCGATCGGCCGATGCTGACGATCTCCTCCCCTATCGTCACCTCTCCTTCGATGCCGGTACACTGATAGAAGGCGTAGGCTCCGATTTCGGTTACCGTCGAGGCGATGTTGATCGATGTGATTTCCTTGCATCCGGAAAAGGCACGTGCTCCGATGGAGACGACCGTGTAGGTGATCCCGTCGTGTTCCACCTCGGCCGGAATCACCAGTTCGCCCCAAGGCATACGGTGCCCCTGCCAGTGGAAACCGCCGGTGACCACGGGGTAAGTCACCTCTACCACGTTTTCCTCGTCGTCGTCAAGAATGTTAAAATAGAGGGTATAGCCCTCCGGCCGATCCGACTCAAAGTCGAATGCTGCGGCCGACAGGGCTATTCCCATTGTCAGAAGGATGATTGCTAGACGTTTCATTTTCTGTTGTTATTTCACTTTGGGTCCTGCAGCCACCAGGGCTTTGCCGGCTTCGTTGTGGGTGAACTTCACAAAGTTCTTCACAAAACGGTCGGCCAGGTCGCGCGCCTTCTCGTCCCATTGGGCAGCGTCGGCGTAGGTGTCGCGCGGGTCCAGGATCTTCGGATCCACTCCGGGCAGCGAGGTGGGCACCTCGAAGTCGAAGTAGGGTATCTTCTTCGTTGCGGCCTTCAGGATCGACCCGTCGAGGATGGCATCAATAATTCCGCGCGTATCTTTAATACTTATGCGTTTGCCGGTGCCGTTCCAGCCGGTGTTGACCAGGTAGGCCTTGGCCCCGCTCTTCTCCATGCGTTTCACCAGCTCCTCGGCATACTTGGTGGGGTGCAGCTCGAGGAAGGCCTGTCCGAAGCAAGCGCTGAAGGTCGGTGTCGGCTCGGTGATGCCGCGCTCCGTGCCGGCCAGCTTGGCTGTGAAGCCGCTCAGGAAGTAGTACTTGCACTGCTCCGCCGTCAGGATGCTCACCGGGGGCAGCACTCCGAAGGCGTCGGCACTCAGGAAGATCACGTTCTCCGCTGCCGGACCGGCGCTCTTGCCGTGGACCGGTTGCACGATCTTCTCGATATGGTCGATCGGGTAGCTCACACGGGTGTTCTCGGTGACGCTCTTGTCCTTGAAGTCGATCTTGCCGTTGGCGTCGACGGTGACATTCTCCAACAGGGCGTTGCGGCGGATGGCGTTGTAGATGTCGGGCTCGCTCTCCTTGTCCAGATTGATCACCTTGGCATAGCAGCCGCCCTCGAAGTTGAACACACCTTCGTCGTCCCAGCCGTGCTCGTCGTCGCCGATCAGCAGGCGTTTCGGATCGGTGCTGAGGGTGGTCTTGCCCGTGCCGCTCAGACCGAAAAAGATGGCCGTGTGCTTGCCCTGCATGTCGGTGTTGGCCGAGCAGTGCATGGCGGCGATACCCTTCAGGGGCAGGTAGTAGTTCATCATGGAGAACATGCCCTTCTTCATCTCGCCACCGTACCAGGTGTTGAGGATCACCTGCTCACGGCTGGTGACGTTGAAGGCCACACAGGTCTCGCTGTTCATACCTAGCTCCTTGTAGTTCTCCACCTTGGCCTTGCTGGCCGTGTAGACGGTGAAGTTGGGACGGAAGTCCTTCAGCTCCTCGGCGGTAGGTTTGATGAACATGTTGCGCACGAAGTGGGCCTGCCAGGCCACCTCCATGATGAAGCGCACGGCGATACGGGTGTCCTTGTTGGCGCCGCAGAAGGCGTCGACCACAAAGAGGTCTTTGCCGCACAGCTCCTTGCGGGCCAGATCTTTCATCTGGGCCCATACGGCCTCGCTCATCGGGTGGTTGTCGTTCTTGTACTCGTCTGAAGTCCACCAAACGGTGTTCTTCGAGTTCTCGTCCATCACGATGTACTTGTCCTTGGGTGAACGACCGGTGTAGATGCCCGTCATCACGTTGATGGCGTCCAGCTCCGTCAGCTGACCTTTGTCGTAACCCGTCAGGCTGGGGTCGGTCTCCATCTTGAACAGCTCCTCGTAGGAGGGGTTGTAGTGGACATTTTTCACGCCGGTGATGCCCAGGCGATCAAGGTCTTTTCTGATTTTTTCGTTCATAGCTATATATATTTATTGTTTCATTGTCATTTTATAAAGGTTTACCGAACCGTCGATGTCTTTTTCGGCGGCGGAGTTGCCATACTTGTCAACGTCGAACACATTCTTCGGCGAACGTGTAATGCTCAGCGGACCGCCCACACATCCACCGTCGCAGGCCATACCTTCGAAAAAGTTGGCGGTCTCTTTCTTGGCTCGCAACAGGGCTAAATGCTGACGGCACTGGTCTATTCCGTTCATAACGCAGGGGGTCACCCCTTCCAGCCCCAGCTTTTCAGCCACATGGACCACACCTTGGGCTATACCGCCGCTCTTTGCAAAGATACGTCCATAGAAGGAAGCATTGTCTAGGTGGGTGTCCTCACATTGCGTTGTGTCGATTCCACGTGCGTCGAGGAATGCCTGCAACTCTTCAAAGCTCATCACACAATCAATCATTCCCTGGGTCTTCTCGAGCGTATACTCGAATTTCTTGGCGGCGCAAGGACCGATAAAGACAACTTTAGCGGTGGGGTCGCTACGCTTTATAAGACGTGCGGTAGTAATCATCGGTGAGGGCGATGTGGAGATGGCGTCTTTGAACTCGGGAAAATTGGTCTCTATGAAACGCACAAAAGCTGGACAACAACTAGTTGTCATAACAGGGCTGTCGCTCTCTGAGGCTTTGTGCTGGAATTCACGAGCTTCGGTATACAGGGTGATGTCGGCACCAAGAGCCGCTTCCACTACCTGATGGAAACCGAGGCGCTTGATGGCCGTGACCACCTGCTCTATACGGCCGAAACGGCATTGTCCAACAATTGCAGGGGCAACTACTGCATAGACGCGATATTTTGAATTGTTCTCCGACAGTTTCAGCATATCTATGATGTCGAGCACTAATGAACGGTCGGTTATAGCGCCGAAGGGGCAGCTGACCACGCAAGCACCGCATGAAATACATTTATCATTGTCGATGACAGCCTTGTCGTCTTCCTGACGGATACTGAGAGCCTTGGGCTTACAGCTCTTGATGCATGGGCGTTTCTGTGCAATGATGGCACTATATGGACAGGCGGCGGCGCATTTGCCACACTCAATGCACTTTTCCTTGTCTATATGGCAGCGATGGTTTACGATGGTGATGGCACCCTTGGGACATACTTCTTTGCACGAGTGCATCATGCATCCGCGGCAGGCTTCCGTTACCAGCATGCCGGCAGCCGGACATTCGTCGCAAGCAGTCTCCATTACCTGCACAGGGTTTGCATTATTCCTGTCACCACCCATGGCCATGTGTATACGCTCTTGAACGATAGCTCGTTCCTTGTAAATGCAGCAGTTTAGCTCCGACTTAGGGCCGGGGCTGATGAGCTTCGGTATCTCCAAATAAGCCTCGTCGAGACCTCCTTCGTAGGCACGACGGATAACCTCCTTGAGTACCTTATATTTAATCCATTGTACGTTAGTATCAAATAGTTTCTGCTCCATAATCAATCGTAGTTCACGGTTACATTTTTACCCATCTTGCTAAGGTTGGCGGCCAAACGCTCGACGAGTTTGAGTTTCATAGTTATATCAATATCAAGTCCCTGATGGGCAGCGTTGACATTCTGTCCGACAAAGAACACCACGTGCGTGGCTTCCTCGAAGATGATGTTTGCCAGCAGCGAACCGCCATCTTTCTTGGCATAAGTCTTTGGTGTAAGGTCTTTCGCTGAAACGTATTTCTCTGATAGCGACAATAGGCGTCGCAGCGTGATAACACCCTCTGTGACAAGGTCGATGCCGTCAATGAATCCTATGGGAGGTACATCTTTGTCAGGAAAGTCGAAGCTGGTCTTCAACTGTCGACCGATACAACGAGCCACCACCTGTGAGGTAGTGCCGCCGCATACTATGCGTTTGTCGGCGTCCATCATGAACCGATGGACATATTCCTCGTCTTTTTCCTTGTCTACAGGCGGACCAACCATGATATGCACCATTGTACGAGGACGTATGCGAATAGCAGCCACCGTAGTGTCGTCGCCCGGCTTGTCAAGATATAGGTCATTGCATGCCGAAGCAAGAAGACAGGCCGCGGCTCGGGCCGACATATGGGCGTCGATGTTGTGGTCGAGGTGTTCCATTATTTCCTTGCGCTGCCATCCGAAGTTCAGCATCTGTCCGATTCCGGCATGTATAGTGCCGTCACTCATCACGAAGACCATGTCTCCCTCATCAAGTTCAAGTTCAGTGACAAACACGCGCTTGTTGTAAACGTTCATTTCCTCACGAGGAAAATCGCAAGTATGACCGTGATGGTACCAGATAGCCTCAGGGTTGTCGAACTCAAATAGGTGTCCCCTACCCTCATTGTTAACGTGTATGATAGAGAAAGTGCTGTAGGCAACGCCACGCTCTTTGCATACAGGTAGCGTCTGGATGATGGTACCGACACAATCCTCTATATCGGCACCGCCGGCCACCATCGTGCAAAGTATCTTGCTCGTGAGCGTGGATAGTATGTTGGCTTTCACTCCGCTCCCAAGTCCGTCAGCAAGCACCAACGTCGTCCACTCACCATCCGAGGTCAACTCCACGTTGTCCCCGCAGAGTTCCTCGCCATAGTGGTTCAGCGAAGTGTATCCGTATTCTACACAGAGTTTTTTCATATTTCACCTTTCACTATTCACCAATCACTTGTCACTTACCTTTGCCGTTTTCCAATCTTTCGGACGTCCGTCCACCCCAAGATCACCCTCGCCGTCTGAGAGGGTTTTCTTCAACTTCAGCAGCGCCACCTTAGTCTCGGCTGTAGTCTCACCAAGTAGCGAGGCTATCTCCTGTGCCACACGCATCTGTTTCATGATGAGGTCGTCGGTGGTGGCAATGGTATCCATCCTCACTTTTTCCAACTTCTTGTCGTAGTTCACCATATCGGAGATGTCCTTCATCAAGCCGAAGAGCAAGTTCTGCTCGCTCAACAGGCTCACAGTGAGGCTCAAATAGCGGTTTGTGGCTTGTATGTGCAGCTGTGGGTTCTCTACACGCTGTTTTTTAGTGTATGCCTTGTAGAAGTCTATCGGCTGGAAACTTTCGGCCACAGGACGGCCCACCACATTTTCCGGCGTGCCGTTGAGGCCCAGCATCTTCATGGCCGATGCGTTGATATCCACTATGTTCATGTCGGGGTCGACAATCATCACGCCCTCGGGCGAGTTACGCACGATGTCAACAGCCAGACTCTCAGCGCGCTTGCGCATGTAGGGCAGGCATATATCAATGTCGGCATAGCCGTTCACCACGGCCCAGGCTTTTTCGCGGCAGGTGCGATAGCCGCAGGCACCACAATCAAGCTCGTCAGCTTTGGTAAATTTGCCGGTACGGCGCAGCACATCCTCAATCTCTTTGTCGCTGGCGGGACGACTCTTGGCACGCAGGCGCGGATGGGCGTAAGCCAACGACACCCCTGCGTCGGCCGCAGGCAGATGTTTGCGTGTGGCCATCTCGTGTTCCACATAGCGGTCGATATCTGCCTCAGCCTTAATCATACCGCCATCGTGTGCAATAGAGCAAGGTCCGTTGATGCAGCCACCGGGACACACGTTCATCTCTATGAACACGTGGTCCATAGACTCAATGTTTTCCAACACATCGGCAATACGGTCCACGCCGTCCACTGTCATGTATCGGTAGCCTTCCGGCAAAGCGTCGAACGAGCGTATAATGCCCTTCGTTACAGGATAGGCTTTCGCGCGGTTGGCGATGTCGCACTCGTCGCCTACCGTAAGTTTGTTTATAGTATTCAGGTCTATGCCGTTTTCTTCAAATAGCTGCAGCAGCTCATCGAAGGTAATCACGGCGTCTATAGCATGTTCGTCAGCCTCGCGCTTCTTGGCTATGCAGGGGCCGATGAATACAATCTTCAGGTTTGGGTCGTTGCGGCGCAACATTTTGGCGTGCGCCACCATGGGCGAGTCCACTGGCGCCAGGAAAGGCAGCGCCTTGGGATAGTACATCTGTATCAGGCGGCAGGTGGCAGGACAAGCAGATGTGATGAAATTGCGCATTTCGCCTTTGGCCAGCACTCGTTTGTACTCTTCGGTGACGGCTTGTGCGCCGATGGCCGTCTCTTCGGCTATGGCAAAACCTAGTTTGGCAAGCGCTATGCGTAATACCGAGAAGTCATCCTGTACAAGACTGCTGATAAACGACGGCGCCACCGTAGCAGCCATATGGGCACTACTCTTGAGCAACTCGCGCACCACAGGTAGCTCGCTATGCTCTACCTTGGCATGCTGGGGGCATACCTTGGTGCAATGGCCACATAGGATGCAGTGCTCCTCGATGATTTGCGCGTGATGGTCCTTGATGTTGATGGCCTTCACCGGGCATTCGCGCAGGCAACGGTAGCAGTCTTTACATTGTACAGTTTTGAATTCCAGATATTCGGACATGATTTTTTATTTAGTTGTTGTGTTAGTTTAGAAATAGTTTCGGGTAGATCTCTTTGGCAAACAGTTCCTCTACATTGCCAGCGTTGACGCTGTGCAGGATGAAGCCATCGGGGGTCTCCTCAACCTGCGGACCTTTTTCGGCCGCCTCCATACCTTCGCATCCAACGGTAACGCCCAAGGCGCAGTGGCCGAGGCAGAAGCTTGCCTGTAGTTCTATAAGGTCCTCCACATCGTACTTCTTCAGTACCTCCTTGAAGGCCTCAATCACTTCGTATGACCCTTTCAGGTGGCAAGAACTGCCGACACACACTTTTATAGTCATATTTCAAAAATTTTTTATTAACCAAACACCCATTCCCCTCTCCTTTCGGGGAGAGGGGACGGGTGGTTTTTTGTTTATTTCTCTCTGGCTTCCTTGATGGCGGCCTGGGCGGCGGCGAGGCGGGCCACAGGCACGCGGAAGGGCGAGCAGCTGACATAGTTCATGCCGGCCTTGTAGAAGAACTCGGCAGCCGTCGGGTCGCCACCGTGCTCACCGCAGACGCCGCACTTGAGGTTGGCGCGGGTGCCACGGCCACGCTCGATGCCGATCTTCACCAGTTCGCCGACACACTCGGTGTCGAAGTTGTTGAACGGGTCGGCCGGGATAATCTTCTCGTCGACGTAGGTCTTCACGATGGCGTTGACGTCGTCGCGGCTGAAGCCGAAGGTCATCTGGGTCAGGTCGTTGGTGCCGAAGCTGAAGAACTCGGCCACCTCGGCTATCTGGTTGGCCACCAGGGCGGCACGCGGGATCTCGATCATCGTACCGAACTTGTACTCGAAGGTGATGCCGTACTTCTTCTCCACTTCGCTCTTCACCTCGGTGGCGATAGCCTTTTGGTGACGGAGCTCGGCGGCGTTGATGGTCAGCGGCACCATGATTTCGAGCATCGGGTGCATGCCTTCCTTCATCAACTCGCAGGTGGCGCTGAAGAGGGCGCGGAACTGCACGCGTGTGATCTCCGGGTAGATGATGCCCAGGCGCACGCCGCGCAGACCCATCATGGGGTTCACCTCATGCAGGCTCTCAACACGCTTCTTGACATCCTCGTAGCTGATGCCCAGGCGCTTGGCGGCCTCCTGCATCTTCTCGTTGCCCTGGGGAGCGAACTCATGCAGGGGGGGGTCCATCAGGCGGAAGGTCAGCGGCTTGCCGTCCATCACCTTGAGGGTGCCCTTGGCGCTCTCGCGGATGTAGGGCTCCAGCTCGTCGAGGGCGGCGATGCGCTCCTCGCGCGTGTTGGCCAGTATCATGTTGCGCAGCTTCTCCAGCGGCTTCTCGCTGTTCTCGCCGTAGAACATGTGCTCTATGCGGAACAGACCGATACCCTCGGCGCCGAAGTCGATAGCCTTCTGGGCGTCGGCGGGATTGTCGGCATTGGTGCGGACACCCATCTTGCGGTGCTTGTCGACAATCTTCATGAACTGCTGGAACAGTGGGTTCTCGGTAGCGTTGATCATCTTGACTTCCTCGTCGTAGACCCAGCCCTTCGAGCCGTTGAGGCTCAGCAGGTCGCCCTCGTGGAACACCTTGCCGCCTATCGTTACCGTCCCCTTCTCCTCCACTTTCACCTTCTTCTTGCCGTACTGGTCGGTGCTGACCGAGGTCTTCTCCATCTCGATCTTCACCGCGTCGCAGCCCACGATGCAGCACTTGCCCCAGCCACGGGCCACGAGGGCGGCGTGCGAGGTCATACCGCCACGGGCGGTGAGGATACCGTCGGCGGCACGCATGCCCTCGACGTCCTCGGGGTTCGTCTCCTCGCGCACGAGAATATTCTTGATACCGGCAGCCTGGTACTCTTTGGCTTTCTCGCTGGTGAGGGCGATGACACCCACGGCACCGCCGGGACCGGCGGGCAGACCCTTGGCAAGCACGGTGTGCTTCTTCTCGTCGCTGGCGTCGAGGATGGGGTGCAGCAGCTCGTCGAGCTGGGCGGGGCTTATGCGCATCACCACCTCGCTCTCGTCGATGAGGCCTTCCTTGAGCATGTCCATGGCCATGGTCAGGGCGGCGACGCCGGTGCGTTTGCCAACGCGGCACTGCAGCATGTACAGCTTGCCGTCCTGGATGGTGAACTCGATGTCGAGCATGTCGTGGTAGTTCTTCTCGAGGATGCTGCGGATGTCGCACAGTTCCTTGTATGTCTCGGGCATCAGCTCCTGCATCGAGTGCATGTGCTTGTTCTGCTCGTTCTTGGTGTCGTCGTTCAGGGGGTTGGGGGTGCGGATACCGGCCACCACGTCCTCACCCTGGGCGTTGATCAGCCACTCGCCGTAGAACTGGTTGTCGCCGGTGGCGGGGTTGCGGGTGAAGGCCACGCCCGTGGCGCTGGTGTCGCCCATGTTGCCGAACACCATGGCCTGCACGTTGACGGCGGTGCCCCAGTCGTCGGGGATGCCCTCGATCT
>CAMHDJ010000040.1 GCA_946183915.1 uncultured Bacteroidales bacterium | reverse complement strand
TCAACGGCGGTCCCTTCTCGCTGATGCAGCTGAAGATACTGGCCGAGTGCATCTCACTGACGGTCTTCACCATCATCGTGGCCACCGTCTTCAAAAGTGAGCCCATCCGCTGGAACCACCTAGTCAGCTTTGTCTTCATCATCCTTGCCGTCGTCTTTGCCTTTATGAAAACCAAATGATATGAAACGCATAGCTTACCTCCTGCTGCCGCTGCTGCTGGCAGCCTGCACCTCGAAGCCGGAGACGTTGGAACTGACCGACTGGCAGTTTGAATACAACGGACAGCAGTACCCTGCCACGGTGCCGGGATTCATCCACACCGACCTGATGGCCAACGGCCTTATTCCCGACCCCTACTACGGCACCAACGAGGACAGCGTGCAATGGTTAGCGAACAGAGAGTGGAAGTACCGCACTGTATTGAGCAAGGAGGAGTTATCCAGGATGGTGAGGAATGAGATACCTCCTAACGACACTATTTGGCTCACTTTCGAGGGGTTGGCCGGACGCGCTGAGATCCTTGTCCAGTGCTATTTAGGCTCTTCCGCAGCCGCTATTGGTGATTTTGTTGACAATATGTTTGTCGAACATATTGTCCCCATTGAGATATGGGGCAAGTTTGACAGCATAGTCATCCAATTATTTTTCCAGTACCCTTACGATTCGGACTCACTGCGCGAAGCGAACTATGGCATCACGCTCCCCGAGCGGCGCGCCTTCACCCGCATAGCACCCTACCAGCAGGGCTGGGACTGGGGCCCCAAGCTGCAGACCTGCGGCATATGGAAGCCAGCCTACATCACGAACACCCCACCTGTAGGGACGCGGCGTGCCGCGTCCGCAGAAGGCAACTCTACCCCACAGCGGACACGGCACGCCGTGTCCCTACGGCAGGACCCCGACAGCATCGGGCAGAGTTTCACCTTCTACCGTGACGGCAAACCCATCTTCATCAAAGGCGCCAACTGGATACCCGTGCACAGCTTCCCGGTGCTTGACGAAGCACAGAAAGCCCGCTACCGCTACCTGCTCTGCTCCGCCAAGGAAGCCGGTTTCAACATGATACGCATCTGGGGCGGCGGCATCTACGAGCACGACTACTTCTACGACCTCTGCGACTCGCTGGGCCTCATGGTCTGGCAGGACTTCGTCTTCGCCGGCACACCCTATCCCGACAACGAGGAGATGCTGGAGAGCATCCGCGAGGAGGCCCGCCAGCAGGTGGCCCGCCTCTCCAAGCACCCCTGCATCGTCCTCTGGTGCGGCAACAACGAGGTGAAAAACGGCTGGGAAGACTGGGGCTGGCAGGGCCAGTTCAACTGGACGCCCGAGCAGCGCGCCCGCCTGGAGAAAGCCATGGACACCATCTTCGGATATTCCAGCACCACTAGTAATACTAGTTCCACCAGCATCCTCGCCAAAGCCGTGCGCGACTGCGACCCGCTGCAGCGCCCCTACATCACCACCTCGCCGCTCTACGGCTGGGGCCACCCCGAGTGCACCACCCACGGCGACAGCCACTACTGGGGCGTCTGGTGGGGCGAGCTGCCCTTCGAGGTGTACAAGGAGAAGACCGGCCGCTTCATGAGCGAGTACGGATTCCAGAGCTACCCCATGATGAGCTCCATCCGCCAGTTCTGCCCCGAAGACCAGCTCAGCATCGACTCCCCCACCCTCCGCAACCACCAGAAGCACGGCCGCGGCCGCGAAATAATAGACAAAGCCATGCGGCAGTACTACGGCTTCGACAGCCGCACGCTAAACCTCGAGGACTACGCCTACGTCAGCCAGCTGCTGCAGGCCTGGGGCGTGGGCTACGGCATACTCTGCCACCTCAGCGACCCGCGCTGCAGCGGCACCCTCTACTGGCAGCTCAACGACTGCTGGCCCGTCGCCTCGTGGAGCAGCATCGACTACTACGGCAACTGGAAAGCCCTCCACTACCGCGCCAAAGCCCTCTTTAAAGTGGAATGCGGAAAGTGGAAAGCGGAAAGCGAGAAATGGCGCCAGTACTACAGCGTCTACCCCAAAGACCGCACCTACCCCAAACCCCTCTGCACCGTAGAGACGCGGCACGCCACGACGCTACAAGTGACCGTCACCGCGCAGAGCGACCTCTACGACGTCTACCTTGACACCGAGCCCCACATCGACGGCCACTTCAGCGACAACTTCTTCGACCTCAAAGCCGGCGAGAACCGCATCGTGGACTTCATCCCCGTCGACCCCTCGGCCGACCTCGGCGACGTCAATCCCACCATCCGCACCCTCAACGCGATATATCAAAATAGATAAAACAAATAACACCAAAGCCATGCCTTTACATAACGATGACATCCAACATTTGGCCACCAACATTATCAAAGGTAGTTACAACCTCCTTATTGGAAGTGAGTCTATCCTGAAAAAAGAAACGCCAGGAACAAACAACACTGGAGATAGTCTTGTGTGGTTCTGCACCAAAGTCTACAATAGCACAAAAGATGAAGATGATCCACCAATCACTACTCTTTCTTCTAAAAAATTAGGGAGAATAAAAAACTCATCTAATGATATTCGAATTACTTTCAAGGATATTTTATCCCAAAAGGAACCTGACTTTGTTGAACAATGGTTTGAACCATCGTTACACTCTCTTCTTGACATTGGCGATTTTCACAACATTTTCACACTCTGTATCGACGACATTCTTGAAGACATGCTACAGCAGATATGCAAGAATAAAAGCTTGCAACTGAACGTGTACAACTTCATGAACACGAACGACATCGCATCTTTTATCACACACCGGCGTGAACAATTAAGACAATATGGGAATATCCGGTCTGTCAACCTTGTCTATTTGTATGGCAAAATCGACAAAAGGATTCCCTATGTTTTGAACGACGATGATGCAATCAAAGCCATCGCCAACCTTATCTCCCAGAAGAACAGCGGCGACTTTGCCGAATTCCTATTTTCCAAACCCATACTCTCCATTGGATGTCACTGCGAAGACTGGCGTTTTCGGTTCTTTTGGTACGCCATCAATGGTGGACTTCCCAACAAGACACCCGATGGAGGAAATGATACCGTCGTATACACCAATCCCGACACAGAGAACGATACCCTCGCTACTAAATTAGACTCATGGCGAGTAGATACAGACAACGACTCCCGTCTTTTCATGAGTACACTATCCTCATACATCCAGCAGGACACTTCCGTTCTGAGCCTACTAGCCAAACGTGTGAATAACGGGAAGTACATTTTCCTATCCTATTGTAGCCGAGACTTCAGACTTGCCCAAGAATGGTTTGAGAGACTAACAGCCCGAGGGTATAACGTTTGGATCGACCACGATCGGTTACATCCTGGAGAAGCATGGGATCCGGCCCTCGACTCAGCCATCAAAAACTGTACCGTATTCATGCCATTACTCAGTCCCGCCATCGTCGACGACCTGAGCAACGGGAAAGAGAATACCGGATACATCAAGGAATGGGATGTAGCATCAGCCCTTGACAAACGAATCTTCCCCGTCAGCGTGGGAAACTACCTCTATAACGCTCCCTATCACAGCATCTTCCGAGCCCATGCCGGCTTCTCCGATGACCACATCGACCCACACATCAAATCCGTGAAAGAAATTCAGGCCATCGACGACGAGCTCAAAACAATCCTTTAACCCAGACAACACCTCATACACCATGAACACCAATCCTTGGAAAGGAGTAGTGCCATACTCCAGCAATGAAGACCTGCAACAACACCCCTTCCGTGGACGCGACAAGGAGATCGAAGAGTTACTCTTCACCGTCCACTACAACCACATGGCCACCTTTTACGGACAAAGCGGTATCGGAAAAACATCCCTTTTGCACGTAGGACTTTACCCACGACTGCGAGAAGAAGGCTATCAACCCATCGAGCTTCGTCTCAGCGTTGACGACATTGACGGCCAAAGCTATGCCCGTCGCATTGTCGAAGCCCTGACTCCCGTAGCCTCTCCTATACCTGGATTGGAAACCAATCTTACAGAGGACGACAATGCCGAAGAATACCTGTGGAACTTTTTCGCTTGTCACACATTCGACCAGACACCGGTAGTGGTCCTCGACCAATTCGAAGAGGTACTCCGTCGCCAGCCGGACAAGGCGCTCATCCTACTACGCCAACTGCGAGCCACCCTGCAGGACGGATACCTGCCCGACGGTTCCTCCTACCACGTGAACTTCCGACTGCTGATCAGCCTGCGCGAAGACGACCTCTACCTGCTCGAGGACATGCTCGACAGCCACTTCATCGACGGGCTGAAACAGGGACGCTACCGGTTGGCACCCATGACCGACGAAGCAGCCCGCGACATCATTCATATACGCCACGGGATCGTCACAGGTGACGATCAAGCCATCGAAGATCGCCTGCTCAGCATTTCGCGACAAGACAAAGACAACCAGATTTCTACCCTCGTACTCTCTGTGGCCTGCAGCATGGCCTACGAGAAGTCCGCCGACGGCCACCTGACACTCCCCGCCGTACTCTCACTCGGCGACAATCCTCTCTCGCTTTTCTACGACGAGGCCATGGAGGGTCAACCCGACAATGTGCGCCAATGGGTGGAAGAGCACTTCGTCGACCAAGACCGTCGCCGCTACGAACTACTCAGCAACATCCCGCCAGCCTACCGCAAAAGCATCGCCCCTCTCATGGACGAACAGAACGAGCGCCATATCTTCACCCATACCTCACGCTCCCGCCAGGGCGAAGACGCCATCGAGCTGCTGCACGACAAGCTGGCACTCACCATTGTCGCCAACAAAGAAGCCCGCCGCCGGCAACAAGCCGAAGCCGCCCTCACGTCCGAGAAGGAAGCCAACCGGCGCCGAACCCGAAGACTATGGATTACCCTTTCTGCTGTGGCAGCTGTCGCGCTGCTACTTTGGGTGGTCAGCCTGGGAGTGAAAAGCAGAATCCCCTTCGACCCCGACAATATCGTTCATAGGGCTATACCTCTTTACAGCCGCCTCTACCACGTGAAAGACAGCACCCTCGTGCTCCGCAACTGCACAGTTAGGCCATACACCTTCCCCAACAACCCCGAAGTCCGAACACTGGTGTTGGATTGTGCCTATATTATGAAAAATGCGCTCAATCTACCTAATCTGGACACCATCATTATACGCAACCTCGCTTATAATACTGATGGTATCCCCGATTCTGTACACGCAATCGTTGCTTGCCGTCCCAGTGTAAAATGGTGGGGAAAAGCAATCCCGTTCCGCCACCTCGACACCGTCATCATCCATCCTGACGACTCTCTGTACGTAAAATGGTACCGAGGGGTACTTTTCGGTCGCGACAGCGTCGAAAAAAAATGGCAAGCCATAGTCTATCGTCGCAATAAATACGAAGAATACTTTGCCGACCCCAACGACTTCGACGCTCCCTTCAACGATATGTTACCCCTTCTGGACTACGACCTCGCCCATCCCACCGACACTGCCACATTGCCCCAATGGATGAAACAGCGCGTGCGCTGGCGACTCATCTGCACCGACAGCACCCGAACCCGGCTTCGCCGGAGCGACATTAACAACATCCGCGAGCAAATAGCCATCATCGACCTGCCCTACATCGAGCAAATCGAAGCAAACGCTTTCACCAACTACTATTCCGATGGGAGTAGAATAGATGACACCACACTTAAACGCGCCATATGTCCAAGACTGAGATCCATCGGAGATTCTATGTTTTATCATTGCGACAGCTTGATGCACGTCGAAGCGCCTCGCGCATTCAGCGTAGCGGACAATGCCTTTGGCTACTGCAACCAATTATCCTACCTCGACATTTCCTCCGCCAAAACGATTGGGAGATACGCCCTGCCGCGGTCTCACCCCAAAGATTACACCTACTATTGGGACTCCACTGCCAAAGCCGACTACACTATTGAATTGACAAATTCAGCCATCCGGCAGGCAAAAACAGACAACCCCACCCCAGAACCCGAACTCACCCCAGACGACGCCACCAAAGGCTATCACGTCAAACTCTGGGAACAGAAGAGTAGAGTAGGAATCGGCGGTGACGTAGACTCGGTCGATCTATACCGAATCGTCATAGACTCCCCACACGTCGCACTTCTCGAAATAGGCGACAGTATAGTCGATATCCTCAACAACTACACAAAAACAGAAACACAGATTGAAGAAGTACGGATTGACCGAAACAATCGCTTTTTTCTCAAGTGGCACGGCGATGTGTATATAAGAGAGATAAACGGAAATGTATTTACCCGAGTTCTATACACATCAAACAAAACCAGATTCATCTCTGTCCCTCGCGGTGTAAGGGAAGAGATAAGACCTACACGTTACTTTGAATACATTGCACTCAACAGAGACTACATCGACCGATGGCAATCCAATGAAGCCACCCTGTGGGTCCCCTACGGCCAGCTGGACTCCTACCCGGCCGAGGGGTGGTTCAACGTAAAAGAGCTGTCCTGGTGGAAAACGCTCTACTACCGCATATACAACCAAGTCTTCTGGCCCGCTTTTATTTTCTCCCGTACCGCTGCTACAAGTTGGAAAAGTCTTTACAGTACTGATTTGAACGACGTGATGGCCTTCACCACGTGCGGACTGTTTCTTTTGCTGCTGCTCTGGCTATCGACACGAGTGGCCAAACGCCGATGGAGATGGTACCTTGATCTGCCCGTGCTAGCTATCGTGCTGATTGTAGCAGGCACGCTGGCCTTTGCATGCGATATAACCTACACAAAAGAAGTGCTGGATAAAACGCATACCGTCATATCCATGTGGCCCGTATGGTGGTTTGCTCCAGTGCTATGGGTCGTCTGGCTTTGGCTCTCCGCCAAACTGTTCAAACGGAGACACAGACAGCCCGCTGCCGACCCCAACCCACCATCTCAAACACTGGCATAACCTGATAGCAAAGCGGAGAACGTTCCACCCCGCACTAGGTTTTTGACGGCGAACTACTCGAAAGCTAGCGCTGGACTTTCGAGTAATTCGCCGTTTTTTAAATTTAACCTAATTTAGGTTAAAAAAATAGATCGTGCACGTGAAGGGAGCCTCCAGTGGAGGCTTCCGATAGCGAAGCGGAGAACGACCCACTCCGCGGGGTCGTCGGCGCAAGGCGCCGATGCTGCGATCCGAAAACGCAGCCGAAAACAGCCGATTTAAGTTAATTTAAGTCAAAAAATTAGATCGTGCACGATCTAATTTGCACCTTTAACTGTTTCTAAACGAGACGTCTAGCTCTTCGGAAGTGTGCTAACCATGCTGGAAACTTAGCAAAACGCTGACAGGGCAAGGATTTCACCTTGGTTTTAAGAGAGTCATCAGGGAGTCATCACGGAGCCATCAGGGCGTAGACTGGGAAAAAGGGCCGGCGAGACCCGCATCGTGGACTTCATCCCCGTCGATCCCTCGGCCGACCTCGGCGGCGTCAAACCCACCATCCGCACCCTCAACGACCTCTATCGCTAGCATCACCCACCCGTCGACCGAGCACCCACCCTGCATCCGAAATGTTAAAATGCAGACATGATGCAGAGCGGATGCTTGGTTGATGCCTAGATGATGCCTAGTTGATGCCTAGATGATGCCTAGATGATGCCTAGATGATGCCTGGTTGATGCCTGGACAACCGGCACCGTCAGCAGGCCGGACGGCGTCCGAAGGCGAAAACACACCTTGCTATCTTTCAGCGATATACGTTTTTATTGCATTATTTTTTTGTTTGTATCAGATATTCTTCGTATTTTTGCATTTTAATTATAGTAAACCAAACGTTAAAATATAACCACGGATATATGTATACAGACACCACTAAATTCATCGGCGAAGGCCTTACTTACGACGACGTGCTGCTCGTCCCTGCCTACTCTGAAGTGCTGCCCCGCGAAGTCTCGGTAGCGTCGCGCTTCTCGAAGCGCATCATGCTCAACACCCCGCTGGTCTCGGCGGCCATGGACACGGTGACCGAGGCGGCCATGGCCATCGGCATGGCCCAGGAGGGCGGTATCGGCGTGCTGCACAAGAACATGAGCATCGAACGTCAGGCCAACGAGGTGCGCAAGGTGAAGCGTGCCGAGAACGGCATGATCATCGACCCGATCACCCTCTCGAAAGAGGCCAAGGTGAAGGACGCGCTGCGCCTGATGGAGGAGTACGGCATCGGCGGCATCCCGATCGTCGACGAGAACCGGATGCTGATCGGCATGGTGACCAACCGCGACCTGCGCTTCGAGCGCGACATGGAGCGCCCGCTGAGCGAGATCATGATCACCAAGCTCATCACGACCCACGAGGGGACCACCTTTGCCGAAGCGACCGACATACTGCAGCAGCACAAGATCGAGAAGCTGCCCGTGGTGAACAAGGAAGGCCAGTTCATGGGCCTGATCACCTACCGCGACATCATAAAGACCAAGGAGCGTCCGAACGCCTGCAAGGACTCGAACGGCCGCCTGCGCGTGGCCGCCGGTGTGGGCATCACGCCCGACATGATGGACCGTGTGGACGCCCTGGTGAAGGCTGGTGCCGACGCCATCGTGATCGACACCGCCCACGGCCACTCGATCCGCGTGGTGAAGGCTCTAAGGAGCGTGAAGAACAAGTATAAGGACATCGACGTGGTGGTGGGCAACATCGCCACCGGCGAGGCGGCCCTGATGCTGGCCGAGGCCGGCGCCGACGCCATCAAGGTGGGCATCGGTCCGGGATCGATCTGCTCCACCCGCATCGTGGCCGGTATCGGCGTGCCGCAGCTGACGGCCGTCTGCGAGGTGTGCGGCGCCCTGAAGCAGGGCGGCTACGACGTGCCCGTGATCGCCGACGGCGGCATCCGCTACAGCGGCGACATCGTCAAGGCCCTGGCCGCCGGCGCCAGTTCGGTGATGGTCGGCTCTCTGGTAGCCGGCGTCGACGAGGCTCCGGGCGAGACCATCATCTTCGAAGGCCGCAAGTTCAAGAGCTACCGCGGCATGGGCTCGCTGGAGGCCATGCAGAGCGGCTCGAAGGACCGCTACTTCCAGGACAAGGAGACCGACGCCAAGAAGCTGGTGCCGGAGGGCGTCGTGGGCCGCGTGCCCTACAAAGGCACCCTCAGCGAGGTGCTCTACCAGATGGTGGGTGGCCTGAAGGCCGGCATGGGCTACACCGGCAGCGCCACTATCGGGGCCCTGCAGCAGGCCAAGTTCATCCGCATCACCGCCGCCGGCCGCACCGAGAGCCATCCGCACGACATCGCCATCACCCGCGAAGCCCCCAACTATTCGAGATAAACCAACCTCAACCCCAAGCAGAAACGCAATAGACCAATGAAAAAAATCCTCATGACAGTAGCCGCCCTGGCGGTTGCCACGCTCTTCGGCGCGGGCCTCCAGGCGCAGATCATCACCAACCCCGTCGTCATGGAGGTCGGCGGACAGCAGATCCGCCAGTCGGAATTCATGAAGGAATTCTATAACAACGTGGGCCACCAGCTCGCGTCGAAACCCGGAGTGACCTTCGCCGAGAAGCAGGCCGCCCTGGAGGAGTACGTGAACCTCTACGCCATCTTCCGCGCCAAGCTGCTCGACGCCCACGCCCGCGGCTTCGACACCACGGCCAGCCTGCTGAGCGAGCTGAGCCGCTACCGCAAGGAGCTGGCGGCACCCTACCTGATCGACTCGTCGGTGCTGCGCCACCTGCTGGCCGAGGCCTACGACCGCAACCACTACTCGCTGCACGCGGCCCACATGCTGGTGCCGGTGCCCGACGGCGCCAGCCCGGCCGACACGCTGGAGGCCTACAAGAAAGCCCTGACGCTCTACTCCCGCGTGACCGGCGGTGAGGACTTCTTCGCCGTGGCGGCCGACAACTTCCGCACCGTCAACCCCGGCGTGCAGCCCCGCCCCAACGAGGGCGACCTGGGCTACTTCTCGGTGTTCGACATGGTCTACCCCTTCGAGAACGCCGCCTACGCCCTGAAAGTGGGCGAAGTGAGCCGCCCCGTCCGCACCCGCTACGGTTACCACATCATCAAACTGCTCGATCGCGTGGAGGGCCTCTACGGCAAGGTGACCCTGGCCCACATCTGGCTGCACAGCACCGATTCCGCCAGCCGCCGCAACGACATCAACATGATGTACCGCCAGCTGAAAGAGGGTGTCGACTTCGAGAAACTGGCTCGCCAGAGCGACGACCGCACCACATCGGACAACGGCGGCCTGCTGACCAACGCCTCGCTGTCGCAGCTGCCCCCGGAATACATCCACGAGCTGGTGGGCATGAAGGAAGGCGAGACCAGCCAGCCCTTCTACACCCAGTACGGATGGCACATCATCAAGCTCATCAAACGCGACACCCTGCCGCGCCCCGAGGATCTGGAAGGCTTCTACAAGCAGCGCATGACCCGCGACCAACGCGGCGAAGCCTCGCGCAAGACCTTCGCCCAGGAGAGCCGCTCGCGCTACGGCATCGTCGACCGCACCGTCACTCCCCTGCCCCAACCCAAAGGCCGCAAGCGCAAAGGGGCTGTGAAGATGATGGCCACACTGGACAACGTGACGGCTCACGTCACCGACTCGGTCTTCCGGGCTAGATGGAAATTCGACGACAGCGTCTTCAGCGACACAACGCTGCTGGTGGTCACCCCGGCAAAGAGCTTCTCCGAGCTGGACCTGGCTCGCTACATCGGCCGTCACCAGCGCCGCTCGATGCCCGAGAGCATCGAAGCCTACGTGCAGCGGCAATACGAGGAATTCCTCGACAGCGTCAGCATCGACTATGCCGACAGCCAGCTGGAGAAGGAGCGTCCGGAGTTTGCCGAGGTGGTCGAAGAGTACCGCCGCGGGCTGATGATCTTCAACTACAACGACGCCATGATCTGGCACAAGGCGCTGGCCGACACGAACGGCTTCGTCGAGTTCTACAACCGCGAGAGCCTCACCAAGCGCCTTGACAAGCCCGAAGACTCGCTCTTCTTCTTCCATCCCCGGGCCCGAGTGACCATCATCGATGTGGCTAGCCACAACGCCCTGGATGCTGAGAAGGCCCGCAAGTTGATCGTCAAAGCCCAGAAAAAGCAGATGGGCAGTAGCGAGATGCGCAACCTCCTGCTGAAGAAGATCAACCGCAAGCAATACCCCTCGGACGAGGTGGTCAAGGTCGACGTGGACCTTGTGGAGCAGACCCGCCAGACCCTGCTGCAGAACGACCAGTGGCAACAGGGCGTGTACCTGCAGGACAAGAACGACGGCTACCGCCTGCTGGTGGTCGAAGAGGTGCTACCCCGCAGCCTGAAAGGCCTCATCCAAGCCCGCGGCTACTACCTCAACGCTTGGCAGAACGAGGTGGAGCGCCAGCTGAACGACGAGCTGCGCCGCCAATACAATGTGAAGATCAACAAGGATGTCGTCCGCACGATTACTTACTAGCCTTCTACTGGCGACCCTGACCCTGGGTTGCTCCCACCGCGGCGACGAGTCGCCACTGGTGGCCTCGGTCTACGACCACGACCTGCACCGCAGCGACCTGGCCGGACTGGTGGGCGAAGGAGTCAGCGCCGAGGACAGCGCCGCCATCGTAAACAACTACGTCGAGCAGTGGATCCGCCAGACGGTCATCCTCTCCCGGGCCGAAAAGAACATCAAGGACAACTTCGACCGGCAGATACAAGAGTACCGTAATAGTCTGCTCACCTACGCCTACGAACAGCAGATAGTCAAACAACTGCTCGACACCAATATCTCGTATGAGCAGATCAGCGAATACTACGACCAGCACCGCGACGACTTCCGACTGCCCAACGCCATCGTCAAGGCCGCCTACGTGGTGGTGCCCAGCAAGTCGCCCGCCCTGTCCAAGCTGAGGAAGATCATCGGTGAGCGTAACTTCGACGAGAGCAATGTCGTCGACCTGGAAGAGCTCGCCTCACACTACGGGCTGACGGGCTATTACGACATCAACACATGGATGCCGTTCTACACCCTTCAGGGGGCGGTCCCCATCGTCACCTACAACGAGAACCTCTACCTGAAACAGAACCACACCATCGTGCTCAACGATGACAGTGTGACCTATCTGGCGCGCATCATCGACTACAAGATGAGCGACGAGACTCCCCCGCTGGAGCTTCAGGCGGAGAACATCCGATCCATCCTGCTCAATCACCGCAAACTAGAGATACTTACCCGCCTGCAGGCCGACCTTCTGGAACAGGCTGAACAGAGCGATAACGTCAAGAGATACATTTAATAATGAAGAAAATCGCAATCGCAATCGCAGTCGCCGCTTTGTTGGCGCTCAACCTTCAGTCACCCACCCTGCAAGCCCAGGAGACCATCGTCGACGGTGTTGCCGCTGTGGTGGGAAAAAACATCGTCAAATACTCCGATATCGACCGCGCCTACGCGCAAATCCGGCTGCGCTCGGGCAATGCCAACGCCTTTGAGAACAAGTGCGCCATTCTGGAGAACCTCATTCTCAACCAGCTGCTGATCCACAAAGGCGAGATCGACAGCGTGGACAGCAAAGAGATCTCCGACGATCAGGTGGACCAGTACGTGCAGTATTACCTGCGGAACGACATGAGCCAGTACGGCACCAAAGAAGCGCTCCGCGAGGCCACAGGCTTCTCCTACGACGAACTCAAGGAGCAGTACGAGCGCATGATCCGCAACAACCTGGTGGCTCAGACCGTACAGTACCAAATCACCAAAGACGTCAAGATTACACCGCTCGAGGTGACGGAGTTCTTCAACAGCATCCCCACCGACAGCTTGCCCGAGATTCCTGAGCGCTATGAGTTCTCGGAGATCGTCATGCAGCCCCAGATCTCGGAAGCAGAGCGCGACCGTGTGCGCACCCAACTGGCCGAACTGCGCGAGCGTGTGCTGAATGGCGAGAAATTCTCCATGCTGGCAACACTCTACTCTCAAGATCCTGGATCGGCCAGAAAAGGCGGCGAACTGGGCTTCACCAATCGCGGCGAATGGGTCAGCGAGTTCGAATCGGCGGCCTTTGCCCTGAAACCCGGCGAGGTTTCGCCTATCATCGAGACCCAGTTCGGGTTTCACATCATCCAGCTGATCGAGCGTCGTGGCAATGCCGTCAACGCCCGCCACATCCTCATAACCCCCAAGGTGTCGTCCGAAGACATGCTTCGCGCCCGCATGACCCTCGACAGTCTGGCCACAGAGATCCGGGCCGGGCATATTTCATTCGAGGAGGCTGCCAAGAAGTACAGCACCGCCCCCAATGCAAAACAGGGAGGAACTGCCATCAATCCCACCGACGGCACCACTCGCTTTGACCGAACGGCCATCGATGCCAACTACCGCACCATTGGCATTCAAGGCTTAGACGAGGGCCAAATCAGCAATGCCACCGCCTTCAAGACGACCGACAACCAGGACGCCTACATCATCGTGCGCCTCAACAAGAAGCACACCAGCCACATCGCTAACCTGACTGACGACTACGACAGCATCTACAATGCCGCCCTCGCCAACGCCAAACAGAAGAAAATGCGCAAATGGGCGCGGCGGCAGATGGAAATCACCTATGTCCGACTCAGCGAAGAGTATCAAAACTGCGTATTCGGAAACCTGAAATAAGACCCACGTATCCATGAACGACAAGGAACAACTGGACCTGCTAGTCAATAAATATCACTCCCTCAAAGAAGAAATAGCCAAAGTCATCGTTGGTCAAAATGAAGCCGTAGACAGCCTGCTAGTCTCGGTGTTCACGGGTGGACACTGCCTGCTGTTGGGTGTTCCCGGTCTGGCCAAGACGCTTATGGTCAGCACCCTTGCCCGCACACTGGGGCTCTCATTCAACCGTATCCAGTTCACCCCCGACCTGATGCCCAGCGACATTACCGGCAGCGAGATCCTTGACAACAACCGCCAGTTCAAGTTCATCCAAGGCCCCGTCTTCGCCAATATCGTACTGGCTGACGAGATCAACCGTACTCCTCCCAAGACACAGGCTGCCCTCCTGGAGGCTATGCAGGAACGAAATGTCACCGTCAACGGAATATCCTATTCCCTACCCGCCCCCTTCTTCGTGCTGGCCACCCAGAATCCCATCGAACAGGAAGGCACCTACCCGCTACCCGAAGCACAGTTAGACCGTTTCATGTTCAACGTAAGGCTGGATTACCCCTCCTTCGACGAAGAGGTACAGATTGTCAAGCAGACCACCGTCAGCCAAACCGCTCAGGTAAATCATATTCTATCGGCCGACGAAATTCTTTCCTTCCAAGAGTCTATACGCCGCATGCCTGTACCGGACAACGTTGTGGAATACGCCGTGCGTCTTGTCACCTCGACCCGCAATCCCGAGAACCGTTACATCTCCTGGGGTGCCGGCCCTCGCGCATCGCAGTACCTCATTGTCGGTGCCCGCTGCCATGCTGCCATCCACGGCAAATATTCTCCCGACGCAGAAGACATCAATGCTGTAGCATTCAACGTACTGAGACACCGCATCGTGCGCAACTACTACGCCGAGGCCGAAGGTATATCTACCGACGATATCATCAACACCCTTATCAAACAACTATAAGGGCAGATAGATAACCTTTTTCGTCTCGAAATACTCTTCTTCAAAGAAATCGCTGATCTCGGTCACCTTGACCTTGTGTCGGAACGGGTATAGTTCCTTTGTCAGGTCACCGCCTTTCAGATATAAAATACCGTTACGCAACGGATGATATTGTGTCTTTGACACCTTCTTCTTCACCCACGGGACAAACTCGCCCAGGGTCGTCACCGCACGAGACACAATAAAGTCATACTCTCCCTCCAACTCTTCCGCCCTAATCTGCATCGCTTTAGCATTCCCCAGTCCCAGCCGGTCGATCACATCCGACACCACTTTGATCTTCTTACCAATCGAGTCGATCAGCGTGAAGCGGCTTTCGGGAAACATAATACTCAGAGGCACCCCCGGGAACCCACCACCGGTGCCCACATCCAGAATCTCACACATAGGTTTGAACTGCACCACCTTGGCAATCGCGAGCGAATGCAGAACATGATGTTCGTAGAAATGCTCCATATCCTTACGGGAAATCACATTGATCTGGGCATTCCACTCTTCATAAAGCGGCAACAGAGCGGCCATCTGCTCACGCTGCCGCTCTGTCAATTCCGGGAAATACTTGAGGATGATATCCATTAGAGATACGCCTTCAGGTGTTTACTCTTGCTGCTGGTCTTGAGACGTTTGATACCTTTCTCCTTGATCTGACGCACACGCTCACGGGTCAGGTTGAACTTCATAGCGATCTCATCAAGACTCAGCGGATGGGGCACTCCGATACCGAAGTACATCTTAATCACCTCCCTTTCAATCTCTGTCAGCGTCGACAGGCACCGTTCAATCTCTTGCGAGAGGCTCTCCTGCATCAGCTTACTATCGGTCGGCGGGGTGTCCTCGTTAGGAAGGACATCCACAAAGTTGACATCCTCGTCGCTCGCCAACGGAGCATCGATGCTCACATGACGACCGCTGATACCCATAATAGCCTTGATCTTGTCCTCAGGAATATCCAACATCTCCGCCAACTCTTCTTCCGATGGCGGACGCTCCAACTGCTGTTCCAGTTTGCTGATCTCTTTTTTCAACTTATTGAGGGCCCCCAGCTGGTTACTCGGCAGACGCACAATGCGAGAGTTCTCGGCGATAGCCTGCAGGATGCTCTGGCGAATCCACCACACCGCATAGCTGATGAACTTAAATCCTCGCGTCTCATCGAATCGTTTGGCAGCTTTGATCAGGCCCACATTACCCTCGTTGATCAGGTCGGGCAGACTGAGGCCTTGGTTTTGATACTGCTTGGCCACGCTCACCACAAATCTCAAGTTGGCCTTCGTCAGACGTTCCAACGCCTGCTGATCGCCCTGCTTGATACGCTGAGCCAGTTGCACCTCCTGCTCCGGAGTCAGCAACTCTTCACTGCAAATATCCTGCAGGTACTTGTCCAACGACTTGATATCGCGGTTAGTAATAGAATGTGTAATCTTCAGTTGTCTCATACTCGTCTCGCTTGGTTAACTCCTATTTTTCATTGTCAATAACGCAGAAAAATCTAATTTGTTACGTCCTTATGCATTTTTTTTGGAAAATTATTCATCTTTAACAGAATTTTCCTCAAAGAAAAGTCGTATTTTTGCATTCGGAACAATAAACGACTGAAAATAGCGTTATTGACACATAAAAACTGAAAAACAGAATATAAACAATTAAAATAACAGATTATGAAAAAAGCAAGATTTCTCTTACCGGTACTGGCAGCCCTCCTGATGGGCACCGTCGCCTCCTCGTGCGGACGCGAGCCTGCGGCTTTTGAGAGCACCAACACCCGTGTCATGCAGCAGACCATCTACTGGAACCAGTGGATCAGTGACCCCGAATACATGTACGTCACACTCGATTGGGACGCCCTAACCGAAGATGTGCTCAACTACGGCTCCGTCGTGGCCTACGTCTACGAAGGCACCCGTCAGTGCCCACTGCCCCACGTGATCCCCATCACCTACACCACCGCCTCAGGCGACATTGTGGTTCCTGAGAACCTTCGCTTCGACCTCGAGCCCGGCAAGATCACCTTCATTATGCAGGACCTCGACGGCAACTTGCCCGAAGGACTGGAGAACAGCGCACCCATCACCTTCCGTGCCGTGGCCACCGTTCCGGTACAGTACGTGCTCGACAAGTAATCACCCATCGACCTCAAAAAGGAAAGGCGCAGCTGCAACTGCGCCTTTCCTTTTTCTTATCCGTTGTGCCGCTTGTAGGCCTTCAGGGTGTTCTCCAGCAAGCTCACGATCGTCAGCGGACCGACGCCGCCAGGCACCGGCGTCACCCAGCTGCACAGAGCGTCCACTTCCGAGTGCTTCACGTCGCCGATGATGCGGTATCCGCTCTTCTTGGTCTCGTCCGGCACCCGATGGATACCCACATCGACCACCACAGCCCCAGGTTTCACCATATCGGCCGTGACAAACTCTGGCTTGCCGATGGCCACTACCAGAATATCGGCCTGGCGCGTCAACTCGGCCAGGTTCTGCGTCTTGCTGTGGCACATCGTTACCGTGCAATCGAATCCCTTACGGCTCAACAGGTTCGCCACCGGCGTACCCACGATGTTCGAGCGGCCGATCACCACACAGTGCTTGCCCGTAGTCTCGATGCCGTAGCGCTTGAGCAGGGTGCAGATGCCCATCGGCGTAGCCGGCACAAAGCAGTCCTCGCCCAGCACCATCCGGCCGATGTTGATCGGTGTGAAGCCATCCACGTCTTTGTCGGGCGAGATGGCATTGATGATCTTCTGCTCGTCGATGTGCTTGGGCAACGGCAACTGCACGATGAAGCCGTCGATGTCGGGATCGTTGTTCAGGAACTCAATGCTTTCCAGGAGCTGATGCTCCGTGGTGCTCTCGGGCATACGGTAGACACTCGAGGTGAATCCCACCTCGTGGCTCGACTTTTCCTTGCTGGCCACATAAGTCATGCTGGCCCCGTCTGTGCCCACGATTACGGCGGCCAGGTGCGGCGCGCGCTTGCCCTCGGCCGTCAACCGACGCACCTCGTTGGCTATCTCATCCTTGATCTGCAGGCCCAAGGCCTTGCCATCCAATAATTCTGTCATATTATTTATTTTATATCATCTTCTATAGTTCCTGCAATATCTATATTGTGGTTCCTATAGTCGTGGTTATCTTCTTCTTCTCACCGGCAGTTTACCGCCGCTCTTGCTCACCATCTTCATCATCTTGCGCGTGTCGTCGAACTGCTTGAGGAAGCGGTTGAGCTCCTGTATCGTGCAGCCGCTGCCGGCGGCGATGCGCTGCTTGCGGCTGCCGTTGAGGCACTGCGGATGCTGACGCTCGTAGGGCGTCATCGAGCCGATCATGGCCTCGATGGGCTTGAAGGCGTCGTCGCTGATCTCCACATTCTTGGTCAGCTTGTCCATGCCGGGAATCATTCCCATCAGGTCCTTCATCGAACCCATCTTCTTGATCTGCGCCACCTGCGACAGGAAGTCCTCAAAGTTGTACTCGTCGCGCACCAGCTTCTTCTGGATGCGACGGGCTTCCTGCTCGTCGTACTGCTCCTGGGCGCGCTCCACGAGGCTCACCACGTCGCCCATACCCAGGATGCGGTTGGCCATACGGTCGGGGTGGAACACGTCGAGGGCCTCCATCTTCTCGCCGATACCGACAAACTTGATGGGCTTCTGCACCGTGTAGCGGA
>CAMHDJ010000039.1 GCA_946183915.1 uncultured Bacteroidales bacterium | reverse complement strand
CCCGTCATCCTGCTCACCGACGGCTACCTGGGCAACGGCAGCCAGCTGTTCCGCATCCCGGCGATGAAGGACATGCCGGAGATCAAACCGCGCCTGGCCAAGGAGAACGACCCGAACTACCGTCCGTTCCGCCGCGACGAGGTGACCTACGCCCGCGAGTGGGCCCTGCCCGGCATGGAAGGCCTGAGCCACCGCGTGGGCGGCCTCGAGAAATGCCCCGACGGCCCGCTGAGCACCGACCCCGAGAACCACGCCCTGATGGTGCACAACCGCCAGGAGAAGGTGGATCGCGTGGCCAACTACATCCCCGATCAGGAGGTGACCGGCGCCAAGGACGCCGACCTGCTGGTTGTGGGTTGGGGTGGCACGAGCGGCGCTCTGACTCTGGCCGTGGAAGAGATGAATGCGGAAGGCAAGAAAGTGGCCTACACGCACTTCAACTACATCTGCCCGCTGCCCAAGAACACGGGTGACGTGCTGCGCAAGTACAAGAAGATCGTGGTCTGCGAGCTGAACAACGGTCAGTTTGCCGGCTACCTGCGCACCAAGTTCCCGGAGTGCCCCATGACCCAGTACAACAAGGTGATGGGTCTGCCCTTCGAGGTGGGCGAGTTGAAGGCCGAGTTCAACAGACTCCTTGAGAAATAACCAAATAGTCTTATAAGGCCTGTAAGTCCTATAAGACCTACAGGCCCCAAAATAAAGGAAAAACAATGGAAAAGCATTTTGTTCCGAAAGCGGACAGAGAATATACGAAGGCTGATTTCCAGAGCGACCAGATGGTGAAGTGGTGCCCGGGCTGCGGCGACCACGCTATCCTGGCAGCCCTGCTGGCCACCTTCCCCAAGACGGGGTACAAGAAAGAGAACGTGTGCATGGTGAGCGGTATCGGCTGCTCGAGCCGTATCCCCTACTATGTGGACACCTATGGTTTCCACTCGATCCACGGTCGCGCCTGCGCAATCGCCACGGGCGTGAAGCTGGCCAACCCGGCACTGAGCGTGTGGGTGAACATGGGCGACGGCGACTCGATGGCTATCGGTGGTAACCACCTGATCCACGCTGTGCGCCGCAACCAGGACCTGAACATCACGATCTTCAACAATGAGATCTACGGCTTGACGAAGGGCCAGTACAGCCCGACGACGAAGTTCGGCCAGGTGACGAAGACATCGCCCTACGGCACTATCGACTACCCGTTCAACCCCGGTGAGCTGGTGATGGGCGCCCAAGGCACCTTCTTCGCCCGCACCCTGGACTGCGTGCCTAACCTGAGCACCGACTGCATGACCCGCGCCGCCAAACACGACGGCTGCTCGGTGGTCGAGGTGCTGCAGAACTGCGTGATCTTCAACGACAAGACCCACGCTGCTATCACGGATCGCGCCGTGCGCGACGACCGCACCATCGTGCTCGAACATGGCAAACCCATGCTCTTCGGCAAGAACAAGGAGAAAGGTCTGCGCTTCAACGGCCGCCAGCTGGAAGTGGTCACCTTGGGCGAAAACGGCATCACAATGGACGACATCATGGTGCACGACGAGACCACCGAGGACACCGGCATCCACATGATGCTGGCCCACATGGGTCCCGCCTCGAACCTGCCCGTGGCCCTCGGCGTCATCCGCAACGTCAAGAAAGTGAGCTACACGCAGCTCTACGAGGAGCAGATGGAAGAGCAGATGAACGTCGGCAAGTACAAATGCATGGACGACCTGCTCAACAGCGGCGACACCTGGGAGGTGTGAAGCACCAGTTGAGAACTAATTGTTAAAAGGTTAAAACATTACCTGTGCCAGCCGTCCGGATCGGACGGCTGGTTGTTTTTTCCCAGTAGATACTTTTTTTACATTCGTGGGCGCGTAATTCAAAATAATTATGTATTTTTGCAGGAAATATATATACCGAAAGTAATGAAGAAAATACTCTTGAGTCTATTGACAATGTGCTTATTAGGCACATCCATTGCCCAAAGCCAAAAGTGTGGCATCGACACCAAAGCCCTCGTGCGCGAAGAAATTGCCGCCGGAGCTACACGGATTGACTTCTTGGCGAAGATGACATCAGGATTCGACCGCGACCGCCTTCTCAAGGCAGGAATCACCATCGGAGCCGAAGCAGGCGATATCGTGACGCTGAGCGTCCCGGTAGAGAGTATTGAGTTGTTGGAAAGTGACCGCGAGATACTCCAATACAGCATTTCGCACCGCGTGGCCCAACCCATGATGAACCACACACGTAGCGACACGCGCACCGATCATGTAGAGGCGGGCAATGGCGTCACGGGAGGCCTGGGGTTCGATGGGTCAGGCGTGTACATCGGTATAACGGACTGGGGCTTCGACTACACCCATCCGAACTACAACGCGGGCAACGGCAACCGTCGCATCCTGCGGGCGTGGGATCATTTCCGCCTCAAAGGACCGGCCCCTGAAGGCTTCACCCGCGGCACCGAACTGATCGGATACAGCGCCCTGCGTCGAGCTAAAGGCGACACGTCGAACCTCTACGGATATGGCACTCACGGCACTCACGTGGCGGGCATCTGTGCTGGCGCCGGCGCTGGCGAGAACCACAAGTTCCGCGGTCAGGCTCCCGGTGCCAAGCTTTTGCTATGCTCCTTCGATCTGGGCGAAGCCGCCTGGATGGAAGGTGTGCAGTGGATGAAGAATGTGGCCGCCGACAGCAACCGCCGCCTGGTGATCAACAGCAGTTGGGGCATGTATTCGTTCAGCTGTCTGGACGGGAAATCATTGTTGAGTCAGGCCATCAACAACTGGAGCGACGAAGGTATCGTATTCGTCACCAGTGCCGGAAACAACGGCGACGACAACTTCCATATCAGCCGTAACTTCGACACCATCCCAGACACCCTCAAAACCATCCCCAACTACTACACCGCAGTGCCGGAAGCCATTGGCCAGTGCCTCATCATCTGGGGGGAAGAGGGCCACGACTTCAGCGCCGGCTTCGGTCTGAAGAAAGGCGACACCCTATGGGCCAACACGATGTTCAACACCGCGAGCGGCGACACAATCATCTACGACACCATGGATTGCAACGGCGTCGCCATCCCCTACCGTGTGCTCATGGAGCGTGTCAATCCCTTCGACCAGCGTCCTCACATCCAAATGGATGTCGATCGGGGAGCGGGTATCCAACTTCAGATGTACATCGCCGCCGCCAATGGGACGGTACATGCGTGGAATGTTGCCAACAAGACCAACCATGCTGGCAACGAGGGTGCTCCGTTCACCAGCGGCAACTTGGAAGGCTACACAGCCGGCGACAATTACTATGGCATCGGAGAGCCCGCCTGCGCCGAGAAGACACTCAGCATTGCAGCCCATCATGCCGACACTTGGGCTATTGACTCTTCGATCTGCAACACCGGATCACTGGCCTATTTCTCCAGCTACGGTCCTGCCCTGGGCGATCACCAGAAACCCGAGATCTCGGCCCCCGGATATGACGTAAACTCCTCCATAAGCCGTTGGACCGATGGTCATTACAGTGCTACGGCCAGCATGGTATCCGGAATTGACACCTACATCTGGAGCCGCATGAGTGGCACGTCGATGTCGAGCCCCGCTGCGACCGGTGTGGTAGCGCTGGTTCTCCAAGCCAACCCCACCCTGACTGTCGACGAGGTACGCGAGATCGTCATCACCACCGCCCGCAACGATGACAAAACCGGCAATCTGCACGCTAACGGCGTCGCCGACCAACGTTGGGGCTGGGGCAAGATCGACGCCCTCAACGCCGTCAACGAGGCCCTCAGCCGCGTCAGCATCCCCGAGGCCGAGGAGCTCCAGTTGCCGCTCCATGTCTACCCCAACCCAGCCAACCACAGCGTGACCGTCAACACCAACTGCGGCGAGCGCCAGACCCTACAGGTCTTCTCCGTCAGCGGAAACCTCGTCGCCGAACAGCCCGTCGACACCGAGACCACCCTTGACCTCAGCGGCTGGAACCGCGGCATCTACATCCTCCGCGTCGGAAGCCGTACCGAAAAACTGATTGTCCGTTAATGATCAAGCTGCTACAGAGGAACATGGTCCTGCAGGCCGTACTGATACTGGCAGTACTGGTGCTGCTATGGCTGCGTCCACTGGCCGAAGCGCCCCTGATGGACGGCGGCGGCCACCCCGCAATCCTCTATAGCCTTCTCTGCCAATGGCTCCAGCATGTACCTCGTCTGGCAGTCATTCTGGCCATGCTCCTGGTACTCATCGAAGGGGTGATGCTCAACCTGCTGTTGGCCAACGTCAACCTCGTCTCGCAGAACAGCCTCCTCCCCACCCTGCTCTACGTCATCGCCATGAGCGCCGGAGCCTCCACTTTGACGCCGATAGTGCTGGTCAACGGAGTCCTCATCGTTTGCCTCAACCAACTCCTTCTGCGCGGCACCCTGCTCACCATCTCGCTCAACAAAGCCTGCGGAGCCACCCTCTTGATCGGCATCTCCTCGCTCTTCTATCAGCCTGCCGCCCTGCTGATTCTCAGCTACCTGCTCATCGCCGCCAACTACCGACTCTACGGCTGGCGCGACTGGGCCGTGATGATCCTCGGCTTCGCTGCCCCCTATGTCCTTCTGGTGCTCATCCTCTTCCTTAGTGACGGTCTGGCCTCCTGGTGGCAAACCACCCTCTTGAGCCTCAGCCTGACCATCCAACCCGGAACCACCGACCTCCACGCATGGGCCAGTCTGCTTCTGGCAGTCCTCTTTCTCTGGAGTATGTTGCAGCTACTCGGTCGCTTGAGCGAACGCCCCGTCCTTTGGCAAAAGAACGCCTCCACCATCATGCTCTGTTCCGTCGGAGCCGCAGGCATGATGCTCTACACCCCCTTACTTCCCATCCGCATGGCCCTCTTCGCCATCCCGTTCTCTTTCTGCATCAACCGGTTGCTCACCTCTCCCACCGACGTCTCCACCGGTTTCGGTCGACGCAAGCAGCGTCTCTGGATCTACGACCTCCTTCTTGTTGTCATACTAACAGCCGCCTTCCTATGCTAGACGCCCATCTCATATCAGGCCGTCTCGAGGCGGGATGCGACGAGGCCGGGCGCGGTCCCCTGGCGGGACCCGTCGTCGCCGCCGCCGTCCTTCTGCCCGAAGGCTACAACAACCCCATCCTCAACGATTCCAAACAGCTCAGCGAACGGCAGCGCAACCTGCTCCGCAACGAGATCGAACGCACAGCCGCCGCCTGGGCCGTCGCCGTCGTCGGGCCCGACGAGGTGGACCGCCTCAACATCCTCCACGCCTCCACCCATGCCATGAGCCTCGCCGCCAACGCCCTGTTGGGACAACAAGCCGAAGGCGTCATCAGCGGCGGCACACACCTCGGACACCTGAAACCCGAATTCCTGCTCATCGACGGCAACCGCTTCTACAACGAGACACCCCTGCCCTACCAGTGCATCGTCCACGGCGACGCGCGCCTCATGCCCATCGCCGCCGCCAGCATCCTCGCCAAAACACACCGCGACCAAATCATGCTCCAACTCCACGACCAATACCCCCTCTACGGCTGGGACCGCAACAAAGGCTACCCCACTGCCGAACACTACCAGGCCATCGAGCAACACGGTGTCACACCCCACCATCGCCTTTCTTTCACCCTGTACAAACAACACACTTTATTCGAATAAACCCATGTTGGACTTCATCAAAGAAATACATCGCAAGCACCTCATTCGCGACCTCAAGGCCGCTCCGCGCGAAAAGAAAATCGACAACATCGACGAAGTGCGCCACATTGGCGTTATCTGCCGCCTCGTCGACGAGCAGCACTGGAACATTCTCCACCACTTCGCCAAAGTCATGGAAAACCAGGGCAAAACCGTCCACATCATCGCCCTCCTCCAGAAAGACCAGGAGCTTGGCTTCGTCGTCACCCACCAGGACACCTACATCGTCCGCAGCAAGACCGACATCAACTTCTGGGGCCTCCCCAGCCACGAATCCATCCGGCCCTTCGTCGAAAACACCTACGACCTCCTCATCGACACCATCGGCGAGGAAAACTTCTTCTCCCAGTACATCGCCCTCCGCACCACCGCCAGCCTCAAAGTCGTCTACGCCACCCCGGCCGAAGACCCCTCCGAAGTCTTCGACCTCATTATCCGCGGCGACGGCCAGGTCGAGCTCAAGGACTTTTTCAACAACGTCATCGAATACCTTAGCATGATCAAAAAATGAAACAGCTCTCCTTCACGGGCACCGGCGTCGCCCTCATCACACCCTTCCGCCGCCAGCAAGAAACCGTCGACTTCACCAAGCTCGAAGCCCTCATCGAACATATCATCACCTCCGGCGTCGACTACATCGTCGCCCTCGGCACCACCTCCGAAGCCGCCACCATGACCCTCAGCGAGCGTGCCGCCGTCCAGGAATTCATCGTCGAAACCGTCAGCGGCCGACTCCCCATCATGCTCGGCCTCGGCGGCAACAACACCCTCGCCCTCACCGACACCATTGCCCGCACCAACTTCGACGGCATCTCCGCCATCCTCTCCGTGGCCCCCTTCTACAACAAACCCAACCAGCGGGGCATCCTTGCCCACTACCGTGCCGTCGCCGAGGCCTCACCCGTCCCCGTCGTCATCTACAACGTCCCCGGGCGCACCGGCGTCAACATACTCCCCGAAACCACCCTCACCCTCGCCAACGAGTGCCCCAACATCATCGGCATCAAAGAAGCCTCCGGCAACATAGCCCAAGCCATGGAGATACTCCGCAACCGCCCCGACGGCTTCCGCGTCATCAGCGGCGACGACGCCCTCACCCTCCCCCTCCTCGCCCTCGGCGCCGACGGCGTCATCTCCGTTATCGCCAACGCCCTCCCCAAGGAGATGAGCCAAATGGTACGCTTCGGCCTCAAAGGCGACCTCAAGCGGGCTCTCCCCCTCCACTACTCCATGCTCCCCCTCATGAACGCCATCTTCGAAGAAGGCAACCCCACCGGCATCAAAGCCCTCCTCGAAGCACAAGGCCTCATCACCAACGTGCTCCGCCTCCCTCTCGTCAAAGCCTCCAAACCCCTCGCCAACAAACTCACCTCGCTCCTCGCCGACCTCAACAACCAGCAATGACCCAACTCACTGACATAGACACCCTCCTAGCCCAAGTGCGCGACGAATACCTCCGCCGCATGACCCAGGGCCACGGCCGCCTGCTCCAGCAAGTGGAGCACTACACCGTTGCCCATACCGGCAAGATGCTCCGCCCCCGACTCACACTCCTCGCCGCCGCCACCCTCGGTTCCGACGTCCTCCACTCCCGCCGCACCCTCCTCCTCGCCGTCGCCGTCGAAATGCTCCACAACGCATCCCTCCTCCACGACGACGTCATCGACCGCTCCCTCACCCGCCGCGGCACCCCCTCCGTCAACGCCCGATGGAACAACGGCATCGCCGTCCTCGTCGGCGACTACCACCTCGCCCACCTCATGCAGCTCCTCGACGAAGTGGCCGACGCCGACGCTTCGCGCCTCATCAACCAGACCGTCATCGCCATGGTCGAAGCCGAACTGCTGCAACAGGAAGTGGAAAGAGGAAAGATCAAAGATGAAAAAGGAGAAAATAAACCTGCGTCAGCCAACTTTCAACATTCAGCTTTCAACTTTCAACTACCCACCAAAGAAACCTACCTCGCCGTCATCGACGGCAAAACAGCCCGCCTCTTCGCCACCGCCGCCGCCCTCGGCAACCCCGCCTACCAGCACTTCGGCCTCCACTACGGCCGCCTCTTCCAGCTCCGCGACGACCTCGCCGACAACGAAGCCACCCCTTGGACCGAACAACTCATCGAGCAAGAGGAGGATATCCTCGCCACAATGCAAGAAAAACTCGATATATCGTACTAAATAAAAGGAGTTAAAGAAGTTAAAGACAATAGCCAATCACTCATCACTATCGTCTTAACTTCCAGCGAGCGAAGCGAACGACAACTCCTTAACTTCTTAACTCCTAAAGAAAAAGATATACAAACAAACAACATAAACAACAATGAAACGCATCACCCTTTTCCTCGCCCTCCTCGTCATGGGCACCGGCCTCATGGCCCAAAACGCCAAGTTGCCTGACAACGTCACCCTCCGCACCCTCGACGGCAAGAGCGTCCAGTCCTCGGCCATCCAGAACGACGGCCGTCCCGTCATCATCTCCTTCTGGGCCACCTGGTGCGGCCCCTGCATGCTCGAACTCAAGACCATCCGCGAGATCTACGACGAATGGGTCGAAGAGACCGGCGTCAAGATGGTCATCGTCTCCATCGACGACGCCCGCACCGCCGCCCGTGTCAAGGGCGTCACCGAGAAGCAGGGCTGGAGCGACACCGGCGACGACGAGTTCCAGCACTACTACGAGGTCTACCTCGACTCCAACCGCGACTTCGCCACCGCCCTCAACATCGGCCAGGATCCGCCCCACACCTTCGTCATCAACGGCCAGGGCGAAATCGTCTGGCAGCACAAAGGCTACCAGCCCGGCGCCGAAGAGGAAGTGATCGAGCAGGTCCGTGCCCTCCTCAAGTGAGCATCCCCTCTGCATCCCCTCTGCATCATCTCTGCATCACCTCTGCTTAAAACGGACACCATCCAGGCATCAACCAGGCATCATCTAGGCATCATCTAGGCATCAACTAGGCATCATCCTCGCTCACGACCCTTCCTGATCCGTTCCAAA
Source organism: uncultured Bacteroidales bacterium (assembly GCA_946183915.1). Taxonomy (GTDB): domain Bacteria; phylum Bacteroidota; class Bacteroidia; order Bacteroidales; family P3; genus Colimorpha. Next base: position 10,201 of record CAMHDJ010000039.1, on the reverse strand, counting down.
AGGCGCCTTGACGGCACCCAAGTTTAATTTTTGACAGTTTGCATTTAAACAACACATTATGAATATAAAGAGATCTCTCCTGTCCGCCGTGGCCCTGCTCGTCGCCGGTGTCGCCGGCGCACAGGGCATCATGGGCGGCCACGTCACCGGCAACGTGCAGCTCGACGGCCAGATGAGCCGCGAGGACACGGTCATCGGCGCCTCCGACGTGCCGGAAATCATGAAACTCAACGCCCGCGCCGACATTCTCTACACCAACGGCGACTTCAGCGCAGGCCTGCGCTTCGAGGCCTACCAGACCCCGTTGCTGGGCTTCAACGCCCAGTACACCGGCCAGGGGCTGGCCCACTACTTCGTGGCCTACAAGTCGAAACGCATCAGCGTGACGGCAGGTAACTTCTACGAGCAGTTCGGCTCGGGCATGATCCTCCGTGCCTACGAGGACCGCTACCTCGGGCTGGACAATGCCCTGCTGGGCGTCAACATCCAGCTGCGCCCCGTCGACGGCCTCACCATCAAGGCCCTGGCCGGCAAACAGCGCATCTACTGGGGCTACGGCGAGGGCTTGGTGCGCGGCATCGACGCCGAGGCCGACCTGAACAGCCTCATCCGCGGCATGCAGGAGAGCAAGCTGCACCTGACGCTCGGCGCCGGGTTTGTCAGCAAGTACGAGGCCGACGAGAGCATCCCCTCGGCCGCCGACCCCGAGCGGCGACTCAACCTGCCGCTCAACGTCGGCGCCGCCGCCGTGCGCCTCAACCTCGACTACGGCCACTGGACCCTCCAGAGCGAGTACGCCCGCAAGGGGCAGGACCCCTCGATCATGAACGGCTACATCTACCGCCCCGGTGAGGCGCTGATGGTCAACCTCGGCTACTCGCGCCGCGGACTCAGCGCCAGCCTGCAGGCCAAGCACGTGGACAACATGAGCTTCAAGTCGTCGCGTAGCCAGACGGGCGAGATGCTCTACATCAACTACATACCCGCCATCAACCGCCAGTACACCTACCCCTCGCTGACGCTCTACCCCTACGCCACCCAGGTGATCGGCGAGAACGGCGTGCAGGGCGAGGTGGCCTACCGCTTCAAGAAGGGTACCCTGCTCGGCGGCAAGTACGGCACCGACGTGACCCTCAACGCCTCCACCATCTACGGCTTGGACACCACCCAGACCGGCGGCGCCGGCACCGAGGGCTACACCGCCACCTGGACCGGCCTCGGCCAGCACTTCTACACCGACGCCAGCCTCGAAGTGGAGAAAAAACTCAGCAAGAAGCTGACCCTCACCGCCATCTACTGCTACCAGGAGTTCAACCCCGTGGTCGAAGGCCACGAGCCCGACCTCTACCACAACCACATCGTGGTGGGCGACCTGCACTGGCGCGTCAACAAGAAACACTCGCTGCACTTCAAGGCCGAGTGGGTCGGCAGCGACAGCTTCTACGATGAGGCCCGAGGCCATACCGACCGCCGCGCCGGCGACTGGGTGATGGGCTTCGTCGAGTGGAACCCCGGCACCCACTGGTTCGTCTCGCTGAGCGACCAGTACGCCTACAACGACGGCATCGGCAACTACCCCAGCGTGGCCGTCGGCTACACCCACGGCACCACCCGTCTGCAGCTGGGCTACGGCAAACAGCGCGAAGGTCTGCTCTGCATCGGTGGCGTCTGCCGCCAGGTGCCCGCCAGCAACGGCCTCACCTTCAGCCTGACAACCAGCTTCTGATCGGTTAAGAGTTAAGAGTTTTGAGTTAAAAAACTATAATAATAATGAAGAAAAGCATACTGACCCTCTGCGCCGCAGCCCTGATGCTGGCCGCGTGCGACAAGATAGAGCCTGCCGACGACGGCTCCTACACCCTCTTTGCCGGCATCGGCGCCACGTGGACCGACGGCCCCGCTGTCGGCACCGACCAGCGGGTGCTCGTCGAGAAGTTCACCGGTCCCAAATGCCCCAACTGCCCCGATGCCGACATCACCCTCGACGCCGCCCACGAGCAGCTGGGCGACAAGCTGGTCGTCATCTCGGTCAACCACCCTGTGGGACAGGGCATTCCCTTCCCCAACGACCCCGACCTCCGCACCGACGACGGCACCGCATGGGACAACTACTACGGCATCAACGCCATCCCCTCCGCCTACATCAACCGCGACAAGAGCCGCACCTACAGCGGCGCCATGAGCAACATCACGGCCGACCTGCAGAGCGCCCTCGGCGAAAGTCCCGTGCTGGGCGTCGAAGTGAAAGCCACCGAAGCCTCCGAACGGGCCCTCGACATCACGGTGGGCCTGCAGTTCGTGCAGAACTACAGCGCGCCGCTCACCCTCACGCTGGCGCTGGTCGAAGACTCGCTGGTCTACCGCCAGTCGCACGGCAGCGAGATAATCGACGACTATGTGCACAACCACATGCTGCGCGACGTGATGACCGACGTGTGGGGCGCCGAGGTCGACGCCACCGGCACCGCCGGCGAGAGGCGCCAAGCCTCGTTCAGCACCTACCGCGTCAAGGACGAAAGCATCCGCCTGGAGAACTGCCACGTCATCGCCTTCGTCAGCGACCGCGCCACCAAACGGGTCCTCAACACCGCCAGTTGCACGATAGAGTAGCCGAATGAACCGCCGCATCCTCGGGCTGGCACTGCCCAACATCATCACCAACATCACCGTGCCCCTGCTCGGCATGGTGGACATGGCCATTGTCGGGCACCTCTCGTCGACCCATATCGGCGCCATCACCATCGGCACATCCATCTTCAACCTCATCTACTGGAACTTCGGATTCCTGCGCATGGGCACCAGCGGCTTCACCGCCCAGGCCTTCGGAGCCCAGCGATGGGACGAGGCGCTGAAGACCCTCATCCGCGCATGCGTCATCGCCCTCTCCATCGCCCTGATCCTCATCGGGCTGCAATGGCCCATCTCACGGCTTGCACTGCTCGTCTTCGAGGGGAGCCCCGAGGTGCTTCGCCTGGCGTTGACCTACTTCTTCGTCCGCATCTGGGCTGCCCCGGCCACCCTCGGACTCTACGCCATCAAGGGGTGGTTTATCGGCATGCAGGACTCGAAGACCCCCATGTGGATCGCCATCATCCTCAACCTGGTCAACATCGCCGGGTCGCTCCTCTTTGTACTCGTGCTCCACTGGGACATCGCCGGCGTTGCCTTGGGCACCGTCATCGCCAACTACTCGGGCCTCGCCCTGGGCATCTTCTTCCTGAGGCGCAAATTCAGAGCGGAGAGTGGGAAGTGGAAACTGGAAAAAGGGAGGCTTCTTGCCGAGGCCTTGCGCTGGGATGACATGAAGCGTTTCTTCAAGGTCAACGGCGACATCTTCCTCCGTACCGTGTGCCTTTCGGCCGTCTTCACCTTCATCACCGCCGCCAGCGGCCGCATCAGCGACGAGGTGCTGGCCATCGACGCCCTGCTGCTCCAGTTCTTCACCCTCTTCAGCTACATCATGGACGGCTTCGCCTATGCCGGTGAAAGCCTGGTTGGCCGCTACATCGGGGCCCGCGAGCCCCACAATCTGCGCCTCTCGGTGCGCCTCATCCTCCTCTGGGGCCTCATCCTCACCGTCTTCTTTACCCTGATCTACGCCCTCTTCAGCCAACAGTTCCTCCACATCTTCACCTCCGACACCGCCCTCATCGATGCCGCTGGCGACTACCTGGTCTGGGTCCTGGCCATCCCTGTGTGCGGCTTCGCCGCCTTCCTCTTCGACGGCATCTTCGTCGGTGCCACCGCCAGCCGCACCATGCGCAACGCCATGTTCATCGCCACCGGCGCCTTCTTCGCCCTCTACTTTGGCCTGAAAGCGCTGACCAACGCCACCGATGGGCTGACCACCGAACGGTGGAACAACATCCTATGGCTGGCCTTTATGGTCTACCTGCTGCTCCGTGGCCTGCTGCAAGGGCTGCGTGTCCGCAAAGATATCTACCCACAAGCTATATGAAAAGACTCACCACTCTACTACTGATACTACTGACGGCCTGTAGCCTCACCGCCCAACCCGACCGGCCCAAGGTGGCCGTGGTGCTCAGCGGCGGCGGCGCCAAAGGCGTTGCCCACATCAGTGCCCTGAAGGTCATCGAGGAAGCCGGCTTCCCGATCGACATCGTCTGCGGCACCAGCATGGGAGCTCTCATCGGGAGCCTCTACAGCATCGGCTACTCTACCGACTTCCTCGACTCGCTTGTGCGCTCCCAAGACTGGGCAACGCTGCTGAGCGACCGCACCGATCCAGCCTATCTCACACTGCGTCAGCGCGAAGAGCAGAACACCTACGCCGTCATACGCGGCCTCGGCGGCAGCCAGCCCCAACGGGGTGGCCTCATCCGAGGGCGCAATCTGGACCTCCTCTTCCGGAGGCTTTGCACCGACTATCTCGACAGTCTCAGCTTCGACAGCCTCCCCATCCCGTTTGCCTGTGTGGCCACCGACATCGTCACCAACCGCGAGGTCGTCTTCCACAGCGGCCACCTCATCCAGGCAATGCGGGCGTCGATGGCCATTCCCGGCGTGTTCACCCCCGTCCGTATGGGACAGATGATACTCCTCGACGGCGGCCTGCGCAACAACTATCCGGCCGACGTGGCCCGCGCCATGGGGGCCGACATCGTCATCGGCGTCAGCGTGCAAGACCTCATGACCCGCCCGGAGGACATCAACGACGTGGGGGCCGTCATGGGGCAGCTCATCAGTATCAACAGCCGCAACAAGTTCAACGACAACATCAAGCTGAGCGACCTCTTCATCTACGTCGACGTCAGCGGCTACAGCGCCGCCAGTTTCTCCAGCGCCTCCATCGACACGCTTCTGCGTCGCGGCGACGAGGCCAGCCGCCGACTCTGGGACCGCCTCATCGCCCTGCGCCGCCACCACCAGATTGACAGCGTGGCCTATCCGCGGCCCGACGCCAGGAACGCCATGCCCGTCGCCACCGACGAGCAACGACCCTCCACCACCATCACCCGCGTGCCCATCGCCAGCGCCGGCTTCCGGTTCGACTCCGAGGAGATGGGAGCCATCCAACTGGGCATCAAGTTCCCCCTGAAGACCACACTTCCCATGGGGCTCGCCGGCACCCTTCGCCTGGGACGCCGCAGCATGGCACGAGCCGAGGCCACCATGCTCACCAGCCGTCCGGGCTTCAACCCCACCCTGGCCTACACCCTCCGGGTCAACGACATAGACATCTACACCGCCGGCACCCGCACCCACAACGTGCGCTACCGCCAGCACTCTGTCGACCTCACCCCGCTCGACCTGCGCCTCCACCGCTACACCATCCATGCCGGCCTGCGGTGGGACTACTTCAACTACTACGGTCAGCTCCTCGCCGCCAGCGGCGACATACCCGACCTCGTCAACGACCACTACATCTCCTACCACGCCAGCGCCGACCTCAACACCGAGAACGACTGGTACTTCCCCTCGCGCGGCACCCGCTTCCACGCCACCTACGCCTACCGCACCACCAACTTCTACAGCTTCGACGGCACGGCGGGCCTGAGCGACATCAACGTGCACTGGCGCCTCAACCTGCCCCTGGCCTCGCGCTGGGCGCTGCAACCCATGCTCTACTCGCGGCTCCTGCTGGGCCACAAGCCCCCGCTGGCCTACTCCAACCTGATGGGCGGCAACTACTTCGGCCTCGTCGTCGAGCAGCAGGTCCCCTTTGCGGGCCTGGGACATATCGAGCTCACCGAGCGCCATCTGGCCGCCGCACAGCTGCAGCTGCAGTACCACCTCCACAAGAACCACTACATACAGTTGCGCGCTGCCGCCGCCTACCACACCGACGACCTCGCCCAGCCCGCCGCCGACAACCTCGTCGTCGGACTGCAGGCCGCCTACCACTACAGCACCATCATCGGACCCATCGGCGCCAGCCTGGGCTACACCACCCTCAGCCGCGAGCCCTACCTCTTCATCAACATCGGACACATCTTCTAACGCCATGCCATCCCTCCACGTCATCATGCCCGTCAAGGACTCGCCCGACACCACGCGCGAGGCCATCGAGGCCCTTCTGCACACCGACGGCGGCCTCGACCTCACGGTCTACAACGACTTCAGCACCCCTGAAAACACGGCCCTGCTGGCCGAACAGGCCCGCACCCACGGCTTCCGCCTCGTCAACTGGGCCGACCGCACAGACCATCCCTCGCCCAACTACCGCCTCACCCTCCAGGATGCGCGCCGGCGCGCCCTCGCGGAAGGGGCCCATCTCGTCATCGTGGAGAGCGACGTCCTCGTCCGTCCCGACACCCTGAGCCGTCTCGCAGCCATGGCCACCGACGGCGTGGGCATGGTGGCCGCCGTCACCGTCGACACCGACGGCCGCATCAACTTCCCCTACCGCTACGCCACCCGCCTCCGCGGCACCACCGTCGACACCCGCAAACGCTTCAGTTTCTGCTGCACACTCCTCACCCACAGCCTGCTGCAAGCCTGCGACTTCGACCGGCTCGACCCCGAGAAGTCGTGGTACGACGTCACCATCTCCCACCAGTCCATCCACCTCGGCTTCCGCAACCGGCTGATGCTGGACAACCCCGTCGTGCACCGGCCCCACTCTTCGCGCCCCTGGAAACAGCTGAAATACACCCACCCCCTGCAATACTACTGGCAGAAAATCACCCGCCACCGCGACCGGATATGAAGATATACAGCCTCCTCGTAGTCAAAGACGAAGCCGACGTCGTGGGCGCCAGCCTGCTCGACGCTTGCCGCTGGAGCGACCGCATCGTCGTGATCGACAACGGCAGCACCGACGGCACCTGGGAGCTCGTCCAGCGACTGGCCGCCAGCGAGCCGCGCATCGTCCCCTTCCTGCGCTACGAAGGCCCCTTCCACATCGGCCTCCGCGCCCGCGCCTTCCGCGCCTTCCGCCACGAGATGCACCTCGGCGACTGGTGGTGCGTGCGCCTCGACGCCGACGAGTTCTACCCGGGCGACGTGCGCTCCTTCCTCGGCCGCATCCCCTGGTTCTACCGCACCGTCAAGAAAAGCAGCACCGACTACGTCATCACCCACGAGGACCTCGACGAGCACCTGCTGAGCGGCGACTTTGCCGTCGACCGCCCCCGGCTGCGCTACAGCCTGCCCACCCGGCGTGCCGAACGCCGCTTCATGCGCCACTCGCCCCTGCTCGTCTGGCTCAGCCGCTGGCGCTACCCGCACCCCTGGGGCCTCGTGGCCCCGCAGCGCATCCCCGTCGACCACTACCAGTACCGCTCGCCTGAGCAGATGCAACGCCGCTACGACAACCGCCAGCAGGCCCGCGCCGAGGGCTGCGGCTCCTTCTCGCACGAGACCGGCTCCGGTTGGCGCGACTACCTGCGCCACCGCGACCAGTGCCACCGCGAGCCCTGACCGTCCGCCCTCCCGCTTCCACAGCAGAAAACACCGAAGGGCTGAACGTGTCTTGCGACTCGTCAGCCCTTCAGTTTACAACCATTAAAATTTATTAACCAAAAATCGTAGCGGGAATCAGACTTGAACTGATGACCTCCGGGTTATGAATCCAGCGCTCTAACCAGCTGAGCTATCCCGCCATTTCCAACTCTTGAAAACGGGTGCAAAAGTACTACTTTTTTCCGACATGGCCAAATATTTTTGCAAATAAATATACATTCCGTTATAACACAACCGGTTACAAACACCCATCGTCCCCGTTTCCGCCGGGTCGAAACCGCATCCGACGGCGGCACAGAGCCACAATTTGCCCTCCGGCCGCCAGACAGGCTCCGCCGAAACAAGCCCCAAAACAACCCACCGCACTCATAATCAGCATGATTATCACACAATTAAAAAAGCATCATCTCCGCACGCCGTAGGGCTGTATGCAGAGATGATGCAGAGGGGATGCCTGGTTGATGCCTAGTTGATGCCTAGTTGATGCCTGGCGGATGCCTGCCGGAGGCTACCAGGTCACCTTGTAGGGGCCGCTGCGGGTCGTCCACGTCTCGCCGTCGTCGAACGAGATGCCGATATAGATAAAGGCCTCGTTGCCAAGCAGATTGACGGCGTTGACGAAGTGGTTGTAGTAGGCCCGGATGACGAAGTCGTCGAACCAGGCGTTGCTCGAGTTGATGGTGCCGAGGCCCTGGCCCCTCACCTCCTTGCCGTACTTGTCCATCAGCGGGGTCACCCCGTCGTCGGCATAGAACAAGGCCACGGCCTTCATCTTGCGGCCCTGGGCGCCTTTGATGTCGATCGAGAGGTGCATCTTCAGCACCTCGGCGCCGTACGAGTTGTCCACCACGTGCTCTTCCAGCTTCACCTCGTTGACTTTGGCCTCGATCTTGTCGAGCGTGAGGCCCTCCTGCACGACGCGGATGGCGATGCTCGGGCCGCCGTTGGCCGAGCCGACGTGCAGCACGGCCTCGCGACTCTCGGGGGCGGTGTTTTCGCTCACCTGCACGCCGCCCAGGTCGACGCGGATCCAGTCGGGCAGCGGGCCCCACTTGAGGTTGTCGTCGCAGGTGGTGATGTTGAGGTCAAGCATGCCTCCCCCGTAGTCGACCGGCACGGTGACGTCCTTCGTGCCGCCGTTGACCGTGATGGTGACCGGGTGCAGCGGGAAACTCTCGTGGGCCTCGGCCCCGGGAAAGACCTTCATGTTCTCCTTCGACGGGTCGGCAATCTCCTCATACACATAGAGATCGGTCTTGAGCATCTGCTCGCCGTAGTTCCCCTTGAGGTCCATCACGCTGTAGGGGACAAAGAAGGTGGCGGAGAAGTAGTCCTCCTCTTCAATGATGATAAACTCCTTCTGCTGGCCGGAGCGGCCGCCGAAGACGGTGTATTTCCCGCGCGGGTCGTTGGCCACGACGGCCTGTGTGCCGCCCGTCTCGGGCGACATGTAGCAGCGAGCCATCAGGCGCTTGCCTTGCATATTCTTGACACTCAGCCACATCGTGAGGCTGCTGCCGGCCAGGCCGTCGGTGCAGTTGCTCTCGTAGCGCGTGTACATCACCTTCACCTCGGGCTTCGGGGGCTCGGGCGGAGGTGTGGGCTGCACGACCTCGGTGGTACGGGTCGTGGCGCTTCCCTCGGCCTTGACCTTGCCGGCCTCGGGGTTCTCCTTGGCGGCTTCCTGCGCTCTCTTGCGGGCCAACTTGCGCTTCTCGTCGACACAACGCTGTATCTGCCGGTCCAAGTCATTGGTGCGCGGGGCGCACTTGGTGGCCTGGTTGAAGTAACTGATGGCTTCGTCGTACCGTTTGTTGTTGAAGGCCTCGATGCCTTTGCTCCGGTTGGAGGTGTAGCAATCCTGCGCCGCAACCGTTGCAGCGAGGCCGATCATCATCAGGACAAGGAATAATCTCTTCATTTAGTGTAACCTATCGTTGTTCTTTCATTTGCTGTCTGACGTCGTTGTACTCGGCCCGGATGGAGGGCATCTCGTGCAGCGACAGGGCCACGCGGTAGTACTTGCACGAGGTCTCGTAGTCGCCATCCTCCTTCAGGGTGTTGAAGGCGCGGTCGGCCCACCACTGGGCGGCCTCGGTACGCTTGGCCTCCAGTGTCTCCTGCAGGGCCTTCGACTGGTTGTATTCATCAGGCATCACCTCGGCATAGCGGTTTTCGGCCGGCACAATCACCGAGTCAAGAAGTCGCTGAGCGTCAAGCAGTCTCCTGGATTTCTCGTCGACACTCTCCTCGATCAGCGTCTTGCACTTGTCCACCTCCTTCTGATAGGTGGCCAGCTGGGCCTCGGCGGCCTCCCGATGGGGATCCGGACGCAGGAAGAGGAAGTAGGCCGCTGCGGCGGCAATCAGCACAACGACCGGAATGATGACGGCCAGGATGGGGAATTTCTTTTTCTCTCCCGCAGGCTTGGCAGGCTTGGGCGCCTTCGGAGGCTTGGGCGCTTTGGGGGCCTTGGCCGGCTTGGCGGGTTTGGCAGGCTTTGCCGGCATGGCGGGTGCCACGGGGGCTTCCTCCGGCGTCGGCGCGGCGACGGGTTGGGGTGGCTCAGGGGTCGGGGCGGCAACGGGCTGGGGAGGCTCAGGCGTCGGCGCGGCAACGGGCTGGGGTGGCTCCGGTGTCGGGGCAGCGACGGGCTGGGGAGGCTCAGGCTGAGGGGTAGCAACGGGCTGGGGAGGCTCAGGCTGAGGGGTAGCAACGGGTTGGGGAGGCTCCGGCTGAGGGGTAGCAACGGGCTGGGGAGGCTCAGGCTGAGGGG